>DASZYH010000168.1:0-13042 GCA_035545515.1 Opitutaceae bacterium
CCCCCACGAGGGTGCGAAGAAGCGGGCCGCTGGATGGATTTCAGCGTGTCCGCTTTTCCGCTTTTCAGCATTTCCCGCGGTCGGCCCGCTCGCGCTCGTCCTCCGCCGGGCTACGGAGGACAAGGCGCCGCTGCGAAACCGATCCCCTGCGAAATTGTTCCGCGTCAGCGGACGAGGGCGGGGTCGACGCCGATGGTGCCGACGAGGGTGTCGACATAGGCCCGGTCGCGCGCGGTTTTCAGCGCGGCTTCGGCGGCGGTGAGACGCTCCTTGATCCGGAGGTGCGTGGCGACATCCGCGTAGTTCGCGCGGGCGAGGAATTTCTCGAGGTACTGCGCCTGCGTTTCCCAGTGACGGACGTCCCGTCGCTGCTGGGCCTGGAGCCGGTCGCGATACCAGTCGCTCGCGAGCATCGCCTCACGCGTGAAGAGGGCGCGGAACTCGGGGTTGTCGGGGCCGACGCCCTTGAAGGTCCCGTCCCGCATGATGTGCAGGAGGGCGTAGAGCGGCGGCACGGCCTGGTCGATCGAGCCGTCGTTGAAGTACGAGGTCGCGGCGGTGCGCATCGCCTGGACGATATTGTCCATGCCCTCGGCGAAGATCCCCGCGCCCTGCAGTTCGGGGCGCAGGAGTTCCTCGTCGAACAGCGTGCTCGGGTTGCTGAGCACCCGGCCGCAGAAGGTCTGGACGAAACGGGCGGTGATGCGCCAGCCGAGCCGGCTCGCGAGGACCGGTGTGCCGTCGTGCACCCAGTCGGTGCAGCGCTCGAGATAGCCGTTGTCGATCAGGAAGCGCGGCGAGCGCTCCTCGGCCGACATGCGCGCCCAGATTTCCGGGACGAGCAGGCTGATGTCGTGGTCCACGCGGCAGCGCGGCCCGAGCCAGCCGGCGGCCGACGAGAAGATCGGAATCTCGGTCAGCAGCGCGGACACCAGCGCGGCGTTGAGGTCGTGGATCGGCGGGAGGGCGTTGAACGGAGCCTTGGTCAGCGCGCCCTCGGAGCCGGCGCCGGTCGTGGAGGGCGACTTGCCGGTGAGGCTGGCGACGAAGTCCATGAACGCCTCGGGAAACTCCTGGTAGTGGACCGGCCCGAAGACGCAGAGCGGCTTCACGCCGGGTTCCGGCGGATTGAGGCGGCGGCCGGACAGGATCGCGGCCACCGGGAACAGCGCGCGCGCGCCTTCCGGCACGCGGCGGTACAGCCGGGCGCCGACCTGCGCAAGGTAGCTCGTCCGCGGATCCTCGAGGTCCGGCCGGTTCTGGAGGTATCGCGGATTCTTGGACGCCTTGCCGTCGACGAGCCGCGGATGGGCCGGCGACGCGAGATAGGCCGGGCGCGCGGCCGCGACAAACTCGTCGAAGATCGCGCGCACGGGCTCCGTGAACGCGTCGAACCCGATCGTGTCCTCCATGATCGAGCGCGCGGTGTCGCGGGTCAGCGGCTCGTAGTTCGAGAAGAAGTTGCCGGGTCGGGAGAAGTCGCGCTCGGTCCGCTTGTCGTACCCGCGATGAATCGCCTCGTCGGGGCGCTGGAAGAGCGAGAATTCGCAGTTGTGGACAAACTTCAGCGCCGTGTGCGAGCCGCCCCAGGCCGGCAGGCCCGAGACCGCGCGCGAGGGAACGATGACGGATGCCGTGATGTCATCCTCGGCTTGGATTTTGACCGCGGGGAAGAAATCCTTGCGCAGGCTGAACGTGCGCCAGCCGCCGTCGGGGGTGAAGCCGACGCGGAGGTAGTGCGTGAGGACCTTCTGGCGGTGGTATTTGATCTCGTTGCCGGGAAGGCCGTTGATCGTGTCGACGCTGAAGTGCTTGCGCCAGTCGTCGCCCCACTCGGGCTTGTAGTAGCGTTTGACGAGCAGCACCAGGTCCCGGATGTAGTGCGGGATCGTGTCGAGCCAGGCGTTGTACTCGTCGGTGTAATCGGGACTGCGGCTGAGGAGCTTGACGACGGAGCCGAGCGAGCGCTCGAGGCTGAGCACGGGCCGGCCGCGCGGCTTGTTGCGCGCGGGGTCGCGAAACCGCTGGCCATACTCGCGCCGCAGGATCCGGTCGACGAAGTCGAAATCGGCCGTGAGGTTGCTGACGAAATTCGGGCCGATGAATGTCGCGTCGGCGATGGACTTCGAGATCTCGGACTTGCCGCCGCCCGAAACGGTGCACGGCTTGTGGCAGAGGATGCCCTCGGCGGTGGTGCCGCGGAGCCGCCAGCGCCGGCCCTCGTCCGGCTTCACCATCTCGACCTTGTAGCCGGAGGGCAGGAGGTAGGTGTGCCGCGGGAGGAGCTTGATGCTGTGCGTCGACTGGCCGTCGCGCCAGGTAATGGTCTGCGCGCGCAGGTCGAAATACGCGTCCTCGGGCACGTAGTGGATGTCGCGATACTTCCGGTCGATCGCCCAGCCGCCGGGCTGGACCTCGATGCGGTCGCCGAGCTGGGCGACCGTCTCCGCGAACGTGTGGTCCACGGCGGCGAGGTGCTCGCTCAGCGCGAAATCCTCGCCGAGGTCGTAGCTGGGGAAGACGACGGCGCCACCGGCGTGCTCCTCCTCGCAGCGGCCGAGCAGGTTGGCGGCGAAGCTGATCTGGGTCTTCACCTCCTTTTTGCAGTAACCGAAATAGTTGTCGGCGATCAGGGTCACCATCACGCCGCTGGTGTCGCGCGCGCTCAGCTTGAACGCGACGCCGTCGTTGTAGAGCTCGTCGGGTGACTTCCAGCACATCTTGTCGCGCCGCTGGCGCTCGCTGGCCTGGTCCCAGGCCGGCAGCCCGAGTTCGCGCTTCGTCAGCCGGGTAAGGTGCGTCGCGAGGATGACGCACCCGGTGTGTCCGGTCCAATGCTCGGGATCGAGCGCGGCGTCGTTCTCCGGCAGATGCGGATCGCCCGCGTTGCCGAAGATCCGTTCGATGAAGTCGAGGTTGGAGACCAGCGCGCCGGGCACGAAGAACCGCGTTTCCATCGAGCGCTTGGGCGTGAAACCCGGGACCTCCGGGCAGACGACCGGGCGGAGATGGAGGGAGACAAAGGTCTCCGCCGGCTGGGCGGCGGTCGCCGTGAACGGCACGCGCAGGTGTTCGGCGGGCGGATTCAGCGCCTGCCGCAGCAGCTGGCCGAACACGGCGGGAGGCACGGCCTTCTTGTCATCCGGGATCGGCAAGCCGAAGTCCGCGATGTGGAACGTGCCCTGGGTCGTGCGGCGGTCGCTCCGCGGGTTGTGCAGGACGCCTTGGCGCACGCGAAAGGACGAGAGAATCTCGCTCTGATGTCGGTCGGAGTCGGGCGGCAGGGACAGCACTCGCGCGAGACCCGGCCGGTCCAGCACCAGCGTGATGCTGGGGAGGCGGGGAACCTCGCAGTGAGCCTCGAGCTGGTCGTAGAGAAAGTTCTGGATGCGCTGGTCGATCGGACACAGGTGGCGGGAAAGGGCACGGTCCTTTTCCCGGCTGAGCGCGAGAAAGTGATCCACGAGCGGCGCCAATCCCTCGGCCGCGCCGGCGACCAGGCCGGGCTGGCCGATCTCCCGAAGTTTCAGATTAAGGTAGGCGATGAGCTGGTCATCGTTCTCACCCGAGTTGGTGCTGGCGGCGGTGACAGGAGCGTTGGGCATGGTGGTGAACGGCGTCGTTGTCCGAACAAAATCGTTCCATGGAGACACGCGAATCCGCGTCGCGCAAACCGTCTTTTCGCGTCCTCCGCGGTATTATTCCGGAACTTCGGTTCATCCGGGGCCGCTGATGTGTGGCGGCGGCGGTTGACGCCGGTGCCGGCCGTTTTCGGCGCCGCGAATGCGCACCGAAATGGCTGATGTGCGGGGTCGAGAGGCGCGGAAGGGACGCTCGTTCGCCAAGCGCTTCGGCGGTTCCGGGATGTCCGCGGTAGGGCGGCGAGTCCCTTCGCCGCCACGAGCGTGAGACGCGGTCGAGACCTGGAGAATCGATCGGGCGCGGAAGGGACTCCGCGCGCTGTCCGTCGATCGGTGCGGCGCGGAGGTTTCGCGGAACGAGCCCCGCTCACTCGTTGTAGTGCTTCCAGCCCGAGCCGGCGTCGCGGTCGATCGTCAGGGTGAAGTCCTTGAATGCGAGGCCGCCGGCATCCTTGATGGTGAAGGCGTTCGCGGCCGTGACCTGCACGTGGTCGAGGGTGACGTTGCGAATCGGACTTTCGGGGAGTCCCACGATCCGGCCCGCGTTGATGGCGCTCTCGACCGTCACGTGGTCGATGAGGATGTTCTTGATCGAGGGAATCTTGGTCGGATCGCCCTTGAAGTCCGGTCGGTTGTTGTCGACGTAGTTCAGGTCCAGGTAGATCGCGTCGCGGACATTCTTCATGTGGATATCGGTGTACCGGACGTTCTCGACCGGACCGCCGGCGCCGCGCATCGACTTGATCCGGATTCCGTTGTCGGCGCCGTCGAACGTGCAGTGGCGGACGAGCATGTTGTGAATGCCGACATCGGTGCCCGAACCGATGGAGATGCCGTGCCCGTGCTTGATCGTGCAGTTCTCGATCAGGATGTTCGTGCCGCCGCGCTTGATCACGATGTCGTCGTCTCCGGTGTCGATGTCGCAGTCGCGGATGAGAAAATTCCGGCCCGGTCCCGGGTCGATGGCATCGGTGTTGGGCGCATTGAACGGGGCGCGGACCTTCACGCGTTCGATCGTGAGGTCGTCGACGTTGCTGGGCACGAGGTGGAATTTCGACGAATTGCGCAGCGTCACGTCGGCGACGTGGAGCCGCTCGACATGGTTGAAGACGACGAGATGCGGACGGGGAACGACGAGCCGGCCCGGCTGGGCGCGGGCGGCGCGTTCGGACCAGGCCCACCAATGGGCGCCGCTGCCGTCGATGACGCCGGGACCGGTGAGCGCGACGTCGTGCAGGTTTTCACCGCGGATGAGCGGCGGCGGGATCGGGAACACGGCGCGGAGCTCGGCCTCGGTCTTGAAATTGGCGGGATTGGGCAGCCCCATTTCCTCGAAGGTGTCGGGCGCCTGGATGACGGCGCCCTCGTCGAGGTGAAGATCGAGGTTCGAGCAGAGCGTGAAGGGCCGGGTGCGGAAGACGCCCGGCGGCACGACGAGCCGGCCGCCGCCGGCCGCGGACACGGCGGCGATCGCTTTCCGGAAGGCCTCGGTGTTGAGGGTGTGGCCGTCGCCCACGGCGCCGTAGTCGGTGAGCGTGAACGTCCGGTCGGGAATCGCGGGGAGGGCGGGTTGGACGGCGGCGGAGGCGGCAACGTCGACGGTGGCGCCGGCGGAGGCGGCGCAAAGTCCGGTCGCGCCGGCAAGCGCGAGGAGGGAGATCAGGGCAGGGCGGAGGAGGGGTAAGTGCATGAATTAAGACACGTGTCCGCGAACAGACGAATGCAAGCCGGAAAGGTTGTGAGCGCGGACGGCAGAGGGCGGAGGGCGGACGGCAGACGACGGCGGACGGCGGAGGGCGGAGGGCGCCTAGGGTAGGGCGCGGAGTCCCTTCCGCGCCAGTTCAGGCAACCCAAAATCTAAAATGCCTCCGCTCGCTGGCGCTCGCAGCCACGAGATCGGGCAATCGAGGATCGATTATCGGTCGGGCCACTCGCTTACGCTCGCAGCCACGAGAGTGCGAATAAGCGGCACGCTGGATGAATTTCAGCGTGTCGGCTTTTCAGCGTTTCAGCCTTTCACTTCGCGGGCGTCGCGGGGCCGGACGGGTTCGTCGGGCCGACGGGGCCGGTCGCGGGCGGCACGGGCTTTCGCTCGGGCACCACGATGACCCGACTCGCGCGATCCGGCTGGAGATAGGTCTTGGCCAGCGCGTCGAGGTCCGCCGTCGTGATTGATTCGATGTCCGAATACCGCGTCCGGCACCAGTCGAGCTGCTGGGGCCGCTCCTGCGCGCGGTTGAGCACCGCGCCGATCCAGTACTGGTTTGTCCGGGCCGATTCGCGCAGCTGCGTCAGTACGGGAAGCTTCGCCCGCGCCAGTTCGTCGGCGGTCACCCCCTGGGTCGAGAGCGCGGTCGCGACCCCCACCACGGCGTCGGCGACCTGCTGGGCGCGGGGCGGATCGACGATCACGTCGGCCAGCATGTAGCCGTAGCCGGGATACACGTCGCTCGGGTCGTTGCCCGCATCGGGGCTGTACGCGTCGCCGAGCTGCTCGCGCACCTTGACGCGCAAGCGGTCCGACAGGACCAGCCCGAGGAGGGTCAGCCGCCGCGAGCGGTGGATCTCGAGCGCGTCGGTCGTGGGCCAGTAGATCACGACCGTGCCCTTCGGGATCTCCGTCGGAATGGCGTAATCGCGGGCAAACGGATGCGCGGGATAATGCACCTGGTGCAACGCGGCGAGCGGCTGGCGCGGATCGCGGGGCGGGAGCGCGCCGAAGGTCCGGGCGACGGCCTGGATGGTCGCGTCGATGTCGAGGTCGCCGACGATGGCGATCTCGATGTAGCCGTGCTGAAGCTCCGGCGTGAGCCACGCCTTCTCCTCCGCGAGGTTGCGCTGGAGCATGACGTTCTCCGGAGGCAGGCCGAAGCGCGGATCGCCGCTCGAGAGGATCTTCGGCACGTCGAGCGTGAACGGACCGTCGATCGTGTGGGCCAGGCTGAGGTACAGCTCCTGGATTGCCTTGCGCGCCTGCCGCGCCGCCTCCGGCCGGTAGCCGGGATCGGTGATCCGTGCGGTCATCAACTGGAGTTCGAGGAGGAGGTCGTCGCGATTGGTGATCCCCTGCGAAATGAAGGCATCGCCGCCCGCGGAGAAACTCGAACCGACCGTGTGGCCGGCGAGGATCATGCGGAGGTCGTCCTCGCTGTGCTGGCCGAGACCGCCCGCGACGAACGTCTGTCCCGTGTAGGCGGCGAGCCCAGGCTCGTCCGGCGGCTGGGTGAGCTTGCCATTGCCGACGCGGAGGTTGATCCGGATCCGGTTCGCCTCGAAGTTCGTCTTCTTGAGGTTCAGCCGCACGCCATTCGCGAACTGGACGAGCGTGACATCGAGGTCGGGAATGTGCTCGCGCTTCACGACCTGGCCGGCGGGGCCGAAATTCGTGTAGGCCCACTTCTGCTCCGCGATCGCCGCGGGCGGCGCCACCGGCACCGCGTGGGCCTGTTCGTACGTGTCGCGGATCGCCGCGAGGTCATCGCCGGGGATGACCGCGTTGCCCGTGACCATCACGAGCCGGTGCGGCGCGGCCCAGGCCTCGCGCAGGGCGGCGAGGCAGTCCGCGACGGTGATCTGGTCGAGGGCGGGACCGTAGAGCGCCTCGTCCTCCGCCGGGGTGGTGAACACGTTGCGATCGACGAGCGAGTCGGCGATCTCGCCGGCGAGCGCCTCGGACCGGCGGGTCGCGGCGGTCTTCACCGCCTGGTCGAGGCTGTTGCGGAAGTTCGCCACGACCTCGCGCAGTTCCGCGGGTTCGAATCCATGCTCGAGCGCACGGCGCAACTCCTGGTCGGCGACCGCGAGCGCGGGCCTCCACTGGTCGGCCCGGCAGTCGAGCGAGATGGCCGTCTCGTGGTAGAAGTCGAACGACTCGTCGGCTTCGGCGGTGCCGTCGATGAAGGGAGCGTTCTCCTTCTTCGCGAGGATCGACAGCCGCCGGTCGATCATCGCATCGGCCAGGCTGCGCGGCAGGTATTTCAGCCGGTTCGCGCCGGTGTCGGGCTCATGATGATACGGACGGATCGTCCCGATCGACACGGTCGTGTTCGGCGCCTCGGCCTCGGCATGGTGGAACACGAGCACGCCCTTCTCGCCGGCGACGTCGAGGTGACCGAGGTCGGGCGCGGGCCGCGCGGGCGCGCGGGGCGCCAGCGGCGAAAACATCGCGACGATTTGCTTCTCGACGGCCGCGGGATCGATGTCGCCGACGACGACCACGGACAGCAGCTTCGGCCGGTACCAGGTGTTGTAGAAATCGACGAACTGCGGCCGTTGCGCATTCTCGATGATGGAGGCTTTTCCGATCGGCCAGCGGTCGGGCAGCAGCGAGCCCTTCAGTTCAAAGCCGAGCTGCGAAACGATCGTGCGGTAGTCGACGGAGTCACGCGTGCGTTTTTCACTCAGGATGATGCCCCGCTCCTTGTTGATGTCCTGTGGACGCAGCAAGAGGGAGCCCGCGTAATCGGCGAAGACCTGCAGCCCCTCGTTCAGGGTGGTCGGCTTCGTGTCCGGGAGCTCGAGCTGATAGATGGTACGGTCGAAGCTGGTGCTCGCGTTGGTGTCCGCGCCGAAGCTCATCCCCATCCGCTGGAGGAACTCGACCAGGGTGCCGGGGGCGAAATGGCTGCTCCCGTTGAACGCCATGTGCTCGAGGAAGTGGGCGAGCCCCTGCTGGTCGGGCTTCTCGTTGAACGACCCGGCCTGCACGACGAGCCGCAGCGACGCGCGGTTTTTCGGCTCGTGGTTGGGTCGGATCACGTACCGCAGCCCATTCGGCAGCGTGCCGAAAAGCGCGGTCGGATCGGGCTTCAGGTCGCTTTCGGATTGGGCGAACGGAATCGCGGCGCGGAGGCCGGTGAAGAACGCCAGCAGTGGCAACAACAGGAGCAATCGGCGCATACGGATCCGCAAAGAGGCACAAAATTCGGCATTTGGAAACCTCGGCGTGGCGAAATGTGCCGGCCGGGGGATGCGCCCGGACCGCGGTTCCATATCGGCGTTGCTTCGGGGGACGTCGTCGCCCCAAATCGACTGCCCATGCTTTGGCTTTACCGGCTGCTCTTCGTTCCCGTGCTGCTGTTTCTGGCGCCACGGTACGTCTGGCGCATGCGCCGGCGTGGCGGGTACCGGGAAAACTTCGGCCAGCGGTTCGGAAGCCATCCGCGGCTCGGCCGGCCAAAAACCGGCGTCCGGCGCGTGTGGCTGCAGGCGGTGAGCGTCGGCGAGATGCTCGCGATCGGCCCGCTGCTGGAAAAATTCAGGTCGGACGGCACGGAGGTCTATCTCACGACGACCACGAGCACCGGGTATCGGGTGGCCAACGACCGCTACCGCGGCCTGACGGTCGGGATCGGCTATTTTCCCGTCGATTGGTGGCCGTTTTCCGTTCGCGCGTGGCGGCGGATCGATCCGGATCTCGCGATCATCACCGAGGGCGAACGCTGGCCGGAACACCTGCGGCAGGCGGCCAAGCGCCGCATCCCGGTTGTCTGCATCAACGCGCGACTCTCGGATCGCAGCTTCCGACGGTTGGCGCGTTTTCCCGCGGTGGCCCGGCTGATGTTTCAGGGCATCACCCGCCTGCTGCCATGTTCGGCGCACGACGAGGAACGGTTTCGGAACCTCGGAATGCCGGCCGAACGCATGACCACGACGGGCAACATCAAGCTCGACCTCTCGATTACGCCGCTCGGCGCCGCGGAGCTGGACCAGTTGCGCGGTGAGCTTGGACTCGGCCCCGGCTTCGTGCTGCTGGGCTCGTCGACCTGGCCGGGGGAGGAGGAGGCGCTGATCGAGGCCTGGCGTGTCGCTCATGATCTCGGTGTCCGCTGCTCGCTCCTGATCGTGCCGCGGCACGCCGAGCGGCGCGTCGAAATCGAGCGCGTCCTCCGCGGCGCCGGCCTGCGGTTTCATTTTCGCTCGCACGGCCGCGCCCCGGGCGAGGTGGACGTCGCCGTCGGCGACACGACCGGCGAGTTGCGCCGGCTGACGCAGCTCGCGGATCTCGTGTTCGTGGGCAAGAGCCTGCCGCCCCACACCGAGGGACAAACTCCGGTGGAGGCGGCGGCGCTCCAGAAACCAATTCTCTTTGGGCCGGGCATGGGGAACTTTCGCCGGATTGCGGAGGAGTTGCTCGCGCAAGGGGCGGCGCGAACGGTCGCCGACCGGGCGGCGCTCGTCGCGCAGGTGACGCGGTTGTGCCACCATCCGTCGGAACGCGATGCCCTGGCGCGCGCCGCGGCCGCATGGCATCGGGCGAACGCCGGCGCGGTTGAGCGAACGTGGACGATCGTTCGCGCCGAGCTCACGGCGCGTCCGGAGCGCTCCTAGCGTGGTGTAACGTGCGTCGCATCCGCCGGTCGGGCGCGGAGCCTGCCCTCCGTAGCGCTCGGGCGAAGGAGGGTCCCTCCCGCGCCATGGCGGGCGGGAAGCGGAGTCCCAGCCGAATTAATTGCGTTCGCCAGCGGTGCCGCGCCGCCCGCTCGCTCGGTGCGAGTGGCGATCTCGGGCGGAATTCGTTCGGGCAGAGAACATTTCAGCCCGGCGGGTTTTTACCGAACTTAGGGATTGCACCGAGCTCCTCGGTTTCTACGGTCAAACATTCTTTTTGATGCAGTCGCACGGACCAAAGCGCGTCTACACACCCCTCTCCCTCGAGTTCTGGTTCAGCAAGCTGGAGAACGACTGGTCCGGAGTGTTTACAGATCAACAGCTTGAACAGGGGAGGCAGATTTACCGTGACGGCGAGGTGCGCGAACTCGAGCTGACGGACCGCGATGCGATCGTGCACCGCCGGGTCGACAAACGGGACGAATACGCGGTGATCGAATGGGTGGGGGAGAAGCTTTCCGTGCGTTCCTCGTCGGCCGACGGGGAACTGGCGCACGCGCTGGCGGTGGCGGGGATGCATGAGATCGAGGAATTGGTGGCGGATGAGATTTCGCCACTTCCGGACGAACTGGCCCGGGCCGTCCAAACACACGAGCAGGCAGCACCGGCGCGAACGAACCGCGCGGCCGCCACGGCGACGGCGCCGGTCGCACGTGCCGCCGCGGCGAACGGGTTCGGTCTGGGGGCTGCCCGCACAGCCAGCAACGGCAATGGCAATGGAAACGGACACGCGAACGGGAATGGCAGCGTGGCCGGCAGCGGCCTCACAACGCCGCCGGGCGCCAACGGCGCCTCGCGCACGTTGCTCCTCGCCTTCAAAACGAAGTCGGCGGGACTGACCTTCCAGGCGATGTGGCTGGAGCCGGACAAGAAGACGAAGCATCCGGCCCTCGGACCCGACGTGCATGCGAACGGCAACGGACACGTCTCGAGTGCGGAGCGGGCCAAGCTCATCGGGCTCGCGGCATACGCGCGGAAGGCGCACTTCCAGTATCAGCAGGAGACGGGCGTCTACGTGATGGAGTCGCTGGTCGAGATCCCGAATTTCCTCAAGACGGTCCTGCCGGCGTGGCGAAAGCTCTTCGCCGTCGAACTCGACGAGAAGTCGGCCAACCTGCTGAAGGGGACGCGCACGGTCGAGATCGAGGCCGTGGCGGAGAAGACCACCGCAGACGGGTCGCACGGCACGGGCGGAACCGCGCTGAACCTGCGCTGGATCTTCCGCGCTGGCGAACGGATGCTGACCGACTCCGAGGTGCATGCGCTGCTGAAGCGAGGCGGCCAGCCGGTGATCCTGCCGAACCTCGGTATCGTCGCCCTGGCGCCGGACAAGTGGGAGAGCTTCAGCGCCTGGCAGAAGAACGTCGAGGAGACCCAGGGTGCCGGCGCCGCCGACGGCGGCCCGCTCTCGCCGTACCTGATCTTCTCGCTGTTCAACGACGTGCGCCTGAAACTGACGCTGTCGCCCGAAATCGAGGCGTGGCGCCAGACGGTGCTCGCCCCATCCGTCACGCCGCCCGAGTTGCCCGAACTGCTGCGGCCGTATCAACGGCGCGGCGTCGAGTGGATGCACCACCTGTGCGATGTCGGTTGTCACGGCTTGCTCGCGGACGAAATGGGACTGGGCAAGACCCTGCAGGTCCTCTCGCTCCTCGCCGCGCGACCGCTGGCGGATCGTCCGAGCCTGATCGTCTGCCCCGCCAGCGTGGTGCCGGTGTGGCGCGAGGAGATCGCGAAGTTCTTCCCGCATCTGGCGGTGGATGTCCTGAAGACCGGGCACGATTTCACGCAGCGGAAGGATCCCGTGCTGTGGCTCGCGAGCTACACCCAGCTCCGCAAGCACCGGACGCTGCTCGACGGCGTGGAGTTTGGATACGCGGTGCTGGACGAGGGCCAGTTCATCAAGAATCCGGACGCGAAGATCACGCAGACCTGTTTTGCGGTCCGGGCGCAGCACCGGATCGTGCTCACGGGCACGCCGCTGGAGAACCGGCAGCTGGATCTCTGGAGCATCTTCCGTTTCCTTCTTCCCGGCCTGCTCGGTTCGCGCGGATCGTTCGAGTCCGCGCTCGGCTCCGATCGCGAGGGCACGCTGACGCGGCTTCGCGCCCAGCTCGCACCGTTCATCCTCCGCCGCACGAAGGGCGAGGTCGCGCAGGAGCTCCCGCCGAAGGTGGAGATGGAGCTGATCTGCCCGCTGACCGATGTGCAGCGCGCCGAGTACGCCCGCATCTGCGCCGAAGGGCTGGAGCGCCTCGGCGACGACGTGGGCGCCGCGATGCGGGAAAAGTCGTTCGGTTTCCTCGCCCTGCTCACCCGGCTGCGCCAGACCTGCTGCGACCCGGACATGCTGCCGTGGCTCAAGGCGCCGGTGTCCGATTCCGGGAAGATCAACCTGCTGGTCGAGAAGCTCGCGGAAATCGTGAGTAGCGGCCACAAGGTTGTCATCTTCTCGCAGTTCGTGATGCTGCTCGACCGGGTGCGCGACGCGCTGTCGCGGAATTTCCCCGACCTGCCACGCTTCGAACTCACCGGCATGACGCTCGATCGCCTGAAGCCGGTGCAGTCGTTCCAGAACGCGAGCGGCGCGGCGGCGATGCTCGTCTCGCTCAAGGCGGCCGGCACCGGCATCACGCTGCATGCGGCGGACTACGTCTTCCTGCTCGATCCCTGGTGGAATCCCGCGGTGGAGGCGCAGGCCGTCGACCGCGTCCACCGTATCGGCCAGACGAACACGGTGTTCGTCTATCGGATGGTGACGGCCGGCACGATCGAGGAGCGGATCCAGGCGCTCAAGGCCTCGAAGAAGGATCTGTTCGACCGGTTGATCGGCGGGCTCGGGGGCGATTTCGATCTCAGCCAGCACTTCACCTCGCTCCAGAGCCTCGTCGCGCTGACCTCCCCGACCGAATCCGAGGAGCCGCAGGAACCGTACACGATCGATTAAGCGGGCGGTCGGGCGTTGGCGTGGGTCTGCTGTGGGCGGCGAGCTTGCTCGCGCGATCTGGTTC
>DASZYH010000169.1:0-31726 GCA_035545515.1 Opitutaceae bacterium
CCCACCGTGAAAGCGTCGTCGGATCGACTTGGAGGGCCTCTGCAAGGCGTTTCTGGCTCCACCCGCGTGCTTCCCGGTACCTGACCAGGCGCTCGCCAACCGTCTTCGGCGCCGGTCGCGGATCGTATCCAAGGAATTCAAGAATCCGGGGCCACCACTTCAGCTCCGGGGCCATCCGATCAGCCTCCCACAGCCACACCGTAGCAACACATGCCCCGATACGTTGCCCCACCTGCCGCTGGAGAAGGCCGAGGTCCATCCTCCGTTTGCGGAGATGTTCTCCGAGGGTATGCGCCTCGGCAGGATACCCGGCCGGCTGCGGTTTCTTGGCCTTTATGGTGACACCAGCGTTGGGCAATCTACCCCTGTCCCTGCGGGTATCTGGGCGACAAGAAACATGAGTGCCGGTGTTCGCCGACGCAGATCCAGCGGTACCGCGCCCGAATCAGCGGTCCCCTGCTCGACCGCATCGACCTGCATATCGAGGCGCCCGCGCTTTCCATCGCGGAGCTGCGGACCGACGGAACCGGGGAACCGTCCGCCGCGATCCGGGCCCGTGTCGCCGCCGCCCGGCAACGGCAAACCGGACGCTTCGCGGGCACAAAGGCGACGGCGAACGCCCGGATGTCACATGCGCAGATCCGGAAACACTGTGCCATCGAGAGCGCGCTGGGCGACCTGCTGCAGCAGGCAATGGAGCAGTTGCACCTCTCCGCCCGGGCCTACGACCGGATCCTGAAGGTCTCACGCACGATCGCGGACCTCGCCGGCGCCGAGCAGATCGAGGCCTCCCATCTTCTCGAAGCCATCCAATACCGCAGCCTGGACCGCGCCGTGTTTTATTAGGCCGCACCCAGCACCGCGGCCACGAAGGCCGGGCGCGCGTCCATGTGCGGGTTGTGACCGCTGTCGGGGATCGCGACGATTTCCGCCCGGGGAAAGTGCTCCCGAATTGCGGCGTGATCCGCCGGCTCGACGTAGTCGGACCGCGCGCCGGTGATGAAACGCACCGCTCCCTGAAACTGATCCGCCGGTAGCAGCGAGTTCGCCTCCAGCGCCGGCAGGGCCGCGGTGATGGCGGGGAGGTTGATCTGCCAGCGCCAGCGGCCATCCTCTCCGCGCTCGAGATTCGTGGTGAGAAATTTCCGCGTGCCCCAATTCGGCACCCGGGCCTCGAATCGCAGTTCCGCCTCCGCCCGCGAGCGGAGGTCGTCCAGATTGAGCTCGTTCATCGCCGTAAAGTTCGACCGGTGCGCGACCCAATGGTAATCCTTCGGGGCGATGTCGACGACGAAGAGCCGCGCCACGCGTGCGGGGTGCCGGCATGCCAGCAGCATGGCGGTCTTTCCGCCCATGCTGTGACCAAGCAGCGTGACCTGGCCGAGTCGATGCCCATCCAGCCAGTCCAGGACATCCCCCATCAGCGCGTCGTACGTCATGGGATCCGCGTGCGGCGAACGTCCGTGGTTGCGAAGGTCAAGCGCGAGGACGTGATACCGCGCGGCCAGATCCGCGCCGGCGGATTGCCAGTTCCGCGAAGAACCGAGCATGCCGTGGAGAATGACGAGGGGCGGATTGCCAGCGCCCCCTAGATCACGATGAAAAAGCTGCATCAGTCGGAATCCGGTAAGCGAAGCGCCGACGCCACCAATTTCAATTTTTCCCGGCGACAGCCCGACGAGGCGCAACGTTGCCGGCTTGCATCGCCGGCCATCGCCCTCTGGCATCTCCCTCCTGGATTATGTCCGACGCGAAGCTCACGCCGATGATGCAGCAGTATTTCGAGGTGAAACGGGGTCTGCCCCGCGACACCCTGCTCCTTTTCCGCCTGGGCGACTTCTTCGAGATGTTCTTTGACGACGCGGTAAGCGCGTCGCGGCTGCTCGGCCTCACGCTGACCAAGCGCCAGGAGCATCCGATGGCCGGCATTCCCGCGCACGCGTGCGACACGTATGTTTCCAAGCTGCTGGCCGCCGGCAGGAAGGTCGCGATCTGTGACCAGGCCGAACCGCCGAAACCCGGGAAGCTCGTGCGACGGCAGTTGACGCGGATTCTGTCGCCCGGAACCACGCTGGCCGCCAACCAGCTCGAGGCGGCCCGCAATCACTACCTGGCGGCGGTGAACGTCGACCGGCATGGGCTGCACGCAGCTTGGCTCGATCTCTCGACCGGCGAGTTCAAGATTACCTCCGATTCCCGGATTCCAAACCTGCTGCCCGTGCTGACCGCCCTCGATCCGGCGGAAGTCCTCGTCATCGAGGGCGAACGGGAGCGCTGGGCCGCGGCGCCGCACGAGCAGGTCGAATTGCATGCGCTTCATGCGTTCTGTGCCAGCCGTCTCGCTTCGGAACTGCCGGCTTATCACTTCGACGGGACGACGGGCGCGAAAACCGTGATGGATGCAATCGGGGTCCTGAACCTCGAGGGTTTCGGCATTCTCCCCTCCCACCCCGGTCTTGGGCCCGCCGGTGCGCTCGTCTACTACGCGACCGAGAATCTCTGCGCCAAGCCGGAAAACCTGCGCCGACTCCAGGAGTACCGCAGCACGAAGACCCTGCTGCTCGATCCGGCGACGCTTCGCAACCTGGAGATCTTCGCTTCGGTCCGCGGCAGCCGCGAAGGCTCGCTGCTCGCGGCCATTAACCGCACCGTCACATCGGCGGGCGCGCGACTCCTGGAGCGCTGGCTGGCGGCGCCGACGCTGGATCTCGCGGAAATGCAGCGGCGCCAGGCGATCGTCGGGGAGCTGCGCAATGATTCGATGCGACTGGCGGAGATCCATGAGCTGCTCGGACAGGTGCGCGACATTCCCCGGATTCTGGGCCGGTTGCAGAATCGACTCCGCAACCCACGCGAGCTCGGGGGCGTCCGGGATACGCTTGCCCAGATCCCGGCCCTGAAGGCGGCGGTCGGCGGGTTCGGCGGGCCGGAGACCCGGGTCGGGGCGCTGGGGGTGGAGTTGCAGGAGCTTCCCGCGTTGCGCGAACTCCTGGGTCGCGCGCTGGCCGATCAGCTCCCGAACGATCTCAACGACGGCAATTACATCCGGGCGGGGTATGATCCGGAACTCGATCGGCTCCGCTCGCTGACGACCGACAACAAGACGTGGCTTTCGGACCTCGAAAAGGCCGAGCAGGAGCGGACGGGAATCCGCAGCCTGAAGGTGAGGTTCACGAACAATTTCGGGTACTACATCGAAGTCACCAAGGCGAACCTGCACCTCGTGCCAGCCGACTACATCCGCCGTCAGACGACGGTCGGTGGGGAACGCTACGTGACGGAGGCACTGAAGCAGAAGGAAAAGGAGATTTTTCACGCGGAGGAACACGCGCTGGCTCGCGAGTTGGAGTTGTTCAATCAGCTCCTCGCCGCCGTGCTCGATGAGGCCATTGCCCTGGCGCACACAGCCGACGCGCTGGCGGAACTCGATGTCCTGACCGGATGGGCGCTGCTCGCCCGCGAATGGGACTACTGCCGGCCCGTGCTGGACGACAGCAGCGTGCTCGAAATTCAGGAAGGCCGGCATCCGGTCGTCGAACAGATGCTGCGGTCGCCGGACACGAACCTTGCCCGGGGAACGAACGGCGCGTTCGTGCCAAACGACACGGCGCTCTCCTGCGATGCGGCGCAGATCGCCTTGATCACCGGACCGAACATGGCCGGCAAATCGACCTACATCCGGCAGGTCGCCCTGATCACGCTGCTCGCTCAAATCGGATCCTGGGTGCCGGCCAAATCGTGCCGGATCGGACTCGTTGATCGGATCTTCTCGCGCGTGGGCGCAAGCGACGATCTCGCGCGGGGCAACTCGACATTCATGGTCGAGATGAACGAGACGGCGAACATTCTGAACAACGCGACGGATCGCTCGCTCATCATCCTCGACGAGATCGGCCGTGGCACCTCGACCTACGACGGCCTCTCGATCGCATGGGCCGTCGTCGAGCACCTGCACCGCGGTCCCGACCGCGGCCCCCGCACGCTTTTCGCCACGCATTACCAGGAGCTGACCCAGTTGGAAAAGCACCTCGGACGCCTCCAGAACCTCTCGGTCGCAGTCAGGGAGTGGAACGATGACATCGTGTTCGTCCGCCGCGTGGTGCCGGGCGCGGCCGACCGGAGTTACGGGATCCAGGTGGCGCGGCTCGCGGGGCTGCCCCTGACGGTAATCGACCGGGCGAAGACGATCCTGGGCAAGCTCGAGAGTGACGACGCCACGGTGTCCCTGCCGGCCCCTCAGGCTCGACCGAAGAAGAAGATCACGGTCACAGCCGCGGATGATCGTCAGATGGACCTGCTCTGAGCGGACGCCGGGAACGCGACGCGCGCCACGCCCGGGCGGTCATTCGGCGGTCGCGGCGGCCGACCTGGCCGTTCGCCGCAACGTCCAGATCTGCCGCGCCTGGGCGATGGTTTCCGCCAGCACCTCCGGTGTGATCGACTGCTTGGGGTCGTCGCCGATCCCCTGGCTCGGATTGACGTGCGATTCGATGCACAGTCCATCCGCGCCGTAAGCGACCGCCGCGAGCGCACAGGCGGGAACGTAGGCCGCCCGGCCGACCGAGTGCGAAGGATCGACGACCACCGGAGCCCACGTCTTCTCCTTCAGCAGCGGCGTGATGCTCTCGTCGGGGTGATTGCGATAACCGTCCAATGTCGGTGACGTGCCGCGCGGGCACAGGATGACGTTCGGATTTCCAAAGGCGGTGATGTACTCCGCAGCCGAAATGAATTCGTTGAGCGGCCCCATGTGCAGGCTGCGCTTGAGCAGAACCACGACGTCGTCGCGCCCCGCAATCGCGCGCCCGATTGCCCTCAGCAGCGAATAATTCAGCGCATTGCGTGCGCCCACCTGCAGACACGTCACCCCCGCGTCGAGCGCGATCTTGATCTGCGCCTCCTCCATGACCTCGGTGTCCACCGGGAGACCGGTTTGTCGCGAGGCTTCCATCAGGATGTCCATCGACTTGGAGTCGCCCTGAAAGGTGTACGGGTTGGTCCGGGGCTTCCAAACCCCGCCCCGAAGCATGTGCGCGCCTGCCTCCTTCACCGCGTGCGCCGTCTCATAAAAAAGCCCCGGATTCTTGGGGTCGATCGTGCAGGCGCCCGCGATGACGAAGAGTTCCTCGCCAAGCGTGACCCCGCCGACCGTCATCCGGTGCGAAGCAAGATCCGACCGCCGATCCATGAGCTTGAACGGGGATTGGATCCGGTCGATGCGTTCGACGTAACCCAAGCCCTCCAAGCGATTGATCATCAATTCATCGCGCTCGTCGCCAACGATGGCATAGATGGTCCGGACCGCGCCAACGATCGGTTGGATTCGGCAGCCGAACTCCGTCACGATCTTCGTGACTTCGTCGAGTTGTTCGGGCGTCAGGCGACTGGACTTGGGCAGAATCATGGGAACGCCCATTGAAGGTGAAACCGAGGCGGACGCAAAGCCGGAGTGCGGCCACGCCGGGCACAGACGGAACCTCCACGACGGCCACCGGATTGCGCGAGAAGTGGCCCCGGCTACAGGAATTGCACGAATTCCGGCGGCAGAGGAGCGCGGGCTGAAAAGGCGAACCGACGCCCCCGCCAGTCGTACTCGAAGGTCGTCTCGAACGAATGGAGGAACATTCGTTTCGTACCCGCGAACTTCGCGAATTCCCGGTTTCGCGCAAAATCGCCATAGGTCTGGTCGCCGACAATCGGCAACGCACGCTTGGCACATTGCACACGCAACTGGTGGCTTCGTCCCGTGCGCGGCTCGAGCTTGAGGAGGGCGACCCGCGGCTCGCGACCCGCCGACCGGATCACCGACATCCGAGTTTCCGCTGGAACGTGGCCGGCCACTGAGGAGGTGCGAATCATGCCGCCGCGCTTGTCCGTGGCGAGGCGATCGCGCCACAACTCGACCGCCTGGCGCGGCGCACCGAACACCAGGGCCTGGTAGATCTTGCGGACCTGTTTGCGTTTGAATTGGGCACGGATTTCAACGGCTAGCTGCTCTTCCGCGGCCGCCAGGATAACGCCCGACGTGGCGGAATCCAACCGGTTCAGAAGCCAAAGGCGACGCGGAGGGGCCGCCGTTTCGCCACCGGGGGTCCACTCAAAGCACTCTCCCTCGAGGGCGTAACGGACCGTCAGCAGCGATCGCGGTTCATCTCCCACCGCGTTCGGATGCGAAAGCACCCCGGCGGGCTTGTTGAATGCGACGAGGCCGTTCTCGTCGTGATCGAGCAGGACGACGCCCCGCCCCAAGGGAAGCTCGTTCCATAAATTGTGGTCAGGCACGCTCAATGCGGCGATCGAACCGCAGCTCGCGTCCCGTGCCGAGTCCGATTTTCGGAAAGCCGGCAGGCAGCCGGCGCCCCGCAGCGCCCGGCGCTACTGATAGTAGAACGTGAAGATCAGTTCTTCCCCGTCGGGATTGAGCGATGCCTTCATGTCGTCGGTCCACTCACCGTAGGGCTGGCGATTCGTGATCGCCGACGTGCAGTACTGCATCCCGACGTCGCTCGAGTGGTTCTCGACATTGCCGAACCGGGCGATCTTGCCCTCGCTGTTGATGAAGAAATGCACCACCACATATGAACCGACCGGCGGATACGTCTCCGAACTGTCGACAATCTTGTCCCATTCGAGCTGGATGGCCTCGACGAGGCGCTGGAGATACGCGCCGTAATTGTTGAACTTCGCGTTGATCGCGATCACGCCGACGTTCTCCGTTCCAATCTTGTTTTCTGCGAAAATGGCCGGCCGGACCTGCTGCTGACGCACAATCATTGGTCGCGGCCGCGGATGCTTGGGATCGATCGCCGGCTCAAGACCAAGGGCGCCCTCGACAAGCGGGACATCCTTCTGCCCCTCCACCTTGTTCGGAATCGGCCGCGCGTTCGCCGTCGCCTCGGCCACGTTGCTGCCAAAGGCGTTGGGATTGTCACCCAGTTTCCGATCAAATCCCGGCAACGGATTCTGCTCTGCCCGCGGGGCGCTCGAAGGATGCGGCGGCGTGGGGGCAACCTGCGGCATGGGCGGCGGCGAAAGCTGCTCGACCGGTTTTTCCAGACGACCGCTGACGATCTGCGTGGATTGAAAATCCTTCTTTCCCTCCATTGCCGGGCGCTCGCTGTGCCCATTGGGCGTCGGCTTCTCCTGCGCGACCTGCTGGTTCTGGGCCGCAAAATTGTTGGTCTTGTCGGGGGTGTTCTCCGGCGCGTCAGGGTTGGTTTCGACGAACTGCTTCGGCATCGGCGGTTTCGGGACCGGCCGCGAGTAGGTCTCCGGGGCCAGCTCGATGTTGAACTGCCGGCTCGACGAATGAGGGCGAAGCACGCTCGGCGCATGATCGAGCCGCAACATATGCGGCGCGAAGAGCAGAACCAGCAGATGGACGATGAGCACGCCGACGAGGCCGATCGCCGTCGACCGCGAGTCGGGGTCTTCCCAAATGCGCACAGCGAGCTGCCGCATGCTGGTGAGGGGCGACGGCGTGACGATGACTTGGCTCATTCAGGAGAAGGCGGGACGCTTGGAGCGAGGCCGAGCTGACCGCAACGCGTCAGGATTTGTTTCGTTGTTTCCAAGGGCAAGCCAACGATGTTCGTCCACGATCCGACGTAACCGGCGACAATCATGTCACCGTGCTCCTGGATCGCATAAGCGCCTGCCTTGTCGAGTACATGTACGCGGGAAACATACGCGTCGATGGCAGACGCATCGAGGACCTTGAATGTTACGTCCGTTGCGACGGTCTCGTCGACCTTGGTGCCGTCGCTCTGGCGGCGAACGGCCAGCCCGGTGAAAACGGTGTGGGTCCGTCCGCTGAGGCGTCGCAGCATCGCCCGCGCTTCCTCGAGATCGCGAGGTTTGTTGAGAGCATGGCCGTCCAGGAAAACGGTGGTATCGGCACCAAGGACGAGCGCATCCGGATGGCGGGCCGATACCCAATCGGCCTTCAGCGCCGCATTGTGCGTCACCATGATTCGCGGATCTGTTGAGGACTCCTCATGTTCAGTGACTTCGGCGGCGACAATTTGGAACGCCACGCCGAGGCTCGCCAGCAGTTCACGGCGGCGCGGCGAAGCGGACGCGAGGATAAGCGGGCTGGCGGCGGTCGGGCGGTTCGGCATGGTCGCGGTCACCGAAAATCGGAAGCGTCCGCCGCAACTGCAACACCGGGGTTGGAGTTGTCACGACCGCGAAAGCCGTCCACGTTGCCCCGACCTATCGCCATGCGTCTCGGCCTTGCGCAACTGAACACGATTGTCGGCGATCTGGCGGGGAATCGCCGCAAGATCATCGAAGCCTATTCCACGCTGGTGGATCAGGGGGCCGAACTCGTGGTGTATCCGGAACTTGTGGTCTGCGGGTATCCGCCCCGCGATCTCCTGTTCAAGCGGCGGTTTGTCGCCGACGTGGCGGAATCGCTTCGGGAGATTGCGTCCGCAGTGGGCGACGTTCCGGCACTCGTGGGTACCGTCGAGGAAAACGCGACGGGGGGCGGCCGGCCGTTCTACAACAGCGCCGCGCTTTGTCAGGGCGGTCGTGTCCTGGCCACGGCGCGCAAATGTCTGCTCCCCACGTACGACGTGTTTGACGAAGATCGCTACTTCGAGCCGGCCGCCACGCCGGTGGTCGTCGAGCTGGCCGGACGCCGGATCGGAGTCACCATCTGCGAGGATATCTGGACGCACCCGATGCTGAGCACGCGCCGGCTTTACAACGGGCGGCAGCCGCTCGAACAGCTGGCCGGACAGCGATGTGACCTGATGGTCAATCTTTCAGCCAGTCCGTGGTACGCCGCCAAGGAGAACGTGCGGCATACGTTGGTCGCCGATGCCGCGCGGACGCTCGGGTGTCCGGTTGTGTATGTCAATGCGGTCGGCGGAAACGACGAACTGATCTTTGACGGTCGCAGTCTGGTCTGTGCGGCGGATGGACGGCTGCTCGCGGGCATGACCGCCTTCCAGGAAGAACTCCGCGTGGTGAATCTCAATCTGGCTGCCGCGGGGGCGGTCTCCTCACCGGCGCAGGCGCAGCCCGAAGAGGCTGACATCTACGACGCGCTCGTCCTGGGCGTGCGCGATTACGCGCACAAAAGCGGCTTCAAACGCGCCTTGGTGGCACTGTCCGGCGGGATCGATTCGGCGTTGGTCGCGGTCATCGCGACGGCCGCGCTTGGCGCAGAAAACGTCACCGGCGTGTCACTGCCCTCCTCGATTTCCTCACAGCACTCGCGGGACGACGCCCGAACTTTGGCCGCGAATCTTGGAATCGCCTTTGAGACCATTCGGATCGCCAGTGCCGTTGCCGAGTGTGAGAAGGCGCTGTTTGGCGTGTTCAAGAATCTCCCGCGCGACGTGACGGAGGAAAACATCCAGGCGCGGATCCGCGGCGTGCTGATGATGGCGCTTTCGAACAAGTTCGGCTCCCTCCTGCTCACGACCGGAAACAAGAGCGAGATGGCGGTGGGATATTGCACGCTCTACGGCGACATGGCGGGCGGCCTCGCGGTAATCAGCGACGTGTTCAAAACCCAGGTGTACGCGCTCGCCCGCTGGATCAACCGCGTGCAGGAAATCATCCCGGCGAACACGATCGAGAAGCCTCCCAGCGCCGAGCTCCGGCCGGGACAGCTCGATCAGGATTCGCTTCCGCCGTATGACGTGCTGGACACCATCCTGAAGGGTTACGTCGAGGAGGGCCTCTCCCGCCGAGACCTGGTCGGCCAGGGATTTGACGCCGCGGTGGTGAACGACGTCGCGCGCAAGGTCGATCTGAACGAGTACAAGCGGAAGCAGGCCGCACCCGGTCTCAAGATCACGCCGCTCGCGTTTGGCGTCGGTCGGCGAATCCCCATCGTCCAAAAGTACGTCAGCTGAGGGAACGAACGCGATTCTCCCCTATCGATCGTCCGCCGCCGGCGATGGCCGACTCGCGCCACCGGCCTGAACAGCCGCGGATGCCGGTCGGCGCGCGCGAGTGACCGCAAACGCCAACAGCAGGGCAAACGCGGCTCCGCTTGCATCGACGAGCACGTCGTGGGCAGCCGGTCCGCGGGAGGGAACGAACAACTGATGAATCTCGTCGGTGGCACCATAAGCCGCCGATCCGCAGAGGGCGGTGGCGGCGAGCGACCAGGACCAGTGCGGCGCCGGGACCTGGCGAGCCATTCGCAGTCCACGCAGGATCAGGAGCGCGAGGACGCCGTATTCGGTCACGTGGCCCGACTTGCGGATCAGAAACTGCACCCGATCGACCGCCATTGGCGACAGGTTCGGATCGAGCCAGTGCAACAGCGGCAGGAGAACGCTGCCCGTGTGCTGCGCCGAAAACGTATCCGTGGACATCATGAACACCACGCCCATCCAAACCAGCATCGGCCAAAAAGCGCGCAGAACTCGGTGCATAAGACGACGGGGACACTGCGCAGAACCGACCGACCGTCAAACGGCGCTCCCACTATGGGGCGGTGGCGCAGGGGGGCGCCAGTACCGCACCACACCGGCTGACGGGCGCGAGGCGAATCTCAGTCCCGGCTGCGAAGCTTGGTCAGCAAACGCAGGATTTCGATGTAAAGCCAGACCAGGCCGATGAGGAGGGCAAAAGCATAGTACCAGCCTTCACGTTCGTCAGCGCCTTGGGCGATCGCCTGTTCAATCGCGGCGAAGTCGATGACAAACTGGAGCGAGGCGATCACGACGATGAACACGCTGAGGCCGATGCTGATCCCGGAGCTGCCGTTCACGATCGCCAGCGGATGCCCGAAGAGACCGGCCACCAAGTCCACCAGATAGAGGAGCGCGATCCCCAGCATCGCACCGCCGACGATCTTGACGAACATCGGCGTCGCGCGCAGCACCCGCATGGAATAAAGCCAGAGGACGATCGCAAAACATCCGAGCGTCCCACTCACCGCCTGGAGCGCGATCCCCGGATACCGCTGGTTCGCGTAATAGCTGACCGTGCCGAGCAACACACCCTCGGCAAGGGCGTAGGCTCCGATCAGGAACGCATTGCAGGACCGAGTGAGGGCGATGAAAAAGCCCAGGCCGACACCGACGAGAGCGCCGACCATGCCCAGCGCCGGCGACACCGCTCCCGCCTGCAGTCCGCGCCACGTCAGGACGAAGGCGACGCCGGTGGCGAGAAGCAACACGCCGGTCCGGTGCACGACGCCGTTGTAGGTGAGGCCACCCGCGAGCGAACGGGATCCAGAGAGCCGTTTGATGGTAGGATTCGCTTCGAACATAATAGGAAAATGATGGAGGGAAGACGGGTACGAGACCGGAGCCGGGGCGGGAAGCTTAAAATGCACCTGCAATTCGGCCGGGCGCAACGTAACGTCCGCTCCATGCCGCACCGGACGTTCACGATCGAGGAAGTCACCGATTACCTGCATCTCCTTCCGGGCGACGTCGAGCGGTTGATGAAGGAGGCGGAGTTGCCCCATGCGATCCGGGGAGGTCGCGCCGTTTTTCAGCGGAGCGAAATCGACGAGTGGGCGTCGAAGCGGATCCTGGGCCTGCCCGGCAAGCGCCTGGATGTGTACCACGCGAAATCAGTGCGGGGGACGAGACAGATCTTTCCGCATCTCGCGCTGATTCCAGAGCTGCTCCAGCCGGCTTACATCGATCTGACGTTGCCCTCGAAGACCCGAGCGTCGGTCGTTCGCGAAATGGTCGCCCTGGCCGATCGCACCGGACGGGTGCTCGACGCACGTGAACTGCTGACGAGCATTGAGCAGCGGGAGGAACTGTGCCCCACCGCCTTGCCCGGGGGCCTGGCGCTCCTGCATTCGCGACACCACAGCGACTTTCGTTTCGAGGGATCGTTCATCGTGCTTGGTCGTACGATTCAGGGCATTCCGTTTGGGGCGCCGGATGGGCGCCCGACCGACATCTTCTTCCTGATCTGTTGCGAAGATGACCGCATCCATCTCCACACGCTGGCCCGGTTGTGCATGATGGCCCAGAAGACCGATGCCATCGCGGCGATCCGCGCGGCGAACGACGCCGCCGGCGTTTATGAAACGCTCGTTGTGTCAGAGCAGGCCGTGCTCCCGTCGGCCGACGAAGCAACGAGCGGAAAGGTGGCGAAGCGGCACGGATGAGCATGACCACCTCATCGCCGCCATCCGAAGCGGGGCGGACAGAAACCCGCCCGCGTGGCACAGCGCCGGGGCGAGCGGGTGCGGGTTCGAACTACCGCTTGAGCGAGGCGCAGAATTTCGCGAGGCGCTCGACACCCTTCTTGATGATCTCGTCGCTCGTCGCGTAGCTCAACCGCAGATACCCCTCGGCACCGAACGCGCTTCCCGGGACGGCGGCCACCTTTTGTTCGTCCAGCAGGCGTCCGCAGAAATCCATGTCCTTCAGGCCGAAGCTCGAGATGTTCGGGAACAGGTAGAAAGCCCCCTGGGCGAGCTGGCAGGTGATTCCGGGAATCTTGTTCAATTCGGCATGCAGGAGCTTTCGCCGACGGTCGAATGCCGTCAGCATCGTCTTCAACGCGGCGGCGGTTTTCTCCTTCTCCTTCAGCGCCGCGAGCGCGCCAAACTGCGCAAACGTGGTGACGTTGGATGTCATCTGGCTCTGCAGCTCGGCGATTGCCTTGGCGATCGGCAGCGGAGCGAGCGTCGTTCCGATGCGCCAACCCGTCATGGCGTAGGTCTTCGAAAACCCGGCCACCACAATGGTGCGCGCCTCGGCATCCGGGCTGAGCGTCGCAATGCAGGTCGGTTTCGCACCGTCGTAAATCAGGTGCTCGTACATCTCGTCGGAGAGGATGTAGAGGTTGTGTTTCAGCGCGACGGCGACGATTGCCTCGAGTTCCTGTCGCGTATAGACCGCGCCGGTCGGATTGGAGGGGGAATTGAGAATCAGCAGCTTCGTCTTGGGGGTGATGGCCGCCTCGACCATCGCCGGCGTGAGCCGGAATCCGGTGCGATCGTCCGCGAGTACGAACTTCGGGACTGCCCCGGCCAGCTTCACCATTTCCGGATAACTCACCCAGTATGGAGCCGGCACAATGACTTCATCGCCGGGAGAACACGTGGCCAGCACGCCGAGGTAACAGTTGAACTTGCCGCCGGGCGAAACAATCACCTGGGCCGGCTTTGCCGCGAGCCCGTACTCCGCCGCGTATCGATCGACGATCGCCTGACGCAGCGGCTCGATGCCGGGCGTGGGCGCGTATTTGGTTTTCCCGGCCTTCAGCGCGGCGACGCAGGCTTCCTTGATGTGATCGGGAGTATCGAAGTCCGGTTCGCCGGCGGCGAAACCACAGACGTCTTCTCCGGCTGCTTGCAGGGCCTTGGCCTTCGCATCGACGGCGAGCGTCGGCGATGGAGAGACATTACGAGCCCAGGTGGACAGGGGCGCAGGAGGAATGCTCATGAGCAAATCGATCGACGAAAGGCCTGCCGCATGGGAAATGCAAGCTCCGCGCGCCCGAACCGGCAGAGTTGACTGCAGGTCAATCGAATTCCCCGCGCCCTCGGACTATTTCACGCTAGAAACCGGCACCGAGAGGCCGTCCAAGATCAGGTGACCGCGGCCACCTCGGACCGCAAATTGACCGGATCCAAGAATCCGCGCCACTCCCGCGTCAAATGCAGCCGGTCAGCGTCAACTACTTCCGGCGCTTACCCGGCCGGTCGGGCAACGCTTCGATCGCCAGGCGGAGCAGCTCGCCCACACTCGCATTTTTCTTTTTCGAAAAACGTCGAAGCGTCGCGCGTTGATCATTCGTGATCCGCACGGAAATCTGGCGATGAGGATCGCGATTCGGCTCGCAGGTTTCGAAGTCAAAGCCAGAAATTGCCGTCCGGACGACCTCGCTCGCGGTGGTGTAACCATGACCTCTCCGGCAGGTCTCGATCCGGGCGATGAGCGACTCTGGCAGATCAAACGTGAGCGGTGCGGATGCCTTGCGGGATGATTTGGCCATACGTGCGTCGAAGACAATGAGCTGCGACAGCTCTTTCCTCGCACTCCTTACCCCTTGGCGGCAATGAAAATAATTCAGAACCGACGGCCGCTTATATCGGGGCCGTGGATTTGACCAAATGCAAACAACACCGTGCGCCGTGCCGGAGTCCCGACTCGGCGATGTCAGGGGGTTGGACCCCCCGGGGCGGCGGCAATCGATCGGACGACGAGAGCGAACGCCTCTGCCGGGCTGTCAACCGCCTGCCATGTCTGGGCCACGATTTCCGCCGCGATTTCGCGGGCATGTCGGATGAGGATCGTATCCACTCCGCAAGCGCGTCCGCCCAGCACATCGACGTCAGCATCGCCAATGAACACGGTGGCGGCGGGGGCGACGGCAAGCCGGCGCATGATCTCGCGCAGGCCCTCGGGATCCGGCTTGTGCGACGGAAGGTCATCGCCACACAGGATCGTCGCAAAGTGGCCGGCCAAGCCGAGGGAATTGAGCAGCAGTTCGGTCGATTGGCGGTCCCGCCCGGTCCAGATCGCGGTTTTGATTCCGGCCGCCTTCAGGGCGTCGAGAATCTTCCCCGCGCCGTCGAAGAGTTCGATCAGATGCTGATTGGCACGGTGGTACGCGTCCATTCGCGCCAGCGCGTCCGGGGTATTCCGCGGGTCGTCGAGCAGCAGCGGCAGGAAACGCTCCGGCGGACCTCCGAGACGCGCGAAGATCTCCATCGTCGGTTTCCGACCATACGGCTCCAGCGCATGCGCAATTGACGCGAGTACGAGTGGCAGACTGTTGACCAGCGTGCCGTCGAAATCGAAGACGACCGCCCGCAGTGGAACCGCGCGGTTCATTGGCCGATCGGCACAATCCGATCCGCCGCCGGTGGGGCGACTGGCTGCGTTAGTGCCGTAGGCGTGAACACGGTCGGCGGAAAACGGAGATTCAGGGCGACGGCCGTGACCTCGAAGCGTGTCTTGTCCCGCGTGACCTCGTTCCGGATATCGAACGATTTCGGAATCCATTGCTCCCCCACCTTCTTCAGGTCGAGTAGTGAGGTCGTTTTGAGGACGCGCTGCGCGTCGGCGAGTTCCGTCTGCACCGGGGCGCTGAATTGCGCATCAAAGTACGCACGAACCAGCGCGATCCCCAGCTGAAGGTCAGAGATGGATGGAGGGGCCGGAAAAACGAATTCATAGGCCGGGCGGCCGCGGATGCGTGTCACGGCGCCCACCTTCACCCCCGGCCAGTACAGGTATGGCATCTGCATGTCGAATGCTGTGACTTCGACGCCGGGAATCAGCGGATCAAAGAGGGCCGAGCCGGCCACCCGTTCCACCTTGTCGCCATTCAGGCGCCAGACAGCCGCGTGTTGGCCATTTTGCAGCAGAAAGCGATGCGTGGCACCATGCTGGTCGACGACTTCGATCCGACTCACCGGCCCCTCGTCATCGCGGCCTCCCCAGAGCCTGCCGTGGTACACGGTCTCATCGCCGCGGCGCGGAAGGGCATGAAGATCAAACTCGATGTAGCCGAACCAGCCCGAGTTTCTGAACCGATCGAGAATCTGTCCGACCTCGGCGGCATTCGGGCGCTGAAGTTGAACGAGCGGCGGCGGCTGGCTTCCCGAGGGAGGCGCCGCCAGGGCAAGGCGGCAGCCTGCCGCGCACACAAAAAACGCCCGCCAAACCAGGGCGGGCGTGAATTTCCGAAAGCTGCTGCCCATTGAATTAGGGCTTCTTTGACGCCGGAGGCACGGATGCGTTCCCGGACATCGGGGCCGTCGTTCCAGTTGCTGACGGCGTCGCGGATGTCGTTGACGTTGTCGCGCCGGGGACGGTGACCGGTTTGGCCGGGACAGCGGCGGGCGTCGCAGCGGGCGCCATGATCGTCGGCAGCGCGCTGCCCGCGGCTGCGCGGGCGTGATTTCGCTCGTAGATTCGTCCCAGGTACAGTCCGAAGGCGAGGAGGAAGAAAAGCACCGCGGAGTAAATCGTTGCCTTGCTCAGAACTGTGTTCGTCTCGGCTCCGAATGCCGCTTCGGCGGCGCCACCGCCCAACGCCGTCCCCATGCCGCTGTCGCTCGATTTCTGCGCCAGGATCACCAGCATCAGGAACAGCGATACGAGGATCAGGATGAAGGTAAGGACTCCGAGTAAAATGCCCATAGAAGCGGTCACAACTGCAGACCTGCGCGGCGAATGTCAATGATCGGTTATCCGCTGCTATTCGGTAGCCACCTGCGGCTTGCAAACAGTCATCCCGTCACTACCGACTCACTCGATGGCGCAATCTCATCTTGCTGGTGCGCCCGCACGGATGCAGAGGGAAACGGCACAACGCATCTTCTCGTTGTGGACGCAATTTGCGTTGCTCATTGGGCTGGCATTCGTCGCCTACGCCCCCGCGCTTCGCAATGGGGTGATCTGGAACGACAGCGATTACATCACCAAGCCGGCGCTGCGGACGTTCGACGGATTGCGCCGGATCTGGACTGAGCTTGGTGCGACCGAACAATACTATCCGGTCGTCCACTCGAGCTTCTGGCTGGAGCACCGGCTCTGGGGCGATACCGCCATCGGCTACCATTGCATAAATGTGCTTTGGCATGCCGTCTCCGCATGTCTGCTGCTGGTTCTGTGTCGTCGACTCGCCATTCCGGGCGCGTTTCTCGCCGGTTGCCTCTTCGCCGTTCATCCCGTCGCCGTTGAATCGGTGGCCTGGATTTCCGAGCAAAAAAACACGTTGTCCACCGTGTTCTACCTGGCGAGCGCCGTCATGTACCTGAACTTCGACGCCAAGCGATGGCGGCGAGCCTATGCCGCTGCGTCCGCCCTGTTTGTGCTGGCGCTGCTGACGAAGACGGTGACCGCCACGCTTCCGGCCGCTCTCTTGGTCGTGATCTGGTGGAAACGCGGCAGCCTGCACTGGCGCAAGGACGTCGTCCCGCTGATTCCATGGCTGCTCATCGGGGCGGCCATGGGCCTCTTTTCCGGTTGGGTGGAACGACAGCACCTCGGTGCGCACGGTCCTGAATTCAGGCTGACCTTCGTGGAGCGAACGCTCGTAGCCGGCCGGGCGCTCTGGTTCTACCTGCTGAAGGCTGTCTGGCCGGAGAAATTGATCTTCTTCTATCCGCACTGGGTGCTGGGCACGGCGTGGTGGCAGTTCCTGTTTCCGTTGCTCGCGGCCGGGATGCTTTTTGCCCTCTGGCGCCTCCGCACTTGGTCGCGGACGCCGCTGGCAATCGCGCTGCTATTTGCGGGAACGCTCTTCCCCACCCTGGGATTTCTCAACGTCTACGCGTTCATTTTCTCGTTTGTCGCGGACCATTGGGAGTACTTGGCGCTGCTCGGTCCAATTGTGGTCCTCGCCGCCGGCTGGGCCCGGTGGCAGGCTGGCGTATCCCGGGCGGCCGCCGCGGGTTCCTTCCGCTGGACCCAATGGGCGCCTGTCCTCGCGGCGGTCGGCGTGGTCTCGGTTTTTGCGGTCCTCTCGTGGCGCCGATGCCATGCCTATCGAGATGCCGAGACGCTCTATCGTACGACCCTCGCCCAAAATCCCGACGCATGGCTCGCGCACAACAACCTCGGGGTCATTCTTGCGGATCGAGGCGATTACGAGAGTGCACGGCGGGAATACTTGATCGCGGAACGGATTCACCCGCTGTCGCCCGAGATCCACAACAATCTAGGCGACATTCTTGCCAAATCCTCCGCGACCATCCCCGCCGCCATCGACGAATACGAAAAAGCATTACGGATTAAGCCCGGCTTCCCGGAAGCACAAAGCAATCTCGCGGCCGCTCTTCTTCACATTAGCGGGCGCGAAGACGAGGCGGTCGCCCACGCGATCAAGGCAGTGCGGCTGAAACCGGACTTCGCGGCGGCCCATTACAATCTGGCCAATGCACTTCGCACCCGAGCCGGCCATCTCGCCTCGGCCGTCGCGGAATATCACGCCGCGCTGCGACTTGATCCCGAAATGGTGGAGGCATGGAACAATCTAGGAACCATCTTGCTTGAGCAACCCGGCGGCGCCTCCGAGGCGGCCGCAGCTTTTCGAACCGCCATCCGGCTTCGACCCTCCGCTCCCGCACTTCATTTCAATCTCGCGGTCGCGGAAGCCGGACTCGGCCACAACGAGGACGCAATCGCAGAGTTTCAAACGACGCTTCGATGCGATCCAACGTACCCTGATGCCGCACACCGGCTCGGGCTCGTGCTTCTCAGCGATCCCTCTCGAACCCGCGACGCGGTGTCGTATTTGGAGCAGGCAGCTGCCCTGGCGATCCGCGATGGACGGGTGCACGCGGATCTCGGAGTCGCACTGCTGCGATTGCCAGGAAGCGCCGCCCGAGCGCAGGCCGAATTCGAGGCCGCAATTCGTTGCGACCCGACATTGCCGGACGCCCATTACAATCTGGGCAACCTTCTGGCCGCCCAACCTGCTCACCACACCGACGCCATCCGCGAGTACGAATCCGCAATCAAACTGGCGCCGCAGCTGGTCGAGGCGCACTTCAACCTCGCGGTGCTCCTGATCCGAGACCGGATTCGCCTCCGGGATGCGGTTCAACATCTCGAGACGGTTTTGAAATACCAGCCGGGGCTTGAGCCTGCCCTCGTTCTCCTGTCGCGCTTGGGCGTGTCCGGGGAAGAGCAGACGAGTGGCAGCCGTTGAGCGGGCGGTGGCTTTTGGCTTTGCCTCGACGGCGCACAAGGCCGGAGGCTGCGGCCATGGCATTGCTGGTCCTGGTTTCATTCGTGTGGGCATTTTCGTTCGGGCTCATCAAAGGGCGGCTCGCTGGCGTGGACCCGACCGCCGTTGCGACATTGCGCCTCGCGCTCGCGCTGTTGGTTTTCGTCCCGTTCATGCGACCTCGCGCCGTCGCGCGCCCGTTGCAGCTCAGGCTCGCGGCGATCGGGGCCATTCAATTCGGGCTGATGTATGTGCTTTATCTCCGGTCATTCGCCCACCTGGAGGCCTTCGAGGTAGCGCTGTTTACGATCACCACACCGCTGTTTGTCGCCTTGCTCGATGCCGCCGTGGAAAAGCAGTTCGTGCTCCGGCATGCCGTCGCCGCCGCGCTCGCCGTCGCGGGGGCGGCGGTGGTGTTGTGGCAACGGGTTGCGAGCGACAATGCGATCACCGGGATAGTTCTCGTACAGATCTCCAACCTGTGCTTTGCGGCGGGGCAGATCGCATGGCGGCGGGTGCGGGCGCGTGCGCCGGCCAGCATCCCCAGCGGCAATCTCTTCGGGTTTGTCTACGCGGGGGCCTTCGCGGTCTCGTTGGTGTGGTCGCTGGTCGCGACGGACTGGAGTTCCGTGCGGCTGACCGCCCCGCAGATGGCGACGGTTGTCTACCTCGGCATCCTTGCCTCCGGGCTGTGCTTCTTCTGGTGGAATCTCGGCGCGACGCAGGTGAATGCGGGCGCCCTCGCGGTTTTCAACAACGTCAAGATTCCCCTCGCGATCGCCTGTTCGCTGTTGTTCTTCGGCGAACACGCGAACCTTCCCCGTCTGCTCGCGGGCGGAGCGCTCATGGCCGTCGGGGTGTGGGCGTCGGAATGGCGTTCCGATCAGCGACGGGCTGACACGCCGTAACGATCCGTACTTCGCGTCTCGCTGAATTTGCTCGGCGTCCGTCGTCGCCCTGTATCGGCTTAGCGGGGATGGCCTCGCTCACCGAATCGCACACTGACACCGCCGCGGGCCCGCTGCCACACGCTGGTGCGGGCGACTCGCGGCGTGCGATTTGGACGTCGATTCTGCTCCTGGTCATCGCCGTCGGTCTGACGTATGCCGACAGCCTTTCCGGCCCGTTCCTTTACGACGACAAAGGGTCGATCGAATTCAACCCGGCGATCCGGCACCTGTTTCCGCGGCGCGACATCCTGTCGTTGCCGGATGGCGCCGCGACGGTGAGCGGCAGACCGGTCCTCAACCTGTCATTTGCGCTGAATTACGCGATCGGTGGACTCGACGTCCGCGGCTACCACCTTGCGAACATTCTCATTCATTTAGCTGCCGCTCTGGCACTGTTCGGTCTGATTCGCCGGACGCTTCGGCTGCCGGCCATGCCGGAGCGTTATCGCCGAATCGCACTCCCCGCCGCGTGGGGCGCCGCTGCGATCTGGGCGCTTCATCCCCTGCAGACCGAAGCGGTGACCTACATCGTCCAACGGGCCGAGTCGCTGATGTCACTCTTCTATGTGCTGACGCTGTATTGCTTCGTGCGCAGCGTCGGAGCATCGCGCCCGCGGGGGTGGATGTGCGCGTCGTGGCTGGCGTGCCTTGCCGGCATGGCGACCAAGGAGAACATGGCATCGGTACCGGTGATGTTGTTGTTTTACGACCGGGCGTTCGTCGCCGGCTCCTTTGCGGAAGCATGGCGGAGGCGAAGTCGCTTCTACCTTGCCCTCGCCTCGACCTGGCTGCTGCTGGGCGGCCTTCTCCTTAGCACCGGTGGTGATCGGGGCGGCTCGGTTGGGTTCGATGTGGGCGTCAGCTGGGCCGGGTATCTGCTCACCCAGTTTCCCGCGCTTGTCCGCTACGCCATTCTTTCCTTCTGGCCGCATCCGCTGGTGTTCGAATACGGCCCCGTGCCGCTTCCCATTCCCACCATTCTGGCGGCGGAGATTGTGATCGTGGTCTCTTTCCTCGCCGGCACGGCCTACGCCCTCTGGAAGCATCCGAAGGTCGGTTGGCTTGGCGTAGTGATGCTCGCGATCCTGGCCCCGACGTCCCTCGTTCCGGGCACGACCCAGTACATCGTCGAGCATCGGATGTATCTGCCGCTGGCGTCGGTGTTCGCCCTTCTCGTGCCCGCCATGGCGGCGGTGAACCGGCGGGCGACGATCCTTGCGAGTGCCGCGGCCGCGGCGGCGCTCGGCCTGACGACGGCAGCCCGCAACCGGGTCTACCGGGACGAGGTCACGTTGTGGGGCGATGTTGTGTCGAAAAGCCCGGAAAATGTCATCGCCCGCAGCAGCTACGGCGCGGCCCTCGCAAACGCCAATCGCCGCACCGAAGCGATCGTCGAGGATCGGGTCGCACTGCGCCTCGATCCGGATTACCCCCCGAATCTTTCGAATCTCGGCATCGCGCTGACCGAAATGGGGCGACCGAACGACGGCCTGCCCTACTTGAAGCGTGCCATCACCCTGCATTCCCGCGAAGCGCAGGCGCAGTTGAATTACGGCGTCACGCTCGACCTGCTGGGCCGGCCCGCCGAGGCATTGCCGCACTACGCCATCGCCATCCGCGTGAACCCGCTCATGCCGGAGGCACAGAACGATTATGGAGACTCGTTGTGCCGCGCCGGGCGACTTGCCGAGGGACTCCCGCACCTGCAGGAGGCGATCCGGATGTCACCGCGGTACCGCGATGCCTACTTCAATTACGCCGCCGCTCTCGTCCGGTTGGGCCGGATGCAGGAAGCGCAAGCCCAATGGAAGATCGGGATTGACCTCCGGCCGGACGACGCAACGGCGTACGTAAGCTGGGCAAATTTTCTCGCCCGACAGGGCCATCGTTCGGACGCCTATCCGGCATACGAGGCGGCACTGCGACTGGCACCGGATTCGGCCAGCGCCCATTATAGCTTTGCCACGACACTCGCCGCTGACGGTCGCTACGATGAGGCGGTTCGCCAATTCGAACTGGCCCTGCAACTCCAGCCCGATTACGCGGAGGCCGAGAACAATCTCGCGAACACGCTCATCGCGATGAATCGCGTCGCCGATGCCATCCCGCACTACAAAGCGGCGCTCCGGCTTCGGCCCGAAAATGCCGCGGCGCACAACAATCTCGGACTGGCACTGGCGAGGAGCGGCGATCTCCCGGGGGCGGCGGCGGAATTTGAAGCAGCGGTCCGCATTGCGCCCGACTTTCAAAACGCCCGCGATAATCTGCAGCACGCCCGGCAACAGCTTGAAGGCGGCCCCTGATCTGTCGGACGGTTCGCGGTCAGGTTGTCCCGCCGAGCATCGTGGTGATGGCAGGGCCAATCTCGGGGTGACGAAAGGTGTAGCCAGCCGCTGCCAGCTTCTTCGGGACAACGCGGGTGCTGGCGAGCAACGCCTCGTCCGCCAGGCGGCCCAATGCGAGTCGGAGCGCCCAACGGGGCACCGGCAACACCGCCGGGCGATGCACGGCCGCCGCCAGCTCCGCGGCAAAGATTGCATTCGTGACCGGCGCCGGAGCAACGAGGTTGAATGCCCCTGAGCATCCAGGTGACATCATCAGAAATTCGATGGCGGAGATCGCATCCTCGCGATCGATCCAACTCATCCACTGCCGGCCATCGCCGAGGCGACCGCCGAGCCCCAGTCGAAACCAAGGCAGCATGCGTTGGAGAGCGCCACCTTGGGGGGCCAGCACGACCCCGAATCGGAGGATCACGGTGCGCACCCCGAGTTTCGCCGCACGTTCGGCGTGCGTCTCCCATGCCAGGCAGACTTCGGGCAGCAGGCCCTGTCCGATCGGCGACGATTCATCGAGAATTTCGTCGCCCCGATCACCGTAGAATCCGGCGGCCGAGGCATTGATGAGGGCGGCCGGCGGCCGTGTCATGCGCGCCAGTGCCTCCGCGATTGTCGCCGTCGCATCCACCCTGCTCCGCAGGATGCGTTCGCGGCGCTCCGCCGTCCAACGCCCGGCTCCGATATTCTCGCCCGCAAGATTCATCACCACGTCGGCTCCCTGCAATGCGGATGGATCGAGTTGACGTTGGGCTGGATTCCACGCGATCGCGTCCGGTGCGTCGGTCACGTTTCGCACGAGTCGGAAAACGTCGTGGCCGCCCGCCCGCAGCTTCGCCACCAGCGCCTGGCCAATGAATCCGGAAGCGCCGGCGATGACGATCTTCAGGGGGCGCACATCGGTCACGGGCAAGAAGGCTATCTCGCACCGCTCATGGGAGCCACGGATACTTTCGCGCGTCCGGCTTTCGCTTCTCCCGCTGCGCGCGATGAAACTCCTTGGCCTCCTCGCTCATGTAATAGAGGAGCGTGGCGTTGCCGGCCAGCTCCTGGATCCCCGCCTGGCCGTCGAGCTCGGCATTGAAGCCGCTCTTCAGCAGCCTGATGGCAAGCGGGCTCTTCTCCATGATTTCGGCCGCCCAGCGAACACCCTCGGACTCGAGATTTCCGACCGGGACGACGGCATTGACGAGGCCCATCTCGAGCGCCTGTCGGGCGTCATACTGACGGCAGAGAAACCAGATTTCCCGGGCCTTCTTCTGTCCCACGATGCGGGCAAGGTAACTTGACCCAAAGCCACCGTCGAAACTGCCCATTTTGGGGCCAACCTGTCCGAAGACGGCATTATCCGCGGCAATCGTCAGATCGCACACGACATGCAGCACGTGTCCGCCGCCGATCGCGTAGCCCGCGACGAGTGCGATCACAACCTTGGGCATGGAACGGATCAGCCGTTGGAGATCCAGGACGTTCAACCTCGGCACGCCTCCGGCATCGATGTAACCGGCGTGTCCCCTGACACTCTGATCGCCCCCGGCACAAAAAGCGTATTTGCCATCCGAATGCGGGCCGGCCCCCGTGAGAAGCACGACGCCCACCTGCGAATCCTCGCGTGCATCACTGAAAGCATCATACATTTGCGCAACTGTCTCGGGGCGGAACGCGTTTCGCTTTTCCGGCCGATTGATCGTCACCTTCGCGATCCCATCCGCCTTTTGGTACAGGATATCGGAGTATGTTTTCACGGTCTGCCACTGAGGACTCATGGCGGTACCGTGTAGTCTTTTTTCGTGGTTGTCCATCGGCCACCGTCGTGCGGCCGACCGCGTTTGCCGCCCGCGGACCGTCATGCGGCCGGCAGGTCAGTATACGTCGGTCGCGAAAGGAGTTGGACTAGGCCACCCGGATTCCGAAGACTAGCCGTTTGACCATGACCCATTCCGGCCAGACCCGCGTGCGATCCGGCATGCAACTCGCGTTATGTGTTGGCGCGCTTGGTGTGGTGTTCGGCGACATTGGAACAAGTCCGTTGTACGCGCTGGACCAGACCCTGGCCGCGCTTCCGCCCATGGACCGCGTCGCCGGCATCCTCGGCGCGCTTTCCCTCGTTTTCTGGGCCCTCACCTTCGAAGTCAGTTTCAAGTACCTCGGCTTCATCACCCGGGCCGACAACCGGGGCGAAGGCGGAATCTTCGCGCTGCTCGCGCTGAGCCATACCGAAAAGGGAACGATGGCCCGCGCCACCGGCTGGTTCACGCTTCTGATCCTTTTCGGCGCGGCGTTGCTCTACGGCGACGGCGTGATCACGCCCGCAATTTCGGTGCTCGGTGCGGTCGAAGGTTTGAAGGACGTCAATCCTGGACTCGGAAATGCGGTGCCGCTCATCGCCTGCGTGATTCTGGTCGCGCTGTTCTGGGTTCAACACAAGGGAACCCATGCCATCGGGCGCATGTTTGGCCCGGTGATGCTGGTTTGGTTCGCCGCGCTGGCCGGAATGGGATTTTGGAGCATCGTGCAGGAGCCGCTCGTGCTTCGGGCGCTGAGTCCGACTTACGGTCTCCGCTTGATCATCGATCATCCAGCCGATGCAACGAGCCTGCTCGGCGTGGTGATTCTGGCGATCACGGGTGCCGAGGCGCTTTATGCCGACATGGGACACTTCGGTCGGACGGCAATCACCCGGGCTTGGTATTTCGCGGTATTTCCAGGGCTGGCGCTCTGCTATTTTGGCCAGGGGGCGTACGTCCTCTCGCATCCCGGCGTCCACACGAATCCATTTTTCGCGATGGCCGGCGACGGGCCGCTGCGGTACGCGCTCATCGCCCTTTCGACGATCGCAGCCATCATTGCGAGCCAGGCCCTGATCTCCGGGACGTATTCACTGACGCGACAAGCCATCCAACTCGGCTATTTCCCGCGGTTGCAGGTCCGCCACACGAACGCCGAACTGGTCGGACAGATATATCTGCCATTCGTGAACACGACACTGGCGATCCTCACCATCGCCGTCGTGCTGTATTTTGAGACGGTGGCGCGCCTGACGACGGCCTACGGTGTTGCCGTCACCGGCACCATGGTTGTGACAACCCTCGCGTTTTATCGGGTGGCGCGGACGCGGTGGCAGTGGCCGCGCTGGCAGGCGCTTCCCTTGTGTGCGGCCTTCTTCGCCGTGGACATGGGCTTCTTCGTTGCAAATCTGCAGAAGCTCTTCGAGGGCGGCTGGCTCCCCATCGCCATTGCCCTCGGGGTGCTGGCCATCATGCAAACCTGGAAGACGGGCCGGGCGGAGATTTACCAGCGGGTCTATGGCAACAATGTGACGGAGGCCGAACTCACGAGCATCGCCCGCAGCAAGCACGTCGCCCGCGTCGGGGGCGCCGGCGTGTTCATGGTCGGCTCACCGACCGGAACCCCGATCGCCCTCCTGCACCACGTGAAGGCGAACCGATGCCTGCATCAGACGGTTGTGCTGCTCAGCATCGTGACCGAAGAGGTGCCGAGCGTACCCGCGGATGAACAGATGACGCTCACGGAGATCGGCGAAGGAATTTGGCGCGCCGTCGGTCACTACGGCTACATGCAGTCGCCGGACGTGGGTGAGTTGATGGAGAAGGTTCGCGACCGGGGCGTCGCGATCAATCCGACGGCCGCGACATATTTCTTCAACCGGGAAATGATCATCACGGGCGGGAATGCCCGAATGTGGGAATGGCAGAAAAGCCTGTACGGTGTTCTCAGCCGGAATGCCCGTCCGGCGAAGGACTATTACCGGATCACGCCTTCGCAGATCATCGAAATCGGTCTGCCTCTTCAGTTGTGAAGCGGGCAAAGAAGGGGACGCCGCAGCCGATGTCGGCGCGGCTTTTCGCGGGATATACAGTCCGCAACCTCAGGATGGCGGATTTCCCGGAGATACTCGCGCTCTGGCGGAGCTGCGAAGGCTTGGGCCTGAACGCATCCGACACCCGTCAGGCGATCGGCCGGTTTTTGAACCGCAATCGAAACCTCAGCCCGGTTGTCTGCCACCAAGGGAAAATCGTCGCCGCCGTGCTCTGCGGACACGACGGGCGCCGCGGGTATTTGCACCACCTCGCCGTCGCGGCGGCGCATCGGCGAAACGGCATCGGTCGTGCGCTCGCCGCGGAATGCCTGCGCCGGCTCGCGGCACTTCACGTCGCGAAATGCAATATCTTTCTCTATCGGACGAACGCAGCTGGCCGCGCGTTTTGGATCCGGCAGGGTTGGACGGCGCGCGCCGACCTGATCGTGGTGCAGCGAGCAACCGTCCCCTTGGGCGTTCCGTCACACGACTGAGTCGTGTCGCGTGCCGGACCGCCGGGCGGAAGCGGCGAGATTCACCGCCGCAAGCAACTGGGCCCGGTTAAACGGTTTCGTCAGCACGGCATCCGCTCCCAGCCGCTGCGCAATCTTGAGGCAATCGTTGGCCGCCATCACGGAACCACCACCGGACATCGCGATAATGCGCACCGTAGGCTGCGAGCGTTTCAAACGCATGATGACCTCCAGCCCGTCGCTCTCGGGCATCACGATGTCGGTGATCACCATGTCCAGGCGATGAGCACGTGCGAGACGCTCCAGAGCACGACCGTCCGGCGCGCAATGGACCGAATGTCCTTCCGCTTGCAGCCAGAGACACGCCAGCGCCTGAATCTCGGGAATATCGTCGGCCACGGCGATGGCCATCGGTGGGAGCGATTCGGTGGCACAAGCGTCAGCCGCGGACTGTTCGGATACGGCGGATTTCATGTGTCGAAGCTGGGAACGCGACGATGATCGCACGTACTGGCGGTGTCGAAAATGGCGGGAAATACCGGATTTCCGGTAGTCCAAATTCTGATGCCAAATTGGAAAACCGCAACTAATCCGCCCCCGCGTCAATCCCGGCCCTCAACCCAACACGCGGCGGCCAGCGATTACCTGGTCGATGGCTGCGAGCAACTCCGCACGCACCAGCGGCTTCGGAACTCCGGCTTTAGCCCCGAATCCCCTGGCAACGCGAAGGCAATCAGATGATGCGAGGTACCGGCCGCCGCCGGAAATGGCGATCATCGGCACGGACGCACCGAGTTTTCTCACGTGCGCCATCAATTCGAGACCGTCGCCGTTTGGCATGATGACCTCGGCGATGATGATATCGACCGCACGCTGAGATATCACCCGTGCGGCCTCGTGCCCGCCGGAGACGCAAATCACAAAATGGCCAATTTCCTCGAGCCACTTCCGGATCGTCAGCTGGCTTTCAACCGAGTCATCGGCAACGATCACCGAAAGCGACGGCCGCGCCACGATCCCGGGCTCGATTTTCGCGATGGTCGATGGTGAAGGTGGGACGACCAGGGTCATTACCCCAGCGTGCGCACGCTGACTCGAAACAGAAGTCCTCAAATTACCGGAAATCCGGTAGCGATCCGTCGCCACCCCCGCGGAAGCGGTTGCCGCGGACGACCGGCCGTTGCCCAACCGCCAAGGTCCACGTCATTCCGCTTCGACGGGTGCACCACTCGCCTCGTCGACCGAATCGACTACGCGGACACCGCGCACGAAACTGGAGACCGGCAAGCCAGCGGCGCGCCGGTCGCCTGACGGTCGTGCCGTTGGAATTCCGGCATCGACCACGGTTCCGAAGTTCGGAAGCCCGGCATCGGTCCAACCAAAGCGCTGCGCGTGGACAACGCGCTCCCAACCAGGCCGGCGGGAAACTTTCGCGTGGAATACGATCCAATCCTCGCAGCCGTCGGGGGATTTCACGAAACTGCAGTGGCCGACGCCGCACGTCCGCGCGCTCGATTGCAGGACCGGTGTGCCATGCTTGCGCCACGATCCGGGGACCAACGGATCGCGCTTGGGGAGCAATTCCAGCAGTCCAAGCTTATAGCCAGGCTCCCAGGATGCACTGCACGAGAAAACGACGAACACACGGCCGTCGCGCTGCAGGATCTGCGGACCTTCGTTCAAACCACGACCGCACTCGGTTTCGCCGACACGTTCCCAGACGAAATTGTCGTTGTCGCACAGCCGGGTGCGCGGACCGGCGATGGTCCAGGGGTTCGACATCGGCGCAATATACAGCCACTGCTGGTCGCAACCGCGCTCCCAGCCCGACCAGAGAAAGTAGCGGGTGCCGCCCAGGTCGAGCAGCGTGCCGTCGATCGCCCAGCGATTGTCACACGCCAACGAGGGATCATCCCCGGTGTAAAGCTCGGCCTTGAAGCTGAATGTGCCGGTGGGATCTTCGGAATCGGATTCCAGCACGATCATTCGGTGATTCTCATTCCGGCCATCGCTGGCGGCCACATAGATGTACCAACGATCACCGATCCGGTGAAGTTCCGGCGCCCAGATCTGCGCGGAGTACGCACCGACGTCGGGAGCGCTCCACACGTTGTGCTTGGGTCCCAATTCGGTCAGCGACCGGGAACGATGGACGACAACCCCGCGGTCGTGGTCGGAGAAGCACCACAGATATTCCCCTTCATGCCGCACGACCCAGGGGTCGGCGCCGGGTGCGATCGGGTTGGTGAATTCCGCCGAGCGGGCGAACCGCTGCGGAGCGGGCTGGAAAAGCGTGCCGGGATGCATGCGTCAAGCCGCCCCTCCCCGGGCCGGTTTTCCGCGTTTCGTGACCGCCGCGACGGCGGCGTTTACATCATCTGGCAGGTTGTCCATCCGCATGACTGGGTTCGAGGGCCGGCGACGTTGGAATGGGGCGCCCATCGGGCAATCGCCCGCCGCCCGGCGAACTTCGTCGCCCCCGCATGCCCCTGGATTTCAGCGGACTGGAACAGCGAAAAATTCCGTTCCGCTCGATCCGACTTGTAGGACAATTTTGTAGGACAGGGCCTGCCATCCGGTGCCGCCGGACCGGGCCGTCCCTCCATCTCAGGCTGAGGGCCACGGAATCCGCGGGCCGACCGGCAAACGTCCGTGCGCCCGTGCCTCCACGGTAGGCACGCACCCCATCGCGGGTTCGGCCGGTTTTCCGCACGATCGGGCGTGATGAACGCTGCCGACGCTCCCTCCCGCGAAGAGATGATCCGCCTCCTGAACGAGGATCTCGCGCGCGAGTACCAAGCCATCATTTCCTACGTCATTTATAGTCAGACGATCAAGGGCGCCGCATATAATCACATCGCGGCGGAACTGGAGAAGCACGCGGCGGAGGAACTCGACCATGCGTTGAAAATTGCCAAGCAGATCGATTACTTCAACGGGACCCCGATCGCGGCGCCCAAGGAGGTACGCCGATCCGAAAAGACCGAGGACATGCTTCGCTTCGATCTCGAGAACGAACGCGTCACAATCATCAATTATCGGCAGCGGATCCGGCAGGCCGAGGCGATGGGAGAATTCGCGTTGAGCGAGGTCCTGCGTGAGATAATTGCCGAAGAGCAGGAACACCTCACCGACCTTTCCGATGCGCTCGGGATCGACAATCCGGACCTGGAACACGAATCCGGAAAAAATACGCGATCCGCGTAGCGGAAACCGCGTCCTGGATTGTCTAGATCTGCAAACCCATGACTCCCGTACCGGCGGCGGACGATCATCCAGCCCTCAACACCACTTCCTTCGCGACCCGCGCCGGCCATGAGCTGATCTGGGCTGCGGTTGCAGTGTTGTTCTGCGTGGTGGAAATCGCCGTACTCGCGACCGAATTGAATCCGGCCCGGCTCTTCCGACGTGCCCAGGGAGCGAGTCTTTCACCGGCTGCCGTGTCCCGGTCGGCGGGAGTTCGGACATTGTAGCCACGCAAGGGAGGCCCCCCGGGCTGAGACGCCCGGAAGGCGAAATCCGCGCGGGCACGACGATCGGCGCTTGCCCGGGGCGTCGGGTTTCGATTAGCGAGCACCCCGCCGATGTCCGTTTCCGCCAGTCCTGACAGCGCAGGGGAAATGCCGCCAGCCGACCTGGCTGATGCCGGACTTTATCCAACTTTCCAGAATGGTTTTGACCACGGCCTCGTCGTGCTCGCCGCCGGCGAACCGTTCTGGCTCGTGTCAACTGAGGGTGGCTACCGGTTGCTCGTACCGCCCGGGCGGATCGACGAGATCAGGCGGCAGCTGCGGTGCTTTGACCGTGAAAGCACGAATTGGCCGCCACCGCCCATCGAGCCTCCGTCAGGTTCAAGACCCGTCGAGTTGATCACACCGCTTCTCTGGGCGCTGGTTGTTCTCGCCGTTTATTGGGGAGAAGCTGCGCACCCGAGTTGGGTGGAGCGTGGTGCATTGGACGCGAACGCCGTCGTCGCCCACGGCGAGTGGTGGCGTGCCTTCACCGCCTTGTTCCTGCACGCGGACGCAGAACATGTGGCATCAAACGGTCTCATCGGCCTCCTCGCCTTCTCGGCCATGATCACGACGCTAGGGCGGGCCCGCGGGTGGCTGCTGGTGCTGGTTGCATCGATCGTGGCCAATCTTTCCGTGGCGGTGCTCAATTATCCCGGCTCGTATCGCTCGATCGGCGCATCCACTGCCGTGTTTGCCGCGGTCGGCCTGCTCACCGGTCGCGCGCTCCGAGTCATCGTGCGACAGGGGCGGCCGATTGCCTGGCGAACGCTGTTCGTGCCGCTTGTCTCCGGCGGAACAGTGCTGGCGCTTTACGGTGCCGGAGGCGTGCACGTCGACGTGATGGCTCACGCCGCCGGATTTTTGATCGGAATACTGGTCGGGTTCGCGGCTGGCCTGGTCTCGGAGTGACCGGCGGATCAGCGGCCTCCCACGAATCCGTCGGGCAAAGTTTCCGAAGGAAATTCCGGGGTTATCCCGATAACGGGACTGCTTGTGCCCTCTTCGCGGCCGCCGTTTAGATGCTCACGCATGATTCCTCCTCCGCCCCTTATCGTTGCCGTCGACGACGAACCGGACGACATCTTCTTCCTCCGGCGCACCATCGGCAAAACCGGCCTCGAACATCGGTTTCAACCCTACAGCAACGGTGGCGCCGCCACGGTCGCGCTGGGTGCCATTGCCAATGGCAGTCCGGGAGCCGAACTCCCCATCGTCTGCTTCCTCGATATCAAGATGGTCGGCATGTCGGGATTTGAGCTTCTGAAATGGATCCGGAGTCAACGCGGTCTCGATTTGCTGCCGGTCGTCATGTTCTCGTCGTCCGACCATCCTTCGGACGTGGACACGGCCCGTGAACTGGGTGCGCAAGGCTACCTCAAAAAGTATCCTTCCGTCACCGCAATGCAGACTGTCCTGACCGAAGCGATGGAGTTCGCCATCTCGCCTTCGGGACCAAAGACGTTCCTCCACTGGACGTATCGGTTCGTCGACTCCGGCGCGCCCTTAATGGCCAAGTAGGAGTCGGGTCGCGCGACAGAGGCGGTCGGCCATGGCCTGGCATCGCCTACCCTCGGGATTGCGACCTGGCATCCCGAAGGCTCGCGACGAACGCGGCCAGTTTCCCGGCGTCCTTGACGCCAGGAGCCGCTTCGACACCGCTGTTCACATCGATGAACCGCGCGTTCGTAGCGCGAAGTGCCTCGCCGATATTGTCAGCGTTGAGTCCGCCCGAAAGGATCCAAAACCGATCCGCGTGCGCCTGTTGATGCCGGGCAAACTTTGCCCAATCGCCCGTCCGGCCCGAGCCGCCGAATGCATCCGCTTGGAACGTATCCAGGAGAATGTAGCGCGCCATCTGGATCAGGAGCGCCGCGACATCGACCGCCGGCGGCAACCGCGGCGCGAGCCACAGGCGTTCCGCCCCCACCGTCTTCGCCCACCCCTCTACTACCGGCGGCGGAAGGTCGTGACGGAAGTGAATCTGAAAAAAATCGAAACTGTC
>DASZYH010000170.1:0-26650 GCA_035545515.1 Opitutaceae bacterium
CTGCAGCGGGCGCAGGCGATCGTCGACCGCGCGCTGGCCGAACCCATCAGCGTGCCGATCCCGCGCGACGCCGCCGGCGGCACCCACGAGCGGCACAAGCTGAATTACGTGCAGATGCAGGCGGCCGGCTTCCTGTATCAGGTGAAAGGTGACATCCGGTACGCGCATTTTGTCCGCGACATGCTGCTCCAGTACGCGGCGCTGTACCCGACGCTCGGGCTGCACCCCAAGGCGAAGAGCCAGGCCCCGGGCAAGCTCTTCCACCAGATGCTGAACGAGACGGTGTGGCTCGTGAACACCAGCCAGGCGTACGATTGCGTCTACGACACGCTCACGCCCGCAGACCGCACGCGGATCGAGGACAACGTCCTCCGGCCAATGGCCCGGTTTTTCACCGTGGACGAGGCCCATGAGTTCGATCGCATCCACAACCACGGCACGTGGGCGGACACCGCCGTCGGCCTGACGGGGTACGTGCTGGGCGACCCGCAACTCGTGAAGATGGCGCTGGACGGGACGCGGCTCGACGGATCCTCCGGCTACCTGCGGCAGCTCGACGAACTGTTCTCGCCCGACGGCTACTACGTCGAGGGTCCCTACTACGCCCGCTACGCGCTCGAGCCCTTCTTCCTGTTCGCCGAGGCGATCGCGAACAACCAGCCGGAGCTGGCGATCTTCGCCCGGCGCGACCATCTCCTGAACCGGGCGGTCTTTGCGCTCCTCCAGCAGACGAGTCCGAGCGGCGCCTTCATCCCGTTCAACGATGCGCTGAAGGAAAAGGACATCCGGTCGGACGACGCCGTGCTCGCGGTCGACGAGGCCTACGCTCACGACGGGCACGATCCCCGGCTCCTTTCGATCGCCCGCCGCCAGGGCAAGGTCACGCTCGGGATCGCCGGCCTGGAGGTCGCCCGCGCGCTGGCGACCACGCCCAATCCGCCGCCGTTCCCGTTTCGCAGCGTCGAATATCGCGACGGGCCCGACGGCAACCGGGGCGGCATTGCGATCCTGCGGGGCGGACCCGCGCGCGACCCGTCGGTCGCCCTGCTCAAGTACACCTCGTTCGGGATGGAGCACGGCCACTACGACAAGCTCGGCTTCATCTACTACGACCAGGACCGGGAGATCATTCCCGACTACGGCTCGGCGCGCTTTCTGAACGTCGACCAGAAGGACGGCGGACGCTACCTCATCGAGAACACGACGTTCGCGAAGCAGACGATCGCCCACAACACGGTCACGGTCGACGAGCGCTCGGATTACGGCGGCTCGTACAAGGCCGCGGAGAACCAGCATTCGGAGCGCGAGTTCTTCGACGCGCACGACCCCGATTTCCAGGTGACGAGCGCGGTCGACCGGACGGCGTACCCGGGCGTCCTGATGCAGCGCACCCTTGCGATGGTCCGCGACCCGCATCTCCTGTATCCGGTGGTGCTCGACGTGTTCCGGCTGACGTCGGCGCAGCCGCACCGCTACGACCTGCCGTACTACTACGAAGGCACGTTCCTCGACACCAACGTGCCCCTGACGCACCACCCGACCGAGCGCCCGATCCTCGGCCGGGCCGAGGGGTACCAGCATCTCTGGGTCGCCGCCGAGGGGAAGCCCGCGGCGCCGGTCAGCTTCACCTGGATGAATGGCGACCGCTACTACTCCCTGATCAGCGCCACCTCGCCGTCGCTGCAGGTGAAGTTCGTCCAGGTCGGCGCCCACGATCCCAACTTCGACCTGCGGAACGAGAACGCGATCCTGCTGCGCAGCGAGGGCGCCGGCGCACACGTGTTCGCCTCCGTGATCGAGCCGCACGGCGACTGGAACGGCGTGAGCGAGCAGACCTTTGGCAATCACCCGACCATCACTGCGGTCGAGGTGCTGGCGGCGACCGACGAGGGCACGGCCGTGCGGATCACCGGCAAGGACGGACTCGCCTGGACCCTCCTGGTCGCGAGTCCCGCGACGGCGAAGGCCGCTTCGCACCACCTCGCCACGGCGGCCGGCACGTATTCGTGGTCCGGATTCGCCACGCTCCAGCAGCGCTGACCTTCCCTTTTCATGCTCACCAACAAGGAACAACTCTTCATTGAATTTGCCGCGATCGACTGGGAGGACCTGGGCGGCGGCGTGCGCCGGAAGATCATGGCGTACGGCGACCGGCTCATGGCGGTCTACGTCGAGTTCAAGCGGGGGGCCGTCGGGGCGCGGCACCGGCATCCGCACCACCAGATCACCTACGTCCAGTCCGGCGCGTTCGCGACACACATCGGCGGCGAGACCCGCGTTCTCCGCGGGGGCGACTTCTACTATATCCCGACCGACGTCGAGCACGGCGTCGAGGCGCTCGAGGACTCGACGCTCGTCGATTTCTTCACGCCGATGCGGGAGGACTTCGTCCCCCGCGGCTGAGGAGCGTGCCATGCCGTTTTCGAACCGACTTCGCTGGGTCATCATCGGGCTGATCGGACTGGCCACGGTGATCAACTACATCGACCGCACGTCGCTCGCGGTGATGTGGCCGGCGATCTCGCGCGACACGGGCCTGACGAAGGACGCGTACGCGACGGTGATTTCGGCCTTCATGGTCTGCTACGCGGTTGGCCAGGCGCTGGGCGGCCGGTTGTTCGACCGGATCGGCACCCGGCTCGGGTTCGTGGCCTCGATTACCGTGTGGTCGGTCGCCTGCGCGCTGCATGCGGCGGTCCGCAGCGCCCTCGGCCTGGGCGCGGTGCGCGGCATGCTTGGCGTGAGCGAGGCGGGCAACTGGCCGGGCGCCACCAAGGCGGTGGCCGAGTGGTTCCCGCGTCACGAACGCGCCTTTGCCCAGGGGATCTTCAACGCCGGCGCGTCGATCGGAGCCGTCGTTTCCGCGCCGGTCATCGCCGCGCTGTTCCTGCTCCTCGGCTGGCGCGCCACCTTCGTGGTCGTCGGCGCGATCGGACTCGCCTGGCTCGTGCCGTGGCTGGTGATCGCGCGTTCCTCGCCGGAGCGGCACGCCTGGCTGACGGCCGCGGAGCGGGCGCACATTCTGGGCGACGAGGAACCCGCGGCGGCCGAGACCGGCCGGCCGGCGCTGACGCTGACGGGTTCGCTCCGTCACCGGCAGACGTGGGCGATCGTCCTGTCCCGTTTCTTTCTCGATCCGATCTGGTGGCTCTTCGTCAACTGGCTGCCGATCTACCTCGCGGATCGTTTCCATTTCAACGTGCAGGAAATCGGGATGTTCGCGTGGGTGCCGTATGTGGGCGCCGCCGCGGGCAGCCTGGGTGGCGGCTGGTATTCCGGCTTTCGGATCCGCCAGGGCTGGACCGTCGATCGCGCGCGCAAGCAGGCCATCGTGGTCGGCGGCGCGATGACCATTCCCGGCTTCCTCCTCGCGGCCTTCGCCGCGACGCCGCTGCTCGCCGTGCTGGCGATCGCGCTGGTGCTCGCCGGATTCCAGGTGATGATCAACAATATCCAGACGCTCCCGAGCGACTTCTTCGCCGGGAAATCCGTGGGCACCGTCGCCGGCGTCGGCGGGCTCAGCGCGGTCGGAGGCGTGCTGGTCTTCAGCACGTGGCTCGTGCCCGCCTTGAGCCGGGTGAGCTACGTTCCCGTCTTCCTGCTGGGCGCCGCCCTTGTGCCGCTCGCGATCGCCTCCGTTTACGTCTTCAGCGGCGAAATTCGCCGCGTCGATTCCATCCCCGACAGAGTCAATTCCCCCGCATAACCGATGACCGTCATGAGAACCCCAAGCTACTGCTTTGCCCAAAAATCCCGCCGCGGCGCGTTGCTGATCGCGCTCGCCGCCGGCCTCGCCGCGCTCCGTGCCGCCGCCGCGGATCCGACCTCCGCCGGCATCATGCCGGACAACGACGAGGTGATCACGTTGTCGACGTTCCAGGTGTCCACGAGCGCGGACAGCGGCTACCGGGCGGGCAACTCGGTCTCGGCAACGCGGATCGACACGCCGATCAAGGACCTGCCGTTCACGATCAGCGCGTTCACCGAGCAGTTCATCTCCGACATCGGCGCGCGCGAGCTGCCTGACATCGTGGCCTACGCTCCGGGCGTCACCAGTGGCGCGAAGGAGTTCACCCAGGGCAACACGCGGTTCTCGATCCGCGGCTTCGACGGCGACACGCCGCCGCAGCGCAACGGTTTTGTCGGCAACCGCTATGTCGATTCGGCCAACATCCAGCGCGTGGAGGTGGTGAAGGGGCCGGCCTCACTGCTGTACGGGCAGATCACGCCCGGCGGCGCGGTGAACTACATCACGAAGCGTCCGACCGGCCGCGAATTCAGCAACGTCCGCGTCGAGGCCGGGACGGACGGCTACTGGCGCACGGTGCTCGACCACAACCAGCCGCTCGGGAAGATGTTTCAGGCGCGCGTCGTCGCGGCGGCGGAGAACGGTTTCCAGTGGGCCGCGAACAACCGGCCGGGTTCGACGCTGTTCGCCCCTTCGCTCGTCTTCAAACCGGTGCCGGCGCTTTCGCTGACGGTCGACTACGAGTGGGCCAAGCGCCGCGAGACGCCGCCGGTCGGCATGCTCCCCAACGTTCAGATCGCCGGCCTGACCGGAGCCTCGAACACGCTGAACGCGACGAATTTTCCCAATGCCGCCGCGTTCAGCCGCGAACTCGCGTTCGTCGATGTCACCGGCGTCAACCTCGGGTTCCTCGGCGACCTGCCGCACGACCGCGGTTTCAACTACCAGGCCAACGGCGACTACCGCCTGTCGGATTTCGACACCCTCAACACCGAGCTGGACGTGAAGCTCGGCGAGAATTGGACCGCCCGCGCGAACTACGCGTACAACAAGTGGAAGATCAAACACAAGGTCACCGGGCTGGCCCAGTGGGACGTTCTGCCCACGGCGGCGTACCGCACCGCCACCACGACGCTCTTCGATTATCTCACCCAGTACCTCCAGGATCCGCTGGGGACGATCAGCGACCCGACGAAGACAACCTCGGTCACCATGAACCGCCGCGCCAAGCTGCAGGAGGACGGTGGCAAGACCAACACGGTTCAGGCGGAGATCACCGGCAAGCTGAAATTCGGCGGGATCAGCCTGCAGCCGCTGATCGGCGCGATGGGCATGTGGACCACTGGCAGCGACGTCCAGCGGCAGGTCTCGGGCTATTTCCCGTCCTGGAACTACCTGGATCCGAAGACCTGGAATCTGGGCACCGACTTCGACGTCAATTCGCTCCCGGTCTCCTCGCACTCGACCAGCCGCCGCAAGGACACCGCCGTCTACGGGCTCGTCACGGCGAAGCTGTTCAACGACCGGCTGATCGCCGTCGGCGGCGCGCGGGACAACAACACGCTCATCGGCACGAGCCAGAAGAGCCAGAAGACGACGCCGCAGTTCGGCGCCGGGTACAAGCTGCGACCCGACCTTCTTGTGTACGCCAGCTACAGCGAGTCGTACTTCTTCGACTCGACGTCGCTGACGCGTCCGAATCCCAACTACAACCCGAACGCCAACCTCGATTCGAAGACGAATCCCGCCCAGATCACCGAGCCCGCGAAGCCGACGACCGGGAAGGGCTACGAGGCGGGCATCAAGACGGATTTCCTCCAGGGCCGGGTCTCGTCGACCCTGTCTGTCTTTCATCTCGAGCGCGCCAACCGCGTGCTCCGGGCGCGCCAGAACGTTCCGGGCCTGAGCACGAGCGGCAAGCCGTCGTCGCAGGAAATCACGTTCGAGAGCCAGGGCACCGTCGACCAGAGCGAGGGCGTCGAGGCCGAGGTCACTTGGTCGCCGCTCGACAACTGGCAGGTGTATGCGACCGCCACCCTGATGAACATCAAGACGATCTCGTTCGACGCGCCGCCGATGCGGGCGGCGTCCGATCCGCTGGTGAAGGACTACGCTGCCTATGTCGCCGGCTACGACGAGGCCGTCGGCCTGATCAAGGGCGCGGTGCCGGAGGGTTCCGCCGAGCATCTGGGATCACTCTGGACGCGGTACACGTTCAACACGGGCCGCGTGAAAGGTCTCTGGATTGCCGGCGGCGGGACGTACACCTCGTCGAAGGCGGGCCGCACCGCGAATCCGTACTTCTTCCTCGCTTCCTACACGCTGCTCGATGCCACGATCGGATACGACTGGAGGGTGGGGAAGACCGCCTGGTCGCTCCAAGTGAGCGGAAAGAACCTGACGAACAAGGACTACCTCCCCGCGAACCAGGCCCGCGGCCTCCCGCGCCGGTTCATCCTGTCCGCGATCGTGAAGTTCTGAGCGGTTGACCTTTAGGGCGGGGTCGCCCGACCCCGCCTCGATACGGATCGATCGCCAGTGAGCTCCGCCGAGCGAGGCGAGTTGGAAATTGAAAATTAGGAGTTCGAGCCAGCGAACGCGTGCGCGTGAGTCCCCGTCCAACTCCCAATTCCCAACTTCCACTTCCGACCCGGCGCGGAAGGGACTCCGCGCCCTACCACGACCAATCCGATGACGTTGTAGGGCGGGGTCGCCTGACCCCGCCTTGATATCGCGAACGACCAGTAGGGCGGTGTCGGCCGCCTTCGCCAAAGGCTACGGCGGCCAGGCCGAACCCCGCCTTCAGTGTTTCAGGATGTTCCACCTCCCCCTTCCTCCCCTTCGCCTCCTTCGCGAGACCCCACACTCCGAACCACCAACTACCAAATACTAAATACTAACTACTAACCCCCAACTCCCAATCCCCCCGGCGCTCAGCGCCGGCTACTCCGCCTGCAGGTGGAAACACCGCGCCCGAAAATCGCCGTCGTCCGCCCACACCAGACCGTGCGCCATCAACGCGTCTCCCCCGAGGCGATATCCCGTTTCCACGTCCCGGTACTGCGTTTTCGCATCGAGCCCGCGGAGGCGAAGCCGCCGCAAGGGGGCGTTCGCCTCGGTCAGGATCGTGACGTGAAAGACGAGCGCCTCCCGGCGGTCCGCCCTCACCACCATCCAGGCGGCCTCGCCATCGGTCGACGGATTCCGCAGCCGGTAGAGATCACCGGTCGCGAGCAGCGTCTGCCACTGACGGTGCTGGGCGATCAGCGTGGCCAGCTCGGTCATTTCCTCGGCGGTGCTCTGGCTCAAATCGAGTTCCAGGCCAAACGCCCCGGTCATGGCGACCAACCCGCGGGTGCGAAGCGGTGTCGTGCGGCCGACCTGGTGATTCGGCACGGCGGAAATGTGCGCGCTCATCGCCGAGAGCGGGTACACGAGACTCGTACCATGCTGGATGAAGAGCCGGCTGATCGCGTCGCTGTTGTCGCTCACCCACACCTGCGGCATGTACGCCAGGATTCCCGGATCGAACCTCCCGCCTCCGCCGGAGCACGCTTCGAACAGCACGTGCGGAAATTCGCCGGTGATCCGCTCGAGCAGTCGGTACAACCCCAGCACGTAGCGGTGGGCAATCTCGCCCTGCCGGTCGGATCCCGCCGATCCGACCTCCGTCAGGTGCCGGTTCATGTCCCATTTGACGTAACTGATGGGCGCGTCGCGCAGGATGCGCGCGACCTGCGCGTATACCGCCGCGCCGACTTCGTCCCGTGACAGATCGAGCACGAGTTGATGACGGCTGGTCGTGCGTTCGCGTCCGGCGAGGTGGAGGCACCAGTCGGGATGCTCGCGATAAAAATCACTCTCCGGTGAGACCATCTCGGGTTCCAGCCACAGGCCGAAGGCGAGCCCTTCCTTCCGGATCGCGGCGGCCAGCCCGTCCAGTCCGGCCGGCAACTTGGCGGGGTTCGGCTGCCAGTCGCCGAGCGAAGTCCGGTCGTTATTGCGCCGGCCGAACCAGCCGTCATCGAGCACGAACAACTCGACGCCGATGCCGGCCGCTCGCCGCGCGAGCTCGACGAGCCTCGGCTGGTCGAAGTCGAAATAGGTGGCCTCCCAATTGTTGATCAAAACGGGGCGCGGCCGGTCGCGGTGCGGCCCCCGGCACAACCGGGTGCGATAGAGCCGGTGGTACGTGCGGGACATCGCGCCCAGCCCGGCGCCGGAGTAGACCAGCACCGCCTCCGGCGTCTGAAACGTCTCCCCGGGCTCCAGTCGCCAGCAGAATCCGGCCGGGTTGATTCCGAGCTGGCAGCGGGCGGTGCCGAACGCGTCGCATTCGACCCGGGCGATGAAATTGCCGCTGTAGACGAGGCTGAAACCCAGCACTTCGCCGTGCTCCTCGCCGGCGTCCGGCGCCAGCAGGGCGAAGAACGGGTTGTGCTGGTGACTGCTCGTGCCGCGGCGGCTTTCGACCGACTGCGTCCCCGGACGCAGCGGACTCTCGATCAAGTGCCGTTCGCGGGCCCAGGTCCCGGAAAGTTGCAGCCAGCGCCAGCGGTCGCGCTCGCCCAGGTCGACGCTCGCGCTCAACGCCGTCCGCAATCGGCAGGGCGCGGTGCCGCCGTTATGGAACCGCGCGGAGCGTGCGATCGCGTCCTGTCCGGCAAACGTGGTGTAGGCCAGGGTGACGCGGAGGCCGCTGGGTGCGTCAACGAGCTCGATTTCGAGCGTGTCCGCTTCGGCTGCGTCTTCGACATACGTGGAGGGCAGGCCGGCGAGCGGTGGCTTGCCCGGCGTGATCCGGTGGGAGTGGTAGCGCAGCCGCAGCGCGCGGCTTCCGTCGCCGTGCTCGATCTCGAGAGCGGGGACGCGAAAATCGCCCGTGTCGGGGAATGGGTACTCCGATGGCAGCGTGTCGAACGACAGGGCGTCGTCGGCCGCGCCCGCCACCGTCGGCGAGAACCCGCGATACACGCGGGGTCGCAGGTTCCCCAGCGATTCCGTCGGCCGGATCCGCCCGCCCCAATGCCAGTGCTGGAGCCAGCCTTCGGGGGTGACGCCGAGCACGTACGTCGCACTCGGCGTCTCCAGCCACCACGCGTTGCCCAGGTCGACGATCGGCATGGCGGTCAGCTCGCGGTCAGGCGATACGGGCGGGTGATGCGCGCGGCGAGCGTGCGCCCCGTGAACCGCCACCGGTGCGGGGCGGATTCCAGTTCCGTTTGGTGTTCGCCCCGGCGGATGCGGATCCGGGTGAACGTCGCGTAGGTGACCAGGCGGAACCGGACCGGCCGATAGCCGATCGTCACGTCCGTGATCGCAATCTCGAGTGTCCCGTCGTCCGCGACCGAGGCCTCGAGCGCAAAGCGCGTCCGGACGCCGCGTTGGTAGGCGAACGATTCCCCGTCGTCGCACGCGTACCGCAGCGGGTGGGTGCCGCGCGTGTCGGGGCGGAGGAAGCAGTGGACTTCGAGGTCCGCGAGATCGTTGCGCGCATCGGTCCGCTCGCCAGCCTGCATCGGGACCAGCGCGCCCTCCCGGACGTACAGCGGCGTGGCGCCGCCGGCGGCACGGGCGGTCACGGTCCGTCCACCTGTCAGCCACCGTCCGTCATGCGCCGAGAACCAGCGCGCCGGGCCGGGCAGGACGAGAGCCCGGCTGGTGCGGTTTTCGTGCACCACCGGAGCCTGCAACAGCGCGGGGCCGACGAGAAACTCGTCATCGATCCGGCCCAGGGGACAGCCCGCGGTGTCGGCGAAGTCGTAAAACAGCGGTCGCAGGATGGCCTCGCCCGTCTCCGCCTGCGCGATGAAGAGCTGATACAGGTAGGGGAGCAGCTTGTAGCGCAGCCGGATGTAATGGGTGATCACGGTGCATGCGGCCGCGCCGAGCGCCCATGGTTCCTGGCGCCGTGTCCGGTACTCGGAATGGTTGCGGAAAAACGGAAAGAGGAACGCGGCCTTGTACCAGGCGACCGCCAGGGCCGGCGTCGTGTTGTCGAAGAATCCGGCGACATCCGCTCCGTTGAACGGCACGCCCGAGAGCGCGAGTCCGAGGGAGAGGGGGATGCTCATGCGCAGGTGGTGCCAGCTCGAGACGTTGTCGCCCGTCCACATCGCCGCATAGCGCGAGGTGGAAAACGCCGCGCTGCGGGTGAGGAGAAACGGCCGCGTGTCGGGCCGCGCGGCGAGCATGCCGGCATGCGACGCGCGCGCCATTCCGAGCGCGTACTGGTTGTGGTAGCTGGCATGTGGACGCCGGCCGCGGTCGAAGAGCATGTCGTCGAGCTCGACGGATCCCACGGCGGGGTCGTTCATGTCGAGCCACGCGCCGGCGACGCCCGTGGCCGCGAACGTCCGCACGAGCCCGGCCCACCACGCGCGCACCTCGGGCCGGCTGAAGTCCGGAAAGTACGTGCTGCCGGACCACACGAAGCCGACGAACGGCCGTCCTCCGGGGTGCTGGCAGAACATGCCGCGGGCCAGGCCGTCGTCGCAGACGGCGTAGCCACGCCGGGCCTTCACTCCGGGGTCGAGGATCGGCACGACGCGGCGGCCCGCGCGGGCCAGCGCCGCGACCGCCCGCTTCACGTCACGCGCTCTGCCCCAGTGCTCGGGCGCGAACGTGAACACCTGGTAGGCGTCCATGTAGTCGATATCGAGCCACAGCCCGTCGCACGGGATCCGATGCCGTCGCAACCGGTCGTCGATCGCCCGCAGGTCCCGCGGTCCGGCGTAACCCCAGCGGCTTTGATGATACCCGAGCGCCCAGAGCGGCGGCAGCGGCGTCCGCCCCACCAGGTGCTGGAGCTTGCGGGTGAGTTCGGGGAGCGACGGGCCGACGATGACATACAGGTCAGGCTGCCCCTCGCGCGCCCCGAGATAAAACGACTGCCGCCGCATTTCCGGGCTCGGACACCGGGCCCAGAGGAAATTGGACGCCAGCTCGATGAATACCGAGCCCGGGTGATCCACCAGCAGGCCGACGTGACAATCGCCCTGTCGCACGATGACCCAGGGCATCGACGCGTACATCGGATTGGGCGGCAGCCGGCGCACTTCGTCCGCGCTGAAATCGCCGAACAGATCCGTGTGCCAGCATTTCATCCGCTGGCCGCTTTTCTCCAGCGTCCCGCTGTGCTCTCCGAGCCCGTAGAACTGCATCGTGGGTTCGTGGTGGAACTGGAACATCCACGCGGTGCCGCATACGCCGAAAGTCCCGGTGTCGGCGCCACGGAGGACCGGTTGGCCGTCCGGACCGAGGAGCGCCAGGGAACCGCGGGAGGTGAGTTCGACCCGATGCCGGGTTTCGCCGGGCACGGACGATGCCAGTTCGGCCTGGCTGCCATGATGCGGCCAGCGTTCGTGCGCGACGGTCACGCGGTGCACATCGCCGCCCAGCGACTGCACCTCCAACCGGCACGAAAGGCCGGCGACCTCCACGCGCCGGCGCTTCGGATTGGCGCGGGTGGCGAAGACAAAATTTTCCGGATGGCTGATCTTGTTGAAATACATGACGGGCGAAACCGGGACTCACACCCCCGCACGGCGCTGCTCCAGCGCGCGCCGGATCTCCTCCATCGTCGTCTCCGTCAGCGGATAGCGGTCGAGCAACACGAGGCAGAGGGTGAGGAAGAGGATCGGGCCGAGCGAAAACGCCACGCGCAGCCAGAGAATGGACAGCGGGTGCTGCTTGGGGCCGAGCGCGGCATCGAACCCGATCCCCTGGAGCAGGAGCCCGCCCAGGAGGTAGGTGACGGAGCCGCTGGCTTTCTGGAGCAGGTTGCCGATGGCGCCGAACATGCCCTCGCGCCGCCGGCCGGACTGCAGCTCATCGTGGTCGCACACGTCGGCCTTCATCGAGTTGACCAGGATCCAGAAGCCGAGGCTGCAGAAATTCGCGAGGACGCCGATGATGAGCCACAGGTAGGGATGCGCCGGCGTGGCGAGAAACCATTTGGAGCCGGCGGCGGTGATGTTGCACCACAGGCAGACGCGCAGGGCTCGGTTCTTGCCCCAGCGCGTCTCGACCCAGCGCACGATCGGAATCGCGATGAACGACGACAGCACCAGGACGGTCATGCTGATGCCCATCATCTCGCCGGCCGCGCGCGTGTCGCCGCCGTAAACCCAGTAGGTGAGCACGTAGAACCCGAGCGCGTCGGTCGTCTGCCAGCCGATCGTCAGGCTGGTGATGATGCCCATGATGATGACGAACGGCTGGTTCTTCAGCGTCGCGCGGAACTGCGCGAGCCACGGCTCGCGCTCCCGCTCGGCGCTGAGCCGGTAGTAGCGTTCGCGCGAGAACAGCCCCGGCGCGACACCCGTGACAAGAATCACGGCGCCGGCGATGACGCCGAGCCACCGCGCGCCATTCACCGTGCTGCCGAACACCGGTCGCTGGCAAAACCAGTAGAACCAGCCCGCGGTGATGGTCGGAACGAGCCCGAAGTACATTCGCCAAACCTGCACCCGCGTCCGCTCGTGGTAGTCGGGCGAGAGTTCCAGGCCGAGCGCCATGTACGGCACGGAGTAGATGGCGAAGAACGTGAACAGCAGGAGCGTGCTGACGAGGAAGTGCGCCCCGATGACGAAATGCGTGGCGTGCCGCGGAGCGAACCAGACGAGCGGAAAGGCCGCCGCGCACAGCACCGCTCCGATCACGAGGTATGGGCGGCGCCGGCCCCAGCGCGTGCGGGTGTTGTCCGAGATCACGCCCATCAGCGGATTGGTGATGGCGTCCCAGATCCGACAGATCATCAGGATCGCACCGACCGTCGCCGGCGACAGCCCCAGCTCCACGTTGAAGAGCGGCATCGCGAGGATCGCCAGTCCGGTGTGCGGATACTGGTACGCGATGATGCCGAGCCCGTAGGCGGACAACGCGCCCGGCCGCAGCCGCTCCCCGGGCGCCGCGCTCCCGTCGGCGGACGGCCGGGCGGCGGAAGGCGAGGGGCGGAGACGGCTCATGCGAGAAGGGCGGAGGGCGACGAACCAACGAGCAGGGCCAGCAGCGTCTGCGCGTAGAGCCGGTGACCGAAGTCGTTGGGATGATTGATGCCGTTCCCGGTGAGGTCGAGGTAGCGTTTCCGGGCGAGGAGATCGGTCCAGAGCGCGGTGAGATCGGCGAGGGCGACGCCGGGCCCCGTCAGCGACCGAAGCGCGGCGGCGTAGCGCGGAAACTCCTCGGCGGGTGACCAGTGCCACTCCGGGTTCGCGCGGGATGTTGCGACGAGGATGAACTCCGTCTCCGGGCGAAGGCTGCGCACCCCGTCGATGATCGTCGCGATCCGTCGGCGAAAACCATCCGGGTCGCGTTGGTGGGTGTCGTTCATCCCGAAGGCGACGAGGACCAGGTCCGGCTTCACCGCGGCGAGCGCGGAAATCCGCCGCACGCCCTGCTCGGCCGTGACCCGCGGGCGGGCGAGGTTGAGGGCCGAAACGCGCGAGGCGAACGACCGCGCGAGCCCGCGGCGCACCAGTTCGACGTACGCCGGCATGTAGGGCGGGATCGTTTTCGAGGCGTTGGCGCCGACGGTGATGCTGTCGCCCGTCACCGCGATCTTCAGGCTCCGGGCGTGCGTCAGCCGTTCCATCGTTCGTGGCAGCGAGGCGGTGGCGCGCGCCGGCACGTAGCCGGACCAGGGATCAGCGTGGGTGTAATCGACGACGACCTGGACGCCGGGAAACCAGCGTTCGGAATAGAGGAGATTCTGGTCGGGCGCGTGCACCCGGTGGGGAATGGAGCGCGGGCGCCCGGCCGCCGGATACAACTGGTTTTCCTGGAGGAACGGGATCCTCGAACCCGGCAGGAGCACCAGCCGGCGCCGTGCGGCGTCAACGTCATAGTCGCGTCCCGGTTCGAACGCGGTCCGTCCATCCGAACTCTGCACCCGGAGCACGCGTTCCGGGGTGAAGTATAGGGTGCCGTCGGCGAAGCCGCCGTCGCCGGTCTGGAGCAGCGCGACCGCTTCGCCGTGCGCCGTGCTCCCGTGCCACCAGGGCGAGAACAGGTGCGCCTGCTCGAAGGGATAACGGTTGATCCGCCGCGTTCGAATTCCTGCGGTCATCATGAGGCGTGGGAGCCGGGTGGCCGCGCGAGAAACGCGTCGATGGCTTGCCGGGTGGGCGCGGATTCCTGGGCGCCACGGCGGGTGACCGCCAGGGCGGCGGCGGCGTTGGCGAAGCGCACGGCTTCGGGCAGCGGCCGGTCTTCGGCCAGCGCCGTTGCGAGGGCGCCGTTGAAGACGTCGCCGGCCGCGGTGGTGTCCACCGCGTCGACCGCAAATCCGGGCACGTGCACCACGGCGCCGGCGTGCGCCAGCAGCGCGCCCCGCGCGCCGAGCGTGATCACGACGCAGTGGAAACCCTGCTCGCGCAGCGCCGCCGCCGCCCGGCCGGCGCCCGCCACATCGTTCACGGACACGCCCGTCAGCGTCTCGGCTTCGAGTTCGTTCGGCGTGAGAATCGAGACGAGCGGAGCCAGCCCGGGCGCAATCGGCCGCGCCGGCGCCGGGTTGAGAATGAACGTCGCGCGATTCGCGGCCGCCAGTCGCCCGGCGGCTTCGACGGGTTCCGGCGAGGTCTCGAACTGCGCCAGCACGACTCTGGTGCCCGCGAACGCGGGGCCTGCGCGCCGGACATCCTCCGCGTCCAGGGCGAGATTGGCGCCGCCGGCCACCGCGATGCTGTTGGTGCCGTCGGCCGCGACCAGGATGACCGCGACACCGGAGTGGTGCGACGGGTCTTCGACCAGATGCGTGAGATCGATGCCCTCGCGGAGCAGCCCCGTGCGCGCGGCCCGGCCGTAATCATCCCGGCCGACGCGGCCGACAAAACGGACGGCAGCGCCGGCCCGCGCGGCGGCCACGGCCTGATTCGCGCCTTTCCCGCCGGCGCCGACGCGGAAGGTGCCGCCGGCGACGGTTTCCCCGGGCCGGGGGAGAACGGGGACTTCCATCACGAGGTCGGTGTTGGAGCTGCCGATGACGACAAGGGTGGGTGAGGTCACAGCACGCAGGAGATGGCAGGGCGGGGATCCATGTCGATCCCGGCGCCCGGGCGGGTCGCGGCCGGCGCGGCCGCCAGTCGGGCAAACAGGTCGGCGTAGATCAGGTCCCGTTTCAGGTCGCGTGCGACCACCATCGTGCCGCGGTCGGCGGCCGGCAGCCAGCGCATGTCGTCCGTCAGCATCGGCCGCGCCACCGGCACGAAGTCGAACGCCTCCGGCACGATCGCCACCGCGACGCAGGCGATGTCCCACAGCGGCTTCGACCAGCCCGCGGGACCGGCCCGGTCGCCGGCGTTCTCGTATTCGCTGAAGATCTTGTACAGGTAGTCGCCGATTGCGCCGCGGCCGCGCACATGCGCCGCCATCTCCGGCACGGTCGTGCGCAGGTGCTCGGCAATGTTCTTGCACGGGATCTGGACGAAACCGGTTCCAGACTCGAGCAGCACCTGCGCGGCAAACACGTCCTGCCGGAGGTTGAATTCCGCCCCGTCATGCCAGTCGTGCGGGTTGCCGCCGAGCCAGACGACCGTGATCCGCGGCGCGATCGACGGATCGATCAGGAGGGCCGAGGCGACATTCGTGGTCACGCCGCTGGAAAACACGCACAGCGTTTCGCCGGGAGGGGTGGCGTGCGCGCGGCGGACGAGATCGAGGCTCGCCGGGTTGCGCACCGCTTCCGCGCGCGAGGACAGGAAGCGGGGGGCGCCCCGAAAAACCACCGGCGGCCGGGCCAGCGGCATCCGCTCCAGGATCCGGTGGATTTCGGCATAGCTGCTCTCCATCCCGTCGGCCGGCGACGTCGACCGGGAGTTCAGGGCGGGGCAGTGAAACGGCGCGGCGTACACCGCCTCGAGCGCGATTCGCTCGGGCGAAAGCAGCGCGTAAACGAGGGCAAACTGGTCGTCGATTTCGTTGTACGTGTCGGTGTCGAGCACCGCCCGGACGGGCTTCGGGGAGACGGGCAGCGAGAGGGGAGGGGGAAGGCAGTTCATGGGCGGGGCGGCGGTGGTTTACCTCGGAGAATGTCCGGTGCCGTTCCGGCGGCACAACGAACCGCCTGGTGAAAGCGTTCACCTGCGGGGCGGTTTCGCTCGTGGACGCGGATCGGCCGCGGGCCGAAAGAGTGAACGATTTCACCGGCAATGGCTTTGGCGCCCCGCGGGCGTTGTTCCACCAACGCCGCCGCCCCGCCCATTCCCCCTGGGTTTCCCCTTTCCCCTGATTCCCCATGAAAACAGATCATGCTCGCCTGTGCTGCCGCCGTCCCCTCCCGGGGATGGGCGTTTCCGACGGTCGCTCGCTTTCACATCGCGCCCGTCGCCTGCTCTTTGCCGCCAGCCTGCTGTCCCTCGGTGCGGTGGCGACGCCCGCGGTCGCAGCGACGACTGCCCAGTCCACCGAAGCCTACCTGAACCTGCTCGGGGTGAACACGCATCTCGACGGGAACTCGGGTTGGAACACCAACGCCACCCAGGTCGGCCAGCAGATGACGTACATCGGGTTTCGGCTCGAACGCGACTGGCCCGGAGGCATCACGGCGGACGGCGCCGCGTTTCACACCGCGCAGCTCCAGAACCCGCTCGGCCGTCTCTGGACCTCCATTGGCGAGGCGAGTCCGACCGACCAGCGGACCATCCTCGGATATTGTCAGGCGATCTACGGCACCTACGGGTCGGGCCTGGTGTATGCGATGGGCGGCCCGAACGAGGAGGATGACCCATATCCCCAGGGGCTGAACGCGCGCCTGCCGGATTCCGCCGCGGTTCAGGCCTCGTTGTGGTCGTGGGCGCACGCCGCGGGCATTCCCGTCAGCCAGATGGAATTTGGCGCCGGATGGACGGCGACCAACAACTGGCAGGGCGACTACAACCCGACGAACCCCGGGATCAACTATACCGTCCCGGCGAATGGCAATCAGAGCTACACCCCGGGCGGGGCCGACTTCGGTGGGGCGCACACGTACCTGACCAACACCACGACGCTTCCATCCGCGGTGCTCGCCAAGCTTCGCAACCTCGCGCTGCTGACGACCCCAGGCCACCCGGTCGCCCAGACCGAGATCGGCGCTTACACCTCGTCGGGGATGTCGACCGGCGTCTTCGGCCAGTACATGGTGATGGGCTCCCTCGATAGCGCCGCGGCCGGCGACGCGGGTTTCATCATCTACGGCCTCCAGGACGGCGTCCACGAAGGTACCTATGGCCTCTTCAATTCCAGCGGCGTGGCGAATCCCGCCGGGACGTATTTCCACACCATGGCCACGGTGCTCCAGTGCTCCGATCCCTCGCTCCAGTACGCCCCCGGCCAGGCGGCAACGTTCACGCCTGGCGCGTTGAATGTCTCGTATGCCAACACCACGACGGTGTCGCATTACCTCCTCCAGAAGCCGACGGGCGAATACGTGATCGCGGCGTATTCGGAGCAGCTCATGAACGGCGCGCAGACCAGCGCGACCGACACCATCAATTTTGGCCAGACGTTCCAGACCGTCACGATTTACGACGTGGAAACCGGGCTGACCCCGATTTCCATCCTGAACAACGTTTCCTCCTGCGCCCTGACGCTCGCCCCGAGTGACACCTACCTGATCGTCCTCGCGAACGGGGCCCCGGCGGGATTCTCGGCGGTGGCGCGCGGCGGCAGCATCGCCTTCGCCTGGAATGCGGTGGGCACGGCGACCAGCTACAATCTGAAGCGCTCGACCGCGGTGAACGGTCCGTTCACGACCTTCGCATCGGGCATCACGACGACGAGCTACACCGACACCTCGGCCGGCAATGGCGGTTATTATTACGTGGTGTCGGCGGAGAACGGTTCCAGTGAGGGCCCCAACTCGGCTGCGGTCGCGCCGACCGTGATCGTCGACGATGCCGATGCAGCCGGGGTCGCCATCTCCGGCACCTGGTACTCGAGCACCAACGCGCCCGGCTATTTCGGCACCGACTATCTCTACGCCAACGGCGGCGGCCAGTCTGTCCGCTTCACGCCGACGCTTCTCGCGGCGAATTATGCCGTGTTCGCGCGCTGGACGGCCAACGCGAATCGCGATGCCAACGTGCCGATCGACGTCACGTCCGCCGCCGGCACGAGCACGAGCTATGTCAACCAGCAGGCCAACGGCGGCACCTGGGCGCCGCTGGGCTCGTTCGGCTTCAATGCCGGAACCGCTGGCAACGCCCTCGTCCGGACCGACGGCACGACGGGCTTCGTCGTCGCCGATGCAATCGAGTTCGTGCCGGTCCTCGTCGCGACGCCCTCCGGGCTGGCGGCCGCGGGCGGCGATGGCCAGGTGACGCTGAGCTGGAATCCCGTCGCCAATGCGACCGGCTACAACGTCAAGCGTGGCACGTCGGCGTCGGGTCCGTTCACCGTCATCGGGAGCAATGTCGCCAACCCGGCTTACGTCGATTCGGGGCTCACCGATGGCACGACTTACTACTATGTCGTTTCGGCGCTCGGCACGACGGGCGAGAGCCCGAATTCGACCACCGTGAGCGCGACGCCTCGCACGCCCGCGGTCATCATGGACAATGCGGACGCGAGCGGCGTCGCCATCAGCGGGAGCTGGACGGCGGGCACCGGCGTGAGCGGGTACTACGGCACGAATTATCTCAGCGCCGGCACCGTGGCCCAAAGCGGCACGTGCCGCGTGACGTTCACGCCCAACCTGGCGACCGCGGGGACCTACGCCGTGTACGCGCGCTGGACCGCGGCGGCCAACCGTGCGACCCAGGCGCCGATCGACGTGAACTACGCCGGCGGTACGTTCACCGCCTCGGAAAACGAGCAGGTCAACAACGGCACCTGGATTCTCGTCGGCACGGCTTCGTTCAACGCCGGCACGGGCGGCAGCATCGCCGTCTACAACACGGGTGCGAACGGCTACGTCGTGGCGGACGCCGTCGAACTCGTCCAGCAATAGCGCCATCGGTGGATTGATTCCGGACGCGGCGGCTTGCGTCGCCGCGTCCGTTTTTTCTCTCTCCCAATCCGGTCAGCCCCTCGATTCGTGACACGATTTCCTCCTCCATTTCGCTGCCGATTAACGCTCCGTGGCCGCGCGTTCGCGCTGGGCGCGTGCCTGGCCGGGCTCGCGCTCTCGGCCGGGAGGGCCGCGCCGACGCCGGCGGTTTCGAGCGAGGCGTTTCTCAATTTGCTGGGTGTGAACACGCATCTGGACGGTGTCGCCGGATGGAACACGGACCCAACCGAGATTGGGCGGCAGATCGCCTACCTGGGCGTCCGTCTCGAGCGCGACTGGCCGTCGGCGAAGACGGCCGACGGGCTCGCCTTTCATCGCGTCCAGCAGGCCGGGAATCCGCTCCTGCGGCTGTGGCTCTCCGTTTTGGAAGGCAGTCCGGCCACGCAGCGGGCTTCGCTCGATTACTGCCGGCGGATTTACGGTCGGTATGGCGCCGGGTTGCTCTATGCGGTCGGCGGCCCGAACGAGGAGGATGATCCTTATCCGCAACGCCAGGGGGCGAGACTGCCTGACTCGGCGCGGGTGCAGCAGCTGCTTTACGACTGGGCGCATCCCCTTGGCCTCAAGGTGAACCAGATGGAATTCGGCGCCGGATGGACCGCGGCGAACCAGTGGCAAGGCGACTACCATCCGGCGCATCCAGGAATCAATGACACGGTGCCGGCCAATGGAGACCAGCAGTACCGGCCGGGTCCCGCGGATTTCGGCGGCTCCCATCCCTATCTGGTCAACCGCACGACCACGCCGGCGGCCCTTCTCGCGCGACTCCGCCGGCTCGCGCTCCTTGCAACGCCAGGAAAGCCGGTCGCGCACACGGAGATCGGCGGCTACGCTCGCTCCGGACTTTCACCGGCCGTCTTTGGCCGGTACCTGGTGATGGGCGCCTTCGACAGCGCCGCCGCCGGCGACGCCGGCTACCTCGTCTACGGGCTGCAGGATGGGGCGGTGGAGGGCTCGTACGGTTTTTTCACGGCGGACGGGCGGGAAAACCCGGTCGCGACCTATTTCCACACGTTGACGACCCTCCTGCAGTGCTCGAACCCCTCACTGAGGTACGCACCTGGTGAGGCTGCCACCTTCGTTCCGGGAGGGCTCGACGTGTCATTTGCGAACACGACGTCGGTCTCCCATTTCATCCTCCAGAAGCCGACCGGGGAATACGTGATCGCCGTGTACTCGGAGCAGCTCATGAACGGTTCCGAGAAGGAAGCCATGGACACGGTTCATTTCGGAAAGACATTCCCGCGGGCCGAGGTCTACGACGTCGAAAAGGGGACCACACCGATCACGACGCAGTCGAACGCGTCCTCGTGCACGCTCACGCTGCTGCCGAGCGACACCTATCTGATCGTCCTGAGCTGGAAGCCGGCGGCGGTGAGGTAGGCTCGGCTTAGCGGGTAGGGCGGCCAGTCCCTTGGCCGCCACCCGTCCGGTGCGAAGGAGCGCCCCTTCCGCGCCCCCGCCCTCACCCTGTCTTCGTTGCGTCGCCCGAATTCCGCCAGATTCCCGGAAACAGAAGCATCTGAACGTGGGTGGGGACGCCCCGTTCGTTGCGGTGCAGTTGCCCGACCACGAGGTCGATCGCGTTGCCGGCGATGACCTCCTCGCATTGGTCGATGCCCGCCCACCCGTTTGAGTTCGGCTGCCAGTCGAGCAGGGCGATCTTGGTCCCCGCCGGCGGCTCGGCGCGAACGGAACGCAGCCGGGTGAGCAGGGGCAGGGTGGTGATGAGTGCGTCGGGCCGCCGTTTCCACAGCCGTCGGGCCGCGGCGGCCACATTGGCTTCCGTCGTGGTCGCGAGGAACCGGCGCGCTCCGGTCCGGTTGGGATGATGTTCGAGAAACGCCGCGGACCAAGACCGGCGGGCGCGCTCGTTGATGTCCTCGTCGAGCAGCGCGGCGACCCGCCGGAAGCCCGCCTCCTCCAGCCGCCCGAGCGCCAGCCGCATGCCGCCGAAATGGTGATGACCGGCATGGTTCAACTCCGGCGTGGAAACGGCATTGCCAATGATCGCGGTGGAAAACTGGCTCCAGTCCCAATCCAGATGAAAACTCGAATGGGCGCGCAGCGGCGAGATCACGAGACCGGTGATGTTCCGGGCGCGCAGGATGCCGGCGAGCCGCCGGGGTGTCATGTCGTTGGCGCCGAGAAAAAACTCCTCCAGCACGTAGCCGAGCTGCTCGGCGCGGCGCCGGGCGCCGTCGAGCCAGACCGAGCGGGGCCGCCGGTCGCCGGGCAGGGGATCGGGCCAGACGAAGGCAATCCGCTCGCCGGCGGGCACGGACCGGCCCCGGCGGATGTGCGTCATGAGCGCGGCGATTCGCGGGTTCGGACGATACCCGAGCCGTTCGGCCACGGCCGCCACGCGCGCCGCCGTCGCCGCCGGGATCTTGGGGTCGTGCCGCAGCGCGTAGGACGCGGTGGCGAGGCCGACGCCCGCGGCCCGGGCGACCTGCGTCAACGTGGTGTGGGGTCGGGGAGTGACGCTCATGCGGAATTAGTGAACGGTTTCACCACCCGTTCGTTTGTGTCAAGGCGCCGGCTGCGACGAGGTGGAGCCCGTCCATTCGCGGCCCCCTTGAACCCTTCCGTTCGCGAGTGCGCTACCCATGAATGATCCCATCCGTACCTCCCTCCGCTGCCTGGCGCCGCTGCTCGCCTCCGCCCTGGCCTCGACCGCCTTCGCGCAAACGGCGGTGTCGACCACTGCCGCAGACGACCAGCCGATCACGTTGTCCGCCTTCGAGGTGACCAGTTCGCGCGACGCCGGCTACCGCGTGGAAAACTCCGTCGCCACCACCGGCATTGCGATGCCGTTGGACAAGACGCCCCTCCCCATCACGGTCGTGACCGACCAGTTCCTCAAGGACGCGAACCTCGAGGGTTTCCAGGGCGCGCTCGCGTACGTCAGCGACGTCGCGCTCGACCCGAACTCCGAGGATGGCAACAACCCTCCCGGGCTCGGCGTCGGCCAGAGCCAGCCGAATCTCACCCGGTTCCGCGGCCAGCCCTACAACGGCACCTACCGCAACGGGCTCCGCCAGCAGTTCGGTTTCTACACCGAGAACGTCGACCGTGTCGAAGTCGCGAAGGGACCGATGGCAGTCTTCATCGGCGGCTCCACCCTCGGCGGCGAGGTCAACCTCGTGACGAAGAAGCCGGTCTTCCACCCGTTCAACGAGGCGGACTTCCGGGTGGCGTCCCACGATTCGTACCAGGTGAACCTCGACAGCACCGGGCCGCTCAACCCGACCGTCGCCTATCGTGTGATCGCGAGCTACAAGGACGGAAACACCTGGCGCGATTACTCGCACTCGCAGGTGCTGTTCGTGAACCCGCAGGTGTTGTGGCGCCCGTTCGCGAAGCTCTCGACCCGGCTCGACGTGGAGTACCGCAAAGCGAAGGGCAACCTCGTCTCGCAGAACACGGCCTCCACGCAGAATTACCAGGACGCCTTCAACAATCCGCCGCAGTCCCTCCTCGACCTGGGTAAGAAGACGCTCGGTCGGCCGTTCACCGTCGCCGAATACCGCAACCGGATCGGCCTGGCTTTTGGCACCTGGCGACAGGACGTGTACGACACCACCGGTCAGTGGGTCACGCTCGGTCAAGGCGAGGGGCTGACGGACGGCTACGCGCCGGACGGGCGGGCGTACAACTACTTTGGCCCGCATGCCGGCTTCGAGACCGAGCTGTCGCTGGTGGAGAGTGAGACGACGTTCGCGCCGACCAAGTGGCTCGAACTGCGCCTCCTGGGCCGCTACATGCACACGCGGCTCTACCAGGACTACTATTGGTACGGATCGCGGATTTATCCCGCCGGCAACACGGCGCTGATCAGCGGTGATTCGTTTCGGCTGAAGGACGACGCCCTGGACGGCAAACTCGAGGGCGTGATCAAGAAGCGGGTCTGGCGGATCAACAACATGCTCCTCCTGGGCACGCAGCTTTCGCACGACACGCGTGAGCAGGAGCAGGGCGCCTGGGACTACAGCACCCTGCCGTCGGTCACCGGATCGCCGAACGTCTTTGGCGGGCCCGCCGTCCTCACCGGCCGGAACGTCTTCACCTACTTCGATCCGCGCACGCAGCCCTTCCCGGACACGTCGCTCGCGCAGCGGTGGGCCGACGACGTCTATGCGGCCGGCGTGCCGAGCCGCGCCTACAACGAAACCGACTCGCAGGCGGCCTACGCGGCCGGCAGCGTGAACTGGGGCCGGTTGTGGCTGACCGGCGGTTTCCGGCGGGACGGCAATCATGTCGTGACCGAATCGCGGGACCGCAACGACGCGATCACGACGACCGGCGGCGTGCTCCAGCGTTCCGTGCGCACGTGGACCTACACCAATTCGTGGATGTACGGCGCGGTCCTGGAGCTCCTGCACGGCGTCAACGCGTATGCCAGCTACAATTACGGCGAGACCTACCAGCCCGGCTCGATGGTCGGCAGCGCGTACGGCAACCCGCCCGTCGTCATCACGCGCGCCGAGGCGGACGCCAATCCGCGTCCGAACGCCACCGGCACGGGCAAGGAGGCCGGCCTGAAGTTCGACCTCTACAAGGACAAGCTCTCGGCCAGCGTCGGCTGGTTCAGCCTCGTGCGCGGCGGCGTGCTCGTCACCGACTCCGGCCGGACGGCGCTCGACCCGCGCAACGCCGGCACGGAGGTCGATCCGAACCCGAACACGGCTGATCCGAGCGTGCGCTACAAGGTCGGCTGGCTCATGGCCGTGAACGGCGACCAGACTTCCGGCTACGAAACGGACATCGTTTGGACGCCGACGCCGAACTACAGCATGATCCTCGGCGCGAGCCATCTGACCAAGAACGTGCAGACGGTCGACCGGCCGGCCTCGAACGATCCCACCATTCTCCGGACCTACACGGTGCTCAACGGCCGGCCGCTCGAGAATGCGCCCGACGACACGTTCCGCGTGTTCCAGCGGTACAAGTTCACGGACGGGGCGCTGAAGGGATTTTCGGCCGGCCTGGGCGTGCGGTATCAATCCTCCCAGATGCCGTCGGCCAACGACGTCAACTGGGGCCTGGTGTTCCCCGCCTACACCGTGGCGGACGCGACCTTCGGTTACGCGACGACCATTCACCACCGGAAGACGGAATTCCAGTTCGGGGTGACCAATCTCACGAACCGCTCGTACTTCGAGGGCAACCGGATCTTCGGCGCGCCCCGCGAGTATTCCTTCACGACCCGCGTCTACTTCTAACCGGCGTGCGCCCGCTTCGCAGCGGGCGTCGCGGCGGCGCCCCGGTGCGCGGCGCTCGCGCGGTCGTTTCCTGATCGATGAACACGCCCTTCCGACGGCGTGAGCTGAGCGCGGATCTCCTGGTGGCCGGCGGCGGCCTGGCCGGCGTGTCGGCGGCGGTGGCCGCCGCCCGCAACGGCGCGCGCGTGGTGCTGGTGCAGGATCGGTCCGTGCTCGGCGGCAATGCCTCGAGCGAGGTCCGCATGCACGCGGTCGGCGCCGACGCTCACGGCAACAAGCCGGGCCTGCGCGAAAGCGGCCTGATCGAGGAACTGCGGCTCGACGACGCCGTGCGCAACCCGCACGGCAGTTTCAGCCAGTGGGATCTGCTGCTCTATGAGAAAGTCGCGCTCGAGCCCAACATCACGCTGCTGCTCGACACCGCGGTGATCGGGGTGGAGATGGACGGCGGAGTGATTCGGGCCGCGCGTGCGCTGTCCCACCTCACGGAGGAGGAGTTCGTGATCACGGCGCGTTATTTTGCCGACTGCACCGGCGATGGCCGGATTGGCGACGTGGCCGGCGCCGACTGCCGGATCGGCCGCGAGGCGCGGAGCGAGTACGGGGAGACGCTCGCCCCCGAGCAGGCCGACCGGTTCACGCTCGGGAGTTCGATCCTGTTCACGGGGCGCCGGTATGATTCGCCGCAGCGCTTTATCGCCCCGAACTGGGTCCGGCGGTTTTCCGACGCCGACTTTCAGCACCGCGGCATCCATAGTTTTGAATACGGTTACTGGTGGTTCGAGTGGGGCGGGCACCTCGACACGATCGCGGACAACAACCGGATCCGGCACGAGCTCCTGCGGATCGCGCTCGGCGTGTGGGACTACGTCAAGAATTCCGGCCGGCATCCGGACTCGGCCAACTGGGCGCTGGAGTGGGTCGGAGCGATTCCCGCCAAGCGCGAGAGCCGCCGGTTTCTCGGCCCGCACGTCCTCACGGAGCAGGATGTGCTCGGGGGCCGAATGTTTCCCGACGCAGTCGCCTACGGAGGCTGGCCGATCGACCTGCACCCGCCGGCAGGCGTGGATGCGGTGGACGAGCCGCCGTGCGTTCAGACGCGTTTCGATCACGCCTACACGCTTCCGCTGCGCTGCTATTACTCGCGGAACATCCCGAACCTGTTCTTTGCCGGACGGAACATCTCGGCCACCCATGTCGCCTTCGCCAGCACGCGCGTCATGGCCACCTGCTCCCTCGGCGGTCAGGCGGTGGGCACCGCCGCGGCGTTGCTCGCGCGGGCGAACGCCCCGGCGGACATCGCGGCGGCGGCCACGCCGGCTTTTCTTGCGCGGCTTCAGCAGGTCCTGCTGCGGGATGACGCGTGGATTCCCGGCGTGTCGAATCAGGACGAGGCCGACCTGGCGCGACGGGCGCGGGTGACGGCGGACAGCGAGCAGCCCGGCGCCCCGGCGGCCAACGTCATCGACGGATGCACGCGTGACCTGCGCGCGAAATTCGGCCCGTGGTCGGCCGATGCGATCCACCGCTGGGAGTCGAAGACCCTGCCGGCGCGGCTCACGCTGGAGCTGCCGCGGCCGGCCGCGATCCGCGAGATTCACGTGACCTTCGACAGCGGGCTGCAACGGGAGCTGATGCTGACGCCGAGCGATTTCTTTATTCGCCGGCAGATCCGGGGCCCGCAGCCCGAACTGGTGTCATCCTATCGCCTGTCGATCGACGGACGTCCGGTGGTCGAGGTTGACGACAACCACCAGCGGAAGCGGGTGCACCGCCTGCCCGCCCCCGTCACCGGCGCCAAGGTCGAGCTGACGATCCTGGCCACCCACGGAGTCCCCACCGCCCGCGTCTTCGAGGTGAGGATTTATTGAGCGCCGCGTGCGTCGCGCGCAGCGAGTTGGGAATTGGGAGTTTGGGAGTTGGGGAAACGAGAGCCGGTGCTTCGCCGCCAACTGCCAACTTCCAACTTCCAATTTCGCCCGGCGAGGCCGGCGATTTGGGAATTAGAAATTAGGAGTTGAGGTGCTGCGACCGATTGCCGGTGCTCGCTCCAAACTTCCAACTGCTAACTTCCAATTCCGGCCCGGCGCGGCGCCGAGTTGGGAATTAGAAATTAGGAGTTGGGGGAGCCCAAAATGTAGGGCGGGGTCGGCCGCCTTCGCCAAAGGCTACGGCGGCCAGGCCTGACCCCGCCGTCACGCCTTAGCGCCTGCCTAAGCGTCGGATCGAATCCCAATGAACCGAGCGCCGCAATTTGACTGTGAATTCGCGTCGATTCGCGTTCATTCGCGGTTCTCCCCCTGCAAGCTTCCGGTGTCCGACGCGCCTGTCCGACACCCCGGGGGATGTGTCCGACCCTGATGTCCGACCCCCTGCGATGTCCGACCTGTGGCGGTAAGTCGGACACCCCCGGGTAGGCGTGTCCGACGCCAATGTCCGACGTCGGACACCGTGTCCGACATGTCGGCGCCCCCATGATGTCCGACCGGTCGGACAATGTCGGACATCGTGTCCGACCGCTGTCCGACACCCCGGGGGATGTGTCCGACCCTGATGTCCGACACCCTGCAATGTCCGACCTGTGGCGGTAAGTCGGACACCCCCGGGTAGGCGTGTCCGACGCCAATGTCCGACGTCGGACATCGTGTCCGACATGCCGGCCCCGGGGTGTCCGACCGGTCGGAC
>DASZYH010000171.1:0-11091 GCA_035545515.1 Opitutaceae bacterium
CCCCGCCCCACACCGATCAGCCTCGACGGATGAATAAATTGCCAAACCGCGGGATCGCATACACTCACCGACATGCCGTCCCTTGCCATCGCCATCTGCCTGACGCTGGCCTTTTCCTTCGTCTGCTCGCTGTTCGAGGCGCTGGTGCTGAGCACCACCGTCGCCGAGGTCGAGGCGCTCAAGAAGAGTTCACCGCGCCGGGGGCAGCTCCTCGAAACCATCAAGGCCGAGCTCGAGGAAACCATCTCCGCCATCCTGACGCTCAACACCATCGTCAATGCCCTCGGATCCGTCGTCGTGGGCGCGATCGGAGCCCATGTCTTCGGCGACCGGGTCCTCGTTGTCATCACCGTCGCGTTCGGTGCCGTGATGCTCATTGGCTCCGAGGTGCTGCCGAAGAACCTCGGCGTCGTCTACCGGCGGCAGCTCCAGCCGCACCTCGTTTATCCGTTGTGGTGGCTCCGGCGAATCCTCCGGCCCGTCACGTGGCTTGCCAATTCGATCGTCCGGCTGTTCGTGAAGCCCCGCCAGGCCGACCGCGGCTCCGACGAGGAAATCCTGCTTCTGGCCGAGCGCGGGGCCCGTTTCGGCACGCTCACGAAGAGCGAATCGAACATCATCGCGAACGCGCTCTCGCTCGACGACGTGCGGGTGAGCGAACTGATGACGCCCCGCACGGTCGTCACCGCGCTCCGCCGGGCGGCAACGGTGGCGGAGGTCTTCCGCGAGCACCCCAATGTGCCGTTCGGGCGGATGCCGGTGTTCGGCCGGAACCTCGATGACATCGTCGGGCTCGCGCGGCGGCGCGACCTGTTGAAGGCGAAGGCCAACGATCAGGACGGCGCGCTCGTCGAGACCCTGATGCACGAGGCGCAGTTCATTCCCGAGACGGCCACGGCCGCAAACGCGCTCCAGCACTGCCTGAAATCGCACCAGAAGCTCCTCATCGCGGTCGACGAGTTTGGGGCCACGGCGGGCGTCGTCACGATCGAGGATCTGATTGAGCACCTGATCGGCGGCGAGATTTTCGAAAGCGACGACATCGCGGTGGACATGCGCGAACTCGCCCGGGCCAAGAACCGTCGCGTGGCCCGGCTCCGCCGTTCGGGCGAGCCCGAGCCCTCGAAGCCTGCCACCGGCCCCCGTCCGCCTGGTGCCGCGACCCGCGATTGACGCGGCGGGATTGATCGGCTCCAACCGTGGGCCTCTCACGATGATATTCGCGTACTGGGTCGATCAGCTCAGCCCGTTTCTCGGGCCGCATTGGGGCAACATCGGCATCCGCTATTACGGCCTGGCCTACATGCTCGGTTTCGTCACCGCCTGGTGGCTCCTGGTGCGCTACGCCTACGCCGGCCGCTCGATGGTCCCGGCCAGCAAGGTCGCGGATCTCATGGTGGTCATCGTTTTCGGCGTCCTGATCGGCGGCCGGGTCGGCTACTTCCTGCTTTACCAGCCGGAGACTCTGCTCACCGCGCCGCTCGAGTTGTTCCGCGTCTGGGACGGCGGCATGGCAAGCCATGGCGGATTCATCGGTGTGACGCTGGCGCTGGTCTGGTTCGCCCGCAGTGAAAAGGTGCGGTTTCTTCATCTGGGCGACATCGTCGCGTCCGCCACGCCGGCGGGGCTGTTTTTCGGCCGCCTCGCGAATTTCATCAACGGCGAACTCTGGGGCAAGGTGAGCTTCGTCCGGTGGGCGATGATATTCCCGAAAAGCGCTCCGCCGGACACGCCGCTGAACCATATCCTGCCGCGGCATCCGTCGCAGCTCTACGAGGCGGGCCTGGAAGGCGTTTTCCTCTTCACCTACGTCCAATTGCGCTTCTGGCGCAGTGACATCGTTCGGAAGCAGCCGGGCCAGCTCAGCGGCGAGTTCCTGATCGCCTACGCGATCGTCCGCATCATCGGCGAACGCTTCCGGGAACCGGACGAGGGCATCTCGTTGATCTTCGGGCTGAGCCGGGGAACGTTCTACTCCTTCTTCATGATCATCGCGGGTGCGCTGCTAATCTGGTGGACGCGACGGAAATCCCGCGTGGCCGCGAACAGACCGGCCTCCGCCCCGACGCAACCGAAGTAGAGCGTGCGCTTGTTTCGCCCGCATCGGTGGGCAACGCAAACTGGCAGGGCGGCCACTCCGCTGGCCGCCGCGGCGCGGAGCGGCGCTGTCCGCGCCCTACCGTCAGACCATGGCGCGAGCAAGCTCGCGGCCTACGGTTCGCTGCTACGGGTCGGAATCTTAGATTTTCGCGAAGCGAAAACCTCCACACTCCGCATTCCGCACTCCGCAATCAAACGATCGTCCCGGGCGGGAGGACGACATTCTTCGGCACGACCAGCACGCCGTCACGGATGATCACCGCGCCGTTCGCGTACGTGCCGTCGGGTTTGCCCTCGGGCGAAAGCGCGCAGCCGTCGCCGATGCGCGTGTTCTTGTCGATGATCGCGCCGCGGATCTGGCAGTTCTTCCCCACGCCCATCCGCGGCTTTCCCTTCTCCAGGTTCGCCGCAAGCTGTTCGGTGGTCTCGTAGTAGTCGGCACCCATCACGACCGAGTCCTCGATCACGGATCCTTCGTCGATGAACGTGCGAATCCCGAGCACCGAGTGTTTGATCGACGAATTGGTCAGGATCGAGCCGTCGCCAATCACGACGTGGTCGATCGCGCACTTGTTCAGCTTCGAGGCGGGGAGATACCGATCCTGCGTGTAGATCGGCGCCTCCGGCTCGAAGAAGTTGAACGGCGGGAGCGGCTGGGCCAGCGCGAGATTCGCCTCGAAGAACGCGCGCACGGTGCCGATGTCCTCCCAGTAGCCTTCAAAGGGAAAGGCGAAGAGCTTTTTCTTCCCGAGCAGCCCGGGAATGATTTCGCGGCCGAAATCCGTCATCGTGTTGTCGAGCGCCTCCGCCAGCACCGCGCGGTTGAAGACGTAGATGCCCATGTTCGCGAGGCAGCGCTTCTCCTCCGACGGAACCGTGAGCGTCTGCTCGAGCGCGGGGCTGAGCGCCAGTCCGGCGATGACCGCGGGATCCTTCGGCTTTTCGACGAACCGCTGGACCGACCAGTCGTCGTGCACCTCCATCAATCCGAGTCCCTCCACCTTGGAGATCGGAAACGGCACCGCGGCGATCGTCACGTCGGCGCCACGCGCCACGTGCTGCTCGATGATCTTCCGAAAATCCATCCGGTAGAGCTGGTCGCCCGAGAGGATCAGCACGAGATCGTGCGGGAACGCGCGAAAATGCACGAGATTGCGGCGAACCGCGTCAGCCGTCCCCTGATACCAGTCCGATCCCTTCTCGGTCTGCTCCGCCGCCAGGATGTCGACGAACCCGCCGCCGAATGGGTCGAAGTGATACGTGCTCTGCACGTGCCGGTGGAGCGACGCGGTCTGGAACTGCGTCAGCAGGAAGATCCGGTTGATATCGGAGTTCAGGCAGTTGCTGATCGGAATGTCGACCAGCCGATACTTGCCAGCGAGCGGAACCGCCGGCTTGCACCGCTCGGCCGTGAGCGGATGCAGCCGGGTGCCTCGTCCGCCGCCCATGATCACCGCCAGCACGCGTGAGTGAGTCGTCATAAGGTATTTTCCGATGGGGTTTGTAATTCCTTGCTCGACGTTTGCGCGGACGACTACCCTTCGCCAACACAAATCCAAACCCACCACTTCGGAAAAAAATGTGCGGTATTGTCGGTTACGTCGGTAAGCAAAAGGCAGTGTCCATCCTGCTCGAGGGCCTGAAGCGCCTCGAGTATAGGGGCTACGATTCCGCGGGGGTCTGTATCCTGCAGTCGAACCGCCTCGACGTGGCAAAGAAGGCCGGACGGGTGGAAAATCTCGTCAAGGAGGCCGCGCGGCACCGTTTTTCCGGCACGACCGGCATCGGTCACACGCGGTGGGCCACGCACGGCGGGGTCACGGACGCCAACGCGCATCCGCACGTCAGCTGCGACGGGAAAATCGCCCTGATCCACAACGGCGTCATCGAGAATTACGCCCAGATCAAGGGCTTCCTCCTCGGCAAGGGCTTCACGTTCCGCTCGGAGACGGACACGGAGGTGCTCTGCAATCTGATCGCGTACCACTTCGCGAAGGAGCCCGCGAACCAGGGCACGAGCCGCTTCCTCGATAGCGTCCGCAAATCGCTCCGGCACGTCGAGGGCACCTACGGGATCGCGGTGCTGTGCGTCGAGTTCCCCGGTGAACTCGTCGCCGCACGCAAGGCCTCACCGCTCATCCTCGGCGTGGGTGACGGCGAATACATCCTCGCCTCTGACGCCTCCGCGCTGGTCAGCCGCACGCAGAACGTGGTTTACCTGAAGGACGGCGAACTCGTGCACGTCACGCCGGTTTCGTTTTCGATCACGACCCTCGACCAGATCGATGTATCCCCCGTGGTCGACCGGATCACCTGGTCGGTGAAGGACGCGGAGCTCGGGAACCACTCGCACTTCATGGAGAAGGAGATTTTCGAGCAGCCACAGGCGCTCGAAAACACGATGCGCGGGCGTTTCTCCGAAGACGGCAGCACGGCCCAGTTCGGCGGATTGAACGTTTCCGCCGCCGAGTTCCGCCAGGTCGACCGGTTCGTCTTCTGCGCATGCGGCACCGCCTGGCACGCCTGCCTGGTGGCCGAGCAGCTCATCGAGCGCTTCGCGCGGATTCCCGTCGAGGTCGACTACGCCTCCGAGTTCCGGTACCGCAACACGCCGCTCGACAGCAACACGCTGTTCTTCGTCATCAGCCAGTCCGGCGAGACGATCGACACGCTCGCGGCCCTGCGCGAGGCGAAGCGCAAGGGATACAAGACCCTCGCGATCAACAATGTCGTCGGCTCGACGATTGCGCGCGAGGCGGACGGCGGCATTTACCAGCACGTTGGGCCCGAGATCGGAGTCGCCTCCACCAAGGCCTTCACCTCCCAGCTCCTGCTCGGCGCGATGGTCGCACTCTACCTCGGCCGGATGCGCGACATGAGCTTCAGCGACGGCGTGCGCTACGCCAACGCCCTGAAGCAGGCCCCCACGCTCGTGCGCGAGGCGTTGAAGCAGGCGGGACACATCCGCGAGATCGCCCGCCGGTATGCCCAATATCAGGACATGCTGTTCCTGGGCCGGCTGTCGCTTTTCCCGATCGCGCTCGAGGGCGCGCTCAAGCTGAAAGAGATCTCCTACATCCATGCCGAGGGCTACCCGGCCGCGGAGATGAAGCACGGTCCCATCGCGCTGATCAGCGACAAGTGCCCGAGCGTGGTCTTCGCGCCGGCCGGCGAGATTTTCCCGAAGGTCGTTTCGTCGATCCAGGAGATCAAGGCCCGCAAGGGTCCGGTCATCGCCATCATTACCGAGGGAGCCGAGCTGCCCGAGGGTCTGGCCGACGATGTGATCACGATCCCCGAGTGCCACGAGGCCGTGCTGCCGATCGTCGCGTCGATTCCCGTCCAACTGCTGAGCTATTACATCGCGGTCGAACGCCAGTGCGACGTCGACAAGCCGCGGAATCTCGCGAAATCCGTCACGGTGGAGTGACCCGGCGGGGCGGACGTCGCTTCGGCGCCGATCGCCCGAACCGGTACACCTGCCGGGATAAGTGGCCGCTGAGTGTGGCCGTCGGACGCCTCGCCCCTCCGTGGCGGCAACCCGGCGGCGCCAGCGACCGCATTCGCCCTTGCGGCGCTGCGGACGCCCGCCCATAAGCCGAAATCCGCCGATGCACATCCATCCGACCCGCGAAGTCTTCATCAGCCTCGCCGCCCAGGGCAACATCGTGCCCGTCTACGCGGACCTGATGGCCGATTTCGAGACGCCGGTCTCGGCCTACGCGAAACTCAAGCACGCCGGCCCCTCGTTTCTCCTCGAATCGGTCGAAGGCGGCGAAAACCTGTCGCGCTACAGCTTCATCGGCTGCCGTCCCCGCAAGATCTTCGTCTGCGGGCCGGAAACCACCGAGATCCGTGTCCCCGGCCGCCCACCGGAGCAGGTCCCCACGCCCGCCGATCCGCTCCGGCTGATCGAGGAGGAGATGCGCGGTTATGTGCCGGTCACCCTCCCCGACCTGCCGCGATTTACGGGCGGCGCCGTCGGCTTTGTCGGCTACGAATACGTCACGCGGATCGAACCGTCCGTCCCTGCCGCCGGTGCCGACGAACTGAAGATGCCGCTGCTGTATTTCATGCTCTCGGATTCGCTGCTGATCTTCGATCGCGCGAAACAGACGCTGCGGCTCTGCGTCAACGGGCACATCGGGGACGATGCCGGGCTGGCTTACGACGCCGCGGTCGCGGAACTGCGCGAACTTTACACGCTGCTCCAGCAACCGCGCGAACTCGCGCCGGCTCCGCTCGCGAACGTGGCGAAAATCACCGTGCCGCCCGGCAACTTCACCCCGCCGCAATTCGAGAAGGTGGTGGAGGACGGAAAGGAATTCATCCGGGCCGGCGACATCATCCAGTTCGTTCCCTCGCAGCGTTTCACGCGCTCCTTCACGAAGTCGCCCCTCGACCTTTACCGCGCCCTGCGGACGGTAAACCCCTCCCCCTACATGTTCATCCTCGAGGCCGGCGATTTCTCGATCGTCGGCGCGTCGCCCGAGGTTCACGTGCGGCTGACCGATGGTCGCGTCGAAATCCGCCCGATCGCCGGCACGCGGCGGCGCGGAGCCACGCACGCGGAGGACGTCGCGCTCGAGAAGGAGCTGCTCGCCGATGAAAAGGAACGCGCCGAGCACCTGATGCTGGTCGACCTCGCCCGCAACGACATCGGACGCGTCTGCAGGTTTGGAACGGTCCAGGTGCCCGAGATGATGGTCATCGAGCGCTACTCGCACGTGATGCACATCGTTTCCCAGGTCGAAGGCGACATCGCCCCCGACCGCAACGCTTTCGATCTCATGCGGGCGACGTTCCCCGCCGGCACCGTCAGCGGCGCGCCCAAGATTCGCGCGATGCAGATCATCGCGCAGCACGAGCCCACGCAGCGCGGAATCTACGCCGGTGCGCTCGGCTACTTCGGCTACGACGGGAACAGCGACACGTGCATCATGCTCCGGACCGCGCTCCTCAAGGACGGCCGGATTCATATCCAGGCTGGCGCCGGGATCGTGGCCGACTCCGTGCCCGCCTCGGAGTATCAGGAAACGATCAACAAGGCCGCCGCGCTGTTCAAGGCCGTGGCGATGGCGGAGCAATTCTGAACCGCCTGCTGGCCAGCGGCTTGTGTGCGCCGCTTGACTTTGATCGTTTTCATCGCAACTTCCGCTGCTCACGGATTGTCCTGCGCATAAATTGCTGTTTACCAAGCGTAAACGCGCTGTGCGGCATCGCCCGATACGTCCGTAGGGCTTTGGCTGAACACACGGCGGCGCGGAAAATGTGTGAGACTGCGCCGCGGTGGCAGAGGTTTGGACGCGCCTTGCGCCAGATCGGCGCATAGAAACGAAGCGTGATTTGGAACGTCCCTCTGAAGCCCACCGTCCGTTCGTCTGGAATGGTTCTCGCTGCGGGGAATGTTTTCCGCTCCCACGCCGGGAACAACCGGTCCGCTCATTCCTCTATTTTAACGAGGTTCCCACCATGCCTGCTAAAGCAAAGTCGCTTCGCCATTCAAACGTAGCTGACGATCCTGTTGCCGCTGAGGCCCCGACCGCCACTCTTGCCGCCGCGCCGATTGATGCGCCGCCGTCATTTCTCGAGAAATCCGAACCCGCCGCCGCCGAACAGATTGCCCACGGCGAGCGCAGCAACCTCCAGCTTTACCTTCAGGAGATCGGCAAGACTGCCCTCCTGACGATCGACGAGGAGGTTGCCCTCGCCAAGCGCATCCGCCGCGGCGACATGTCCGCCCGCGATCACATGATCAAGGCGAACCTGCGCCTGGTCGTGAAGATCGCCATGGATTACAAGGATTTCGGGCTCCCGCTCCTCGATCTCATCAGCGAGGGCAACATTGGTCTGATCAAGGCCGTGGAACGGTTTGACCCCCGCAAGGGCGGCAAGCTCTCGACCTACGCCGCCTGGTGGATCAAGCAGTCCATCAAGCGCGCGCTCGCCAATCAGAGCAAAACCATCCGGCTCCCGGTCCATCTGGTCGACAAGATCTCCAAGATGCGCCGCACCGCGATGGCCCTCACCGAACAGCTCGGTCGCGAGCCGACGGACGAGGAGTTGGCCGCGGAGCTTCAGATCCCGACCGCCAAGGTCGCCCACCTCAAGTCCGTCAGCGTGCGTCCGGCCTCCCTGGATGCGCCGATCGGCGAAGAGGGCGACTCGGCCACGTTCGGTGAGATCGTTGGCGACGAAAACGCCGTCAGCCCCTTCGAAGGCTTGCGCGAGAAGAACCTGACGAACGATCTGCACGCGATGGTCGACTCGCTCGACAAGCGCGAGGCCGAGATCATCAAGCTTCGCTTCGGACTCGAGGGCCGCGAGGAACTCACGCTCGAGGAAGTCGGCAAGCGCTTCAACGTCACCCGCGAACGCATCCGCCAGCTCGAATATCTCGCGCTGACCAAGATGCGGAAGGCGATGGCCAAGAACGAGGCGGTCCGTTCCCTCGACGAAATCGAGCAGGAGGAGCGTCAGCGGCAGCGGATGGCGATCATCCGCGAGTTCGTCGAAAGCAAGACCCGCCGTCCGCCCCGCCCCGGACGCAACTGAATTCACGACTGACCAAAGGCCGGCGGAAACGCCGGCCTTCTTTTGTCGCAGGAACCCCGGGGCATCATTTCGTCCCGCAAGCTTGACGCGCCCCGGTCGCCGGCACTTCATGAGCGCTCGTTCGTTGCGAATGTAGCACAATGGATAGTGTAGTGGCCTCCGAAGCCATTGATCCGGGTTCGACTCCCGGCATTCGCACCAGCCTCCGCCAAGCCGACGGCTGGCACGCCAGCGGAGAGCAATCGAGACTCTCGCCTAAAACCGCAGCTACCTGCCGCACCCAAGGAGGCTGCCCGCCGTAGGCTCGGCGAAGGCGGGCCAGATCGCCAGACCATGGTAGGGCGGCCAGTCCCTTGGCCGCCATGGCGCGCAACGGAGTCCGCCTCCTCCCACTGTCTCGCCCCGCCAACGTCTCCGCCAACTGCGCGATTGCGTCGACCCAAACGCCTGCACAACGTGACGCCTTATGTCCGCCGAGAAAACCGAGACCAACGGGGCTGCAGCGACACCCGCGCCGAGCGATTTCATTCGTGATCTCGTGGCGCAGCACGTCGCCGAGAACCGTTATCCGCTTATCGTCACGCGGTTTCCCCCCGAACCCAACGGTTATCTGCATATCGGCCACGCCAAGTCGATCTGCCTCAATTTCGGCATCGCCCGCGAGAACAACGGCCAGTGCAACCTGCGGATGGACGATACGAATCCGACGAAGGAGGACATCGAATACGTCGAGTCCATCGTCGAGGATGTGCGGTGGCTGATTGCCGGCTGGGCCGACCAGTGCCTCGGCTTCAAGCCGAAGGGCGGGCATCCCGTGGCCGTCGAACGCAACGGCCGGCCCGACTACTACCTCGCGCCGGTTTCGCCCGACGCTCCCAATGTCGAACCGTTTTTCGCCAGCGATTACTTTGCCCAGCTCTACGAGTACGCCGTCACCCTGATCAGGAAGGGCAAAGCCTACGTCTGCGACCTCAGCCCCGAGGAGACGGACGCCTATCGCGGCGCACCGGACCGGCCGGGCAAGGAGAGCCCGTGGCGCAACCGCTCCGTCGAGGAGAACCTCGATCTGTTCGCGCGGATGAAGGCCGGCGAGTTTCCGAACGGCGCCCGCACGCTGCGCGCGAAGATCGACATGGCGTCGCCGAACATCTGGCTCCGCGATCCCCTGCTCTACCGGATCCGCCACGCGCCGCACCACCATGCCGGGGACACGTGGTGCATCTATCCGCTGTACGACTACGCGCACTGCCTGAGCGACTACCTCGAGGGCATCACCCACTCGATCTGCACGCTCGAATTCGAGGTCCATCGCCCGCTGTACGACTGGATTCTCGAGAACCTCGACCTGCCGCGGCCGCTCCCGCACCAGTACGAATTCGCGAAGCTCAACGTCGGCTACACGATCGTGAGCAAGCGTCGGCTGCTCCAGCTCGTGCAGGAGGGCGTCGTCTCGGGCTGGGACGATCCCCGGATGCCGACCCTCTCCGGCCTGCGACGCCGCGGGATCCCCGCCAGCGCGCTCCGGCGTTTCGTCACCGGCGTCGGCGTGACCAAGTTCGACTCCCTGACCGACATCGCCGTGTTCGAGCACGCGATTCGTGATGAGCTCAACGGCGTCGCCCAGCGCCGGCTCGCCGTGCTCCGGCCAATCAAGGTCGTCCTGACCAATATTCCCGCCGGCGAGTCGATTGTCTGCACCGCCACGAACGATCCGCAGAACGAGAACCCGACCACGCGTCCGATCGCGCTGACGCGCGAGGTGTTCATCGAGACCGACGATTTCGCCGAGGTCCCCCCGCCGAAATACTTCCGACTCAAGCCGGGCGGCGAGGTCCGGCTGAAATACGCGTGCATCATCAAGTGCGACGAGGTCGTCAAGGACGCCGGCGGCTCGGTCGTCGAACTGCGCTGCACCGCCGATCTCACCACGCGTACCGGCCAGCCGAACGCCGACCGCAAGGTCAAGGGCACGATCCATTGGGTCAGCGCCACCCAGGCCGTTGACGTCGAAGTCCGGCTCTACGACCGGTTGTTCACGGTCGCGGAACCCGCCGCCGAGGAAAACTTCACGAAGTTCGTGAATCCGCACTCGCTCGACATCGTCCGGGCCAAGATCGAGCCCTCGCTCGCCACCGCCCGTGTCGACGAGCGCTTCCAATTCGAACGCCTCGGTTATTTCGCCGTCGAGCCCAAGGACAGCGCACCGGGCAAGCTCGTGTTCAACCGCACCATCACGCTGAAGGACACCTGGGAAAAGAAGTAGGCCGGAAGAGCGGGAAACCGGGAGAGCGGAAAAGCGGAAAACCCAGGTCGGCTCCGCCGCTTCCGAAACCAAAGTGAAAGGAGAACAGCACCTGGCACGGCCCGGTAGGGCGCGGAGTCCCTTCCGCGCCTCACGCCATACGGGAGTCGTGTTTTTTCTGCGCAAATTTGCGG
>DASZYH010000172.1:0-2792 GCA_035545515.1 Opitutaceae bacterium
TCGCAAATAACTGAACAGAATGTTGACATTTGGCGCATACTAATAGACATTGTGTCTACTTTTATCACTCCTCCCTGCGTCCTCCGATGCCGTCGCGTGGAGGACACGGACCGGATTTCCAGCTCATGAAATTACGTGCTCAGCTTTGGTTGCCGCTGCCGCCGGCTGACGTGTTTCCGTTTTTCGCCTCGGCCAAAAACCTCCAGGTGATCACGCCGGAATGGCTCGATTTCTGTATCCGCCCGCCGGTGCCCGCTTCGGTCCGGGAGGGCACGCGGATCGATTACCGGCTGCGCCTGCATCGCATCCCGCTGTACTGGCAAAGCGAGATCACGGTCTGGGAGCCGCCGTTTCGGTTCCGCGACGAACAGCGCCGCGGCCCCTACCGGCGTTGGATGCACACCCACACGTTCCTGCCGCATGAAGGCGGGGCGCTGTGCCTCGACGAGGTGGATTACGCGGTTCCAGGTGGCGCCTGGGTCGAGCGGCTCTTCGTCCGCCAGCGCCTCCGGCGCATCTTCGAATTCCGCCAGTGGGCACTGCTCCGGCATTTCACCAGCCACACCGCCGACGTCGTGACCTCCACCGGAGGTCCGGCGTGGCAGGTCACGATTGGCGAGGCGGCCACGGGGTGGCCCGCGGGCCCGAACTGACATGGCCTCGATCGCAATCATCGGCAGCGGCATCGCCGGGCTGGGCTGCGCGTGGTTTCTGCGCCACGACTACGACGTCTCCGTGTTCGAAGCCGACGAACGGCTGGGCGGCCACGCGCACACCGTCTGGGTCGACGAGAGCGGCCGGCGGCTGCCCATCGACACCGGGTTCATGGTGTTCAACCACGTGACGTATCCGAATCTCCTCCGGCTTTTCGGCGCGCTCGGGGTCCCCATGAAGCCGACGGACATGTCGTTCAGCGTCCGCCACGGGCCGCGCGCACTCGAATACCGCGGCACCAGTCTCAACACCCTGTTTGCGCAACGCTCAAACCTGCTGCGGCCCTCCTTCTACCGCCTCCTCCGGCAGATCGACCGCTTCAATCGCGAGGCCGTCACCGCCCTGGAAGACCCCGCGGTGGCCGACCTGACGCTGGCCGACTATGTCGGGCGCCGCGGCTACGGGGCGGATTTTCTCGAGCTTTATCTCGCGCCGATGAGTTCCGCCGTCTGGTCGACGCCACCGGAGAAGATGATGCGCTTCCCGGCTACGACCCTGCTCCGGTTCTTTCACAACCACGGATTTCTCGGGCTGCACACCCAGCATCCCTGGTGGACGATTGACGGCGGGTCGCGGCTTTACGTCGAGCGGCTCGCCGCCGATTGCCGCCCCCGCATCCACCTTGGCTGCCCGGTGCGTCAGGTACGCCGGACGCCGATGGGGGCAGTGCTGGACACCGACGACGGGCCCCGCACCTTCGATTATGTAATCCTCGCCTGCCATCCACCGGAGTCGCTGCGGCTCCTGGGGGCGGGCGCGAGCCCGCTGGAGCGCCGCCTGCTTTCCGCATTCCGGTACCAGCCGAACACCGCGACCCTCCACACCGACGAATCGGTCATGCCGGAGCGGCGCCTGGCGTGGTCCGCCTGGAACTACCGGCTGGAACAAAGCGAGGGCGCCGCCCTGCACCCCTCGACGCATTACTGGATGAACCGGCTGCAGGGCGTCTCGAACCGGCGCAATTATTTCGTCTCGCTGAACGCCGAGGGGCTGGTCGATCCGGCGCGCGTCCTCCGCACGCTGGCCTACGAGCATCCGCTCTTCGACCTCGCAGCACGACGCGCCCAGCCCGAACTGCTCGCCCTGAACGAGCAGGCCCTGAGCGGCACCTGGACCCTTTTCGCCGGCGCCTGGCAGGGATACGGATTCCATGAGGACGGGCTCGTTTCCGCCCTCTCCGTCTGCCGCCTGCTGCTGCAGTCCGACCCGTGGCTCCGCCGCCGCGCTCTGGAGGTCACATGACACCCACGCGTGAACCCGTCCGCTCGCGGCTGTTCGAATGCGTCGTGCGGCATGCGCGCCACGCCCCGCGGCCCCACGTTTTCTCGTACCGGCTGTACTACCTCGCGCTCGACCTCGACGAGTTGCCCCGCCTCGGTCGCGAACTGCGCTGGCTCCGGATCAACCGGCGCGGGCTGGCGGCCTGGCGGGAAGCGGATCATTTCCCGGTGGATGAGCCGGTGCACCACGGCGACGCCGGGCCGCCCGATGGGCCCGGCGGCCGCCTGAAGGAGCGGGTTCTCGCCTGGTGCGCGCGGCGCGGTTTCGATGCCGGCCCCGGCGCCCGCGTGCTGCTCGTCACGCTGCCGCGCATCCTCGGGTACCAATTCAATCCCGTGTCGTTCTACTTCTGCTCCCGGGCGGACGGCCGGCCGGTCGCGGCCGTCGCGGAGGTGACGAACACGTTCCGCGAAGTGAAGGCCTACCTGATTCCGCCGCAGGTGCGGCCCGACCGACCGGTGGCGTTCGCGCGGCGGACGCCCAAGGAGTTTTACGTTTCGCCGTTCACGAGCCTCGACGTCGCGTTCGATTTCCATCTCCGCGCGCCGGACGTGCGGCTCGCCATCCGGATCGACGATTACGACCACGGCTGCCGGATCCTGCACTCCACCCTGCGGGGGGAGGCACGCCCGCTGACCGACCGGCACCTGGTGCGCATGCTGCTCCGGTATCCGGCGGTGCCGCTCCGCGTCATGACCTTGATCCATTGGCACGCCCTGCGGTTGTGGCTGAAGCGCGTGCCCTTTTTCCGCAAGGCCGAGCACCCGGAGCGACAACGGAATCTGCACCGGCCCCAC
>DASZYH010000173.1:0-9385 GCA_035545515.1 Opitutaceae bacterium
GCGATCGACACCGGGCGCGTGAGCGCGGCGCGGCGCGCGATCTCGACCACGGGCTCGATCAGCTTCGCATCCTTCTGGAGCGCGAGAAAGAGCGACTCCTTGTGGTGGAACACCGCGTGCGGATCGATCTTCAGTCCGTAATGCTGGGCGATCAGCTCCGCGACCCGGCGCGTGGGCACGCCGCCGAGCGAATAAAACAACTCCTCGTCGAGATCACCGGAGAGACCGACCGCCCGCATCGCCTCGTTCCACGCCCGGTAGTGCAGCGGCATGGTGTCGACGAGGGTGCCATCGAGATCGAAAATGTATCCGGCAAAGTCACCGGCGGGAATCTCCAGTTTCATGCGAGCCCGCCAACCTCGCATCACCGGCGCCGGTTTCAACACCCAACTTGCCGCGCCGCGGATGCCCGCTTCGGGGCGGCGCGGCGGTCGCGGCGCGATGGGTCCGTTTCGGGCGATCCCGTGGCGGTGATGGGGTACCGACTCCAGTGGCCGGCGGGGAATCCGCCCCGGATGCTGGCTTCAGTGGGCACACATCCCGTTTGTATTCTGGCCCGGTGCCGATTAGCTGTGCGGCCCTGAAATCCCCCACCCCATGAAAAAGTACGTCGTCGAGTTCATCGGTACCTTCTTCCTCGTGTTCACGGTCGGTCTCGCGGTTCGCGACAGCGCGCCGCTCGCGCCGCTCGCCATCGGCTCGATCCTGATGGTGATGATCTTCGCCGGCGGGCACATCTCCGGCGGCCACTTCAACCCGGCCGTGACGCTCGCGGCGTTCCTGCGCGGCAAGTGCGACCGGGCCGACGTCGTGCCGTACTGGATCGCGCAATTCCTCGCCGGCGTCGTCGCCGCCCTCGTGGTGAATCTCGTGCTGCACGGACGCGTCACCGGCAACGCCGTCCTGCGTCCGACGGTCGCCTCGTTCATCGTCGAGTTCCTGTTCACGTTCGCGCTGTGCTGGGTCGTGCTGAACGTCGCGACCGCGAAGGGAACGCTGGGAAATTCGTTCTACGGCCTGGCGATCGGCTTCACGGTCTTTGTCGGCGCGGTGACGGTCGGCGGGATTTCCGGCGGGGCGTTCAATCCCGCGGTCGGACTCGGCGTCTGGACGATGGGAATCGAGTCCGGAAAGCAGTTCATCATCTATCTCGCGTCCGAAGCCTGCGGCGCGATCGTGGCCGCGATCGCGTTTCGCGCGATCAACGGGCTGGAGTAGGCGTCGCGCCGAGGTAGGGCGCGGACGTCGATCAGATGTAGGCGCGGTGACGTGCCCGCCGTAGCCTCGTGCGAAGGCCGGGCATCGCGCGCGGGAACAAGCGGAGCCTGCGCCTCGCGGGGTGACCTCACCCCGCCTACATCAGAATGCTCCCGGCTTTCTGTCCTTCGCGGCCTTCGCGAGACAGTTCGGATTCTCGTTTGGTGTCTCGCGAAGGGCGCGAAGGTTTCGAAGGGTGAAGACCGGGCGGGCTGAATGCTCCAAGCGGCACGAGCAAGCCCGATGGGGACATCGGGCTCGACCAACTTTGGCGCGGAAGGGACGCCGCGCCCTACCTCTCAAGCCATCGCGGGTAGGCCCGCCCCAATCCTTAGCGGCGGATGCCGCGGTGGAGGCGGCTGGAGCTCTTGGGGGCGGCGGTTTCGGCGAGGGCTTTCTCGTCGAACAGCGCGGAATAGATGTACGGGAAACCTTCGAGCTTCTTCCGCTCGACGGTCACGCCCATGTAGCGCTCGATCGAACGCGCGTCGCGCACGTCCTCCTCGGTCACCAGCGTGAACGCGTCGCCCGTGTTCTGCGCCCGTCCCGTGCGGCCGATCCGGTGGACGTAATCCTCCGGGTTCTCGGGCACATCGTAATTGATCACGTGCGACACGCCGGCGATGTCCAGGCCGCGGGCGGCGATGTCCGTCGCGACGAGCACCTCGAAGCGGCCGGACTTGAAACCCTCGAGGGCCTCGATCCGCTCGCGCTGGCTCCGGTCGGAATGCATCACGCCGACGGTGTGGCCCTTCCCGATCAACCGGTGGGCAATGCGGTCCGCGCCCATCCGCGTGCGGCAGAAAATGAGGACGCTCTTGAATTCGGTCCGGTCGAGCAGGAGATCGAGCAGATCGAACTTCTGTGACGCCACGACGGGGTAAAAACCGTGCGACACCGTCTCGGCCGGAGACCGCACGCGGCCGATCTCGACCTTGACCGGGTCGTGCAGCGCCCAGCCGGCGAGCTGCTCGATCTCGGGCGGGAGCGTCGCGGTGAAGAACAGGGTCTGGCGGTTTTTCGGACACCGCTGGACGATGCGCTTCACGTCGGGCAGGAAGCCCATGTCGAGCATCCGGTCCACCTCGTCGAGAACGAGGATTTCGACCTGGTCGAGCGTGCAGTTGCGCTGCTCGAGATGATCGAGCAGCCGGCCCGGGGTCGCAGCGAGGATGTCGACGCCGCGGCGGAGGTCCTCGACCTGCTTTCCGTATCCGACGCCACCATACACGATCGTCACCCGGAGGTCGGTGAACTTGGCGTACTTGTGGAACGCCTCCTCGACCTGGAGGGCGAGTTCGCGCGTCGGCTCCAAAATCAGGCAGCGCATCGCGCCGTGCCCGCCGAGCCGCTGGATGATTGGGAGCGCGAAGGCGGCGGTCTTGCCCGTGCCCGTCTGGGCGGACCCGATCACGTCGCGGCCCTGGAGCACGACGGGAATCGCCTGCTGCTGGATCGGCGTCGGGTCGGTATAGCCCAGTTCCTGGACGGCAAAGGCGAGCGGGTCGCTCAGCCCGAGTTTCGAAAACGGCGTGTCCATCTTCGGCACGTCCACGGGGACGGCCGGCTTGATCGATTCGCGGCGCGGGTGCTCGTAACGCTCTTCGGTCCTCGGACCGCCACCACCGTGGCGGCCGCCGCCGCGCCCATGGCGCCGGTCCCGTCCGCTACCGCCGCCGCCGCCAGCGCTGCCGCCGCCCGTCCCACCGCCCGCTGCGCCGGCACCGCGGGATTCACCGCCCGCCGGTCCGCCGCGGCGGCCATGGTCGTGACCACGGCCCTGGCCCTGGCTCTGGCCGCGGCGCGGTTCGTGACTCGAACCACCGCCCCGGGGACGTCCGCCGCCGCCACCGGGGGCGTCGGAACGTGGGCTGCGGCCTGCGCCGCTCTGCGGCTTGGGAAGTGATTTGCCGGCGGGAGCCGGTCCCGGACGGGACTCTGGCGAAGGCGCGATCGTTTGACGCAGCTTCGCGAAAATTTTCTTCAACATGACAATCGGAAACGGAAAAGCCTCTGCGAAACCTCTTGATTTGCAATCACGGAGAATGGACGGATTCGCGAACAATGCGGGGACGCTAATCTCCTGGAGCCAAGGCGGTTCCCGCGATCGGCGGTGAATTACCCCGCCGCGGGGCGGCCGGCGGGATGGTGAGACCACCGACGGCGCACGGCGCGGAACCGCTGGCTTTGGCGCGGCACCGGGCGATGGTGTGGCCAATGACGGCTTCCATTTCCAGTTCCCATGCGCCCGGCCGGCTGGGCGCTTCCGAGCGGGACGGTTCTCCATGAGTCACACCCTCGAACTTCGTCACGTGACGCTCCGCGTCCCGAACCTCGACCGGAGCCTCGAGTTCTACGTCGGCCAGGTCGGTTTCGAGCTCACGCGCCGGCAACCGGCCGACGCGGAACTGTCGGTCGCGCCGGGCGCTCCTCCCCTGCTGTCACTGGTCGAGGATGCCAGGGCACCGGCGGCGCCGCGCGATGCGGCGGGCCTTTTTCACGCGGCACTCCTGTTTCCGAGCCGCTCGGATCTTGGCGCGTGGCTGCTCGTCGCCGCCCGGCGGAAACTGAGCTTCGATGGGTTCTCCGACCATCGCGTCAGTGAGGCACTCTACTTCTCGGACCCGGACGGCAATGGCCTGGAGTTCTACGCCGATCGTCCGCGCAGCGAGTGGCCGATGAAGGCCGGCGAGGTGGAAATGGTCACCGCGCCGCTGGATCTCGATTCGCTCCTGGGCGCCGCCGCGGCGCCGGCCGATCACCCGCTGGCCGGCGCACGCTGGGGGCACCTACATTTGCGGGTGACGGAACTCGACCGCAGCGAACGGTTTTACACGGAGGCGCTCGGAATGCAGGTCACGCAGCGATCGTACCCGGACGCGCGATTCCTCGCCGCGGACGGATATCACCACCACCTCGGACTGAATCGTTGGGGCGGGATCCGGCAGCCGCAGCCACCGGGTGCGCTGGGATTGGTCGAGGCGACATTCGCCCGGGCGGGCGCGGCGTCTCCCAAGGGCGGACGTGATCCCGACGGTCTGGCGCTGCGTGTGGTTCCGCTCTAACGCGCGGGAGTCGATCCGCTGTGGGCGCGGTGACGTGCCTGCCGCAGCCTCGTGCGAAGGCTGGGCCCACCGCGCGCGCCGCGCGAACATGCAATTCGCGTTGATTCGCGTTCATGGCTGATGTCGCTTCGCTCGGTACGCGGTTCTCCCATTGCATGCTTCCGGCCAAGGTCAATTCGCGCTCCGACTGAGTCGCCCTGGCTCAGAGGTTCGCCTGAATCTTCTCGAGCAACGCGCGGGAGATCGCCTCGTCGCCGAACAGTCCCACGCGAATCTCCACTCGGGTCAGAGCGTCGCCGCTGCGCCGGAGCTTGATCTCGACCTTCTTGTCCTCCGCGGTGCGCAAGGTGATCACGCGGGTGAACGCATCGGCACTCTCGTTGATCTTCGCAAACTGAAGCTGCTGTCCCGCCTGATTGGCCGCGCGGTCGACGGCGTCGAGGTTGTAGCCCACGGTGGCGTCCAGCTCGCCGCGAATGTACGCGACGGTGCCGGCTCCCGCCGCGCCGGCGGCCACAGCCAGACAGCCCGAGGTGACAAGGACGGGCGCCACGACGAGCATGGCGGCAAGGAGGCGAATCCGACGCATGGAGGAGTTCATGATAGGCATGGGCGGCGTCTGACCGGGGTTGGAGTCAACAGTTTCCCCGAAAGCAGGTCAGGCAATCGTAAATCTTTCGGACTTGCCGGCATTGGCCTCGCGTCCAACCTCGCCGGCGTCCCGCTTCCCCTGAATCCCACATGAATCGCGACACCGCGTGGCTGGCCCGGCTGGCCATCGACCAAGGCCTCATTTCGGCCGCCCAGGCGCGCGCCACGCGCGCGAAAACCGGCGATGCAGCGGACCTGATGACGTTCGCGCAGGAGCTGATCGACTCGGGGCTCGTGGCCGACGTGGCGGCGCTCGAGCGGCTCGCCGAACTGGCGCTCACCAAAGCGGCGCAGGCCGCACCGGCCGACGACCCGTTCGCGGAGGAGTCCGACGACGCCGCGGCCGCGCCGGTGGCGGCGAGGCGGACCGCGCCGGCCGTCGTGTTTCCCGCGGTGCGGGAACTCGACGACCGCGCACTGGCAGACGCGATGCGCACCCTCCTGCGGGACTGCGTGAATTCCGGCGCGAGCGACCTTCACCTTTCCACCGGAGCGCGTCCCTTCGTCCGCCGGAACCGGGCGCTCGCGTTTCTCCGGGACGAACCGCTCTCGACCGAGGACGCCCTCCGGCTGAACACGATCCTGCTCTCGGCGGGGCAGAAGGAGATATTCCTCGAGCGAAAGGACTATGACTACGCGCTGGCGCTCGGCCGCAGCGACCGGTACCGCGTCAACCTGATGTTCCACAAGAACGGGGCGGCCGGGGCGTACCGGATGGTGCCGTCGCAGATCAAGCCGATGGCCGAGCTCGGGTTCGCCCCGCACCTGGAGACGATCAAGAAACTCCTCTCCTACCACAACGGGCTGATCCTCGTCACCGGACCCGTCGGCGCCGGCAAGACGACGACCCTCGCGTCGATGGTGGCGTACCTGAACGAGACCCGGACGGATCACATCATCACAGTCGAGGACCCGATCGAGGTCGTGCAGCCGGCGCGCGGGTGCAACGTGACCCAACGCGAAGTGGGCGAACACACGAAGTCGTTCTTCACCGCGCTGAAGGGCGCCCTGCGCGAGGACCCGGACGTGATCGTGATCGGCGAACTGCGCGACCTGGAGACGATCGAGATGGCGATCAGCGCGTCGGAGACGGGGCACCTCGTCATCGGGACGATGCACACGAGCGACGCGGCCACGACCTTGAACCGGCTGCTGGACGTGTTCGCCCCGGCGCAACAGGCGCAGATCCGGGCCAGCGTCGCGGAGAGCCTGCGGGGCATCATCTGCCAGCGGCTGCTGCCGGCGGTCGAGGGCGGACTGGCGCTCGCCTGCGAGATCCTGGTCAGCAACCCCGCGATCCAGAATCTCATCCGCGAGGGCAAGTCGGCCGGGCTGCGCAACACGATGGAAACCGGCGTGAAGGAAGGCATGTGCCTGATGGACACGGTGGTGTTCAACCTCTGCCAGGAGGGAATAATCTCCGCCGAAACCGCCCGCACCAACATCACGAACCGGGTGCTGAAGGCGAAACTCGGCTGACGACGCCCACCATGGCCGCGATCGACCAACTCCTCCGGACCATGCTCGACAAGGGCGGCTCCGACCTGCACCTGACGGTCGGTCTTCCGCCGAAGGCGCGGATCTCGGGCTCGCTCCAGCCGCTGGCGGACGCGCCGATCGATGCCGCGACGATGGAGCGGCTGCTGAAGGAACTCGTGCCCGAACGGCGCTGGCACGATTTCCTCGACCGGAAGGATCTCGACCTGGCGCACGAGATCCCGGGCTGCGCGCGCTTTCGCGGCAACTACCTCTACAACCACTGGGGACAGGGGGCGGTCTTCCGGCAGATTCCGGCGAAGATCCTCTCGTTCGACGAGTTGAAGCTTCCGGCGGCGTTGAAGAAGTTCTGCCACCTCGACCAGGGACTGGTGGTCGTCACCGGTCCGACGGGCAGCGGCAAGTCGACGACGCTGGCCGCGATGATCGACTACATCAATTCGCACCAGTGCCGGCACATCATCACGATCGAGGATCCGATCGAATTCGTGCACCCGGTGAAGAAGTCGGTGATCGTGCACCGCGAGGTCGGGGAACACACGGGGTCGTTCGCGGCGGCGCTGAAGGGCGCGATGCGCCACGACCCGGACATCCTCCTGCTGGGCGAGATGCGCGAGATGGAGACGATCAAGCTGGCGCTGGGCTGCGCCTCGATGGGGATGCTCGTCTTCGGCACGCTGCACACGAACAACGCGCCAAAGACGGTCGACCGGATCATCAACACGTTTCCCGCCGACGAACAGAACCAGGTGCGCGTGATGCTTTCGAGCTGCCTGGCGGGCGTGGTCGCCCAGCTCCTGTGCAAGCGGGTCCCGAAGGGCCGCTGCGCGGTTCACGAGATCCTCCTGCAGCACGAGGCGCTGCCGAACACCATTCGCAGCGGCCAGATCTCGAACATCAAATCGATCATCGAGAGCAGCGGCGCCGACGGCATGGTGACGATGGACAACAGCCTGATGGCGCGCGTGAAGGACGGCACGATCGAGGCGCGCGAAGCCTACATGAAGGCGGCGAACAAGGCGATGTTCGCGCCGCTGCTGAAGCCCGGCGATCTCGACGAAGGGCATTGAGCGCCGGCGCGGGGCGGAGCGGCCATGTCGGCCGATCTGGCGGCAAGGCAGGTTGTCTCGCGAAGGGCGCGAAGGGAAAAAAGGAAAAAGCCTGTTGATGTCGGCGGGGTGACCTCACCCCGCGAGGCGAAGGGCACGCGTTTTCCCGCGCGCGGTGCGCGGTGAGGGCACCGCGCCAAGGGATCAACTCCTGCCTCGTCGCCAGCAACCAGGCATCACCGCCATTTGAGGCGCGGAAGGGACCCTCCTTCGCTGAAGCTAAGGAGGGCTGGCTCCGCGCCCTACCATGATCAATCAGAGCATTGAAGGTAGGGCGGCCAGTTTGCCCGCCTGTAGCGCTTGGGCGGAGGAGGGTCCCTTGGCCGCCAGGTTGTCCACCGTAGCCCAGTGCGAAGGCAGAAGCGCTTACAGCGCGTCGTCTTGGGTTGGCTCGTGGCGGAGAACGTCGGCCACGCGCCAGCCGGCGGGCTGCTTCACGAGGGTGAAATCGTACGATGCGCCGCCGTGGGCGCCCGTGACGTGCACGAGCACGGTCGCCGTGGTTCCGTCGTCTCGCACGATTCCGTAGTCGGCGCGCTGGTTCGTCCAGATCTCGGGGTAGTTGACCTCGACGATGGCGGCGAAGCCCGGCAGCGGGTGCGCCAGCTGCAACGCCGGCGCGGCCAGCGAAAAGGCCGCCGCGATATCGTGCCGCCGAAATGCGCCGAGCTGCGCGTCGATGGTCCGGACAACCTCCTTCCGCACTTCCGGCGTGCTGGCGCGCAGCGCCGCGGTCTGGGCGCGGGTCGCGACCGCGCCGGCCAGGAGCACGATTCCCAAAGCGAACAGGCGCTGCATGGTGCGCACCATGCGTGGGCGGACCGGAAGCGCAACTCGACGGACGGGGGAGCTGACCTATCCGATCATCCGGGATCCCTCCGCCGGAGCGGTGTCGTGGAGCACCTCGCGCAGGGTCCGGGCAAAATCGCCGACCCGGTACGGTTTCGGCACCATGCCGCGGAAGCCGTGGGCGCGAAAATTCGCCATGACCGGATCGCTGGAATAGCCGCTCGAGACGATGCCGCGCGCCTCCGGGTCGATCCGCAGGATCTCGCGCATCGCCTCGGCACCGCCCATCGCGCCGGGGACGGTCAGGTCCATGATGACCGCGTGGAAGGGCCGGCCGGAGGCGTGGGCGACCGTGTATTCGCGGATCGCCTCCGCCCCGTCGCAGGCGAGCGTGGCCTCCAGCCCGAGGCGCTCGAGCAGCGCCTTCGTCATCGTCCGGATGGGAGCCTCGTCGTCCATGAACAGGATGCGTCCGCGCATCTTCTCGACGAAACCCGGAGGATTGGTGCCGTTGGCGGGCACCGACCGTGCCACCGGCAGCCACATCCGGAAGGTGGTGCCCTGGCCGACAACCGACTCGACCGTGATGTGCCCGCTGTGCTTGCGAATGACGGAATAGACCGTCGCGAGGCCCAGCCCCGTGCCGTATTCCTTGGTCGTGAAAAACGGTTCGAAGATCCGGCCGAGGTGCTCCGGGGCGATGCCGCCGCCGGAGTCCGCGATCTCCAGCCGGACGTAATCACCCGCGGGCAACGGCGTGACGCCGGCCGCGAGGTGCTCGTTGCTGAGGCGCACCCGGATCACCCCGCCGCCCGGCATGGCCTGGACCGCGTTGATGACGAGATTCTGCACGACCTGGCCGATCTGCCCCTTGTCGACATCGGCGGGCCGGAGGTCGGGGGCGAACTCGAATTCGCAGCGGGCGGCGGCGCCGTGCAGGCCGAACTCCGCCGCCTCCTTGACCACCTCGCTGAGCGAGACCGCCGAGCGGACCGGCTCGCCGCCGCGGGCGAAGGT
>DASZYH010000174.1:0-3322 GCA_035545515.1 Opitutaceae bacterium
GCGGCGACGGCCGCGATGTCCGCGAAGTTCTCGTCGTTGATCCGGGACAAGTCCGCTTGGGTGAAATCCCACAGGAGATGGCGAGGGCCGACGAGTTCGTAATACTTTTCGACCACTTCGACCAACTCCGGAACGGACAGACTACGCGTCACGGTCAAGCAGGCGATTCGATCGCCGCAGTTCAGATTAACTTTCGGTGTCTCCACGGCAAAAGGCGCCGAGCGTGGTCCCGGCGCCGATTCAAGCAAGACGCAACAAATGCCGCGCTCCAGATGAACCGAAGCGCGGCCGGTTGGTGCTATCTCTACACCGCAACGCGGTGGCGCGGGTGCGTGGCAGGCATGGCGATGATCTCGTAACAAAAAAGGTTCTTCGGAAAACTTCGTGGGTGAAAATCACGATATAGCCGGGCGGAGGTCGAGCTTGCCGCAGTGAAAGAGGATTCGACAGCAGTAGTTCTGGAAACGGCGGAAGCCGCGGGCGTCGGCCTTGATCGCCTGGATCTTGGCGTTGAAGCCTTCCGAGATGGCGTTGGTGATGGGATGCACGAAGTAGTTGAGCAGCCCGAACAGGTGCGACTTCAACGTGAGCCCCAATCGAAAATCGAAAATTTCATCACTCCCGCTTCCGGTGCTGCCACGAGGACGTCAGCGAAACCGTGAGCAGCACGACGCCCAGCACGAGCACCGAGAGCACCCGTTGCGCCGCCGTCAGCCCGTCGGGATGTGGAATGATGACGTACACCGTCGTCAGGAGCAGCGTCCCGTGTCCCATCCACCGATACTTCTGGTTCCGGATGATGACATTGAGGGCGTAGTAGAGGACGGCGAGCGCCACCCAGGCGAGCGCGGTGAACCGTGGCGGGCTCAGGTGCGCGAGCGCGTACGGGAAGATGATGAACGCACCGATGAGATACGCGTTGCGCATCAGCTCGGTCTTGAGGGCGAGCCGGTGCCGCTGCCAGTTCAGCACGCGCGCGCTCACGAGCGCGACGATCCCGAACCCGATGCTGATGCCGGTTTCACGGTTGTTCAGCACGACGTACGCCAGGACCACCGCCACATAGATCAGGAAATTTGCCACCACGATGAACCGGGACCGGAACCAGATGGCGGTCGCGACGACCAGCACGCTTTCCGCCGACAGCCACACGAACACGTCGGGCACCGCGGACGCCTTGGTGATGGCGATGCCCAGCGCCGTGTAGCCGCACATCGCGTAGAAGAATGTCGCGATCACGCTGCGGTGCCGATGCCAGGCCATCGCCGCCAGCGCGACGAACACGCCCGCCGCGAGCGCATGCCGCACAGCGAAATTCGGATCGGAGACCGCCGCAGTGTGCAGCAGGAACACGACGTAGCCGAGTGACGCGTTCAGCACCGCGGCGAAAGCCGGCGCGGGCTGGTCGGGCGTCACGCCGTCGCGTCCGAACGGCACCGTGCCGAACACCGCCGTGCACGCCAGCAGGACGAGGGGAGCGATCCCCGGCCGGGTCGCCCAGTGATAGTCGCCGCCATGGAGCGGGTTGCCGATCGCCCAGAGGAAATACGCCGTGAACGTCAGCGCGACGCCGACGGGAAGGAGTGTTGTCCACGGGCGTTGCGCGCCAATCAGCGCCGCGATCAGCGCGAAGAGTACGACGCCTCCCAGCACCACCCCGGGCCGGTCGACCGCGAGGGGCGTTTCCATCGCGGTGATGAAGGCGAGCGCCATGAGCCACGGTGAACCCCGCCGCCATGCGATGCCGAGGTTGACGAGCGAAACGGCCGCCAGGACGACCAGCTCGACGGCGACGTTGCCGGCCGGCAGCACGGACCTCCCAAAGAAGAACAGCCGCAGCGCCGAGCAGTAGAGCAGGGCCATGGCCGCGGCGCGGAGATATCCGGCGACCAGCGGAAAGGTCTTTCGACCGGTCGTCGCGCCGGCAAACAGGGCGATGGTCACGGCAAACCCGGCCAGTGGCGGCAGGGCAGCAGGCAGGTCGGGATACGGCCGAGTCAGGAGAGACGCCGCTCCGACGGCGAGCGCGAGAATTCCCGCGCGCGCAAACCAGGTCTGCCCCACCTCCACTTCGAAGCTGTCCGTTGTCGGCTTGGTCGGCACGGGAGTCGCGGGAGCTGCTGGACCCGCTGACGCCGATTCGGAGGTCGGCGCCGCAGGTGGCAGTCCGAGATGGGCCTCCAGCCGGGCGAGGCGGGCTTCAAGTCGCGCCAGGCGATCGGCATCGTCCGGTCCGGACGGAGGAGGGGAAAGGGACATGGCGCGTGGGTGGGAGCCGGGGCGGGCCGCCGCCGCCAGCATCGCGCAATCCCCCGGTGCCAGCCACCGGCCCATTGTGGGATCCTGCGCATTTTTTGCGCTGATCGAGGTCAAGGTATGCCGAGGTAATCCTCATGGCTCGGTGTGCCCTAAGCCGGAACCAGGCAGTGGAGAAACCACGTACCGAGCGCAGCGAGGCGTGGCGACTGTCACCGCCCACGGGGTGAGGTCACCCCGCCTACCCCAGACCGCTTCTTCCTTTTGTTCCTTCGCATCCCTCGCGAGACAACCTGCCTTGCAGTCAGCCAGACACGATCAAGCCCGATGAGGACATCGGTCTCCACCAAACCATGGCGGCCAAGGGACTGGCCGCCCTACCTTCAGCAATGCCACGGTTTGAAAGGTAGGGCGCGGAGTGGCTTCCGCGCCAAGGCGGGGTCCGGCGACCCCATGACGTACCTGCCGCAATCCTCGCCCAGCTTTCGTCAACCGATGCGAAGACCCCGCCGTCGCCCCGCCGGTACGCTGTTTCCAGCCAAAACAGCCTATGAATTTCCGAGGGATGGTTCCAGCCGTCCTGCGTCGTTCCGAGGTCGGTCAGCGCGGGCAATCACGGGGTTGGCGGTTCGCCGTCGCCCTGGTGGCCGGTTGCGGTTTGCTCCGCGCCGCCGAACCCGCGGGCGCGGACAAGCCTGCGGCCCAGCCGGCGCAGACCGACGCGAGCTGCCTCGACTGCCACAGCGACAACACGCTGACGATGACGCGGGACGGAAAGAAGGTCTCGCTGGCCGTCGACCCGAAGGCGCTCGCGGGTTCGGCGCACGCGTCGCTCGCCTGCGTCGACTGCCATGAGAAATTCGATGGCGACGCCAGCCCGCACCGCACGCCGATGGTCCGCGTGGATTGCACCGGCTGCCACGACGATGCCGGACGGAAGCACGCGTTTCATCCACGGCTGACCGGCAGCGCCATCCCGGCCGGACACGACACATCGTGCACCGAGTGCCACGGCACGCACGCGGTCGTTCCGCTGAAATCGAAGGCGTTTCCTTTTGCTGATGGG
>DASZYH010000175.1:0-13233 GCA_035545515.1 Opitutaceae bacterium
CACGGTCTTTTACCGGCGCGTATGCATCATTTCCACTACTCAGGCTCCGATCTGCACTGCGAGTCCGTCGATCTGGCGGCCGTCGCGAGGCTCTACGGCACGCCCACCTACGTCTATAGTGCGGCGACGATGGAGGATAACTGCCGCCGGCTGCAGCGGGGACTGGCGGGGCTCGATGTGCAGCTCTGCTACGCGATGAAGGCAAACTCCAACATCGCGGTGGTGAAGCACTTCGCAAACCTCGGCTGCGGGTTCGACCTGGTGAGTGGCGGGGAGATCCGCCGGGTCCTGGCGGCGGGCGCCGACGTTCGAAACAGCGTTTTCGCCGGCGTCGGCAAGACCGAGGCCGAAATCAAGCTGGCGCTCCAGAACGGCATCTTCGCCTTCCACGTCGAGAGCGAGCCGGAGCTCGGCCGGATCAATCACGTCGCCGGTACCCTCGGGGTGAAGGCTCCCATCGCCATCCGCGTCAACCCCGACGTCGATGCGCACACCCATCACAAGATCACCACCGGCAAGAGCGACAACAAGTTCGGCATTCCCCTCAAGTACGCCGCCGCCGCCTACGAGGCCGCGGCAAAGTACCCGAATCTCACGCTCAAGGGCGTGCAGATGCACATCGGGTCCCAGCTCACGTCGGTCACGCCCTACGTCGAGGCCATCGAGAAGGTCGCCCCCTTTGCCGCCGAACTGAAGGCGAAGTACGGGATCACGTATTTCTCCATCGGCGGCGGAATGGGCATCATCTACCGCGACGCGCTCGCGAGCGGTCAGCAGGCATGGTGGGACACGCAGCCCGAGGACAAGCGGCCGCTGACGCCGGAGAGCTACAGCGCGGCGGTGGTGCCGCTGCTCCAGCCGCTCGGGCTCAAGATCCTGCTCGAGCACGGCCGTTTCATGGTCGGCAACGCCGGCGTGCTGCTCGCCCGGGTCGAGCACCTGAAGCGGGGCGCCGGGAAGAATTTCCTGATCGTCGATGCGGCGATGAACGATCTCGTGCGGCCCGCGATGTACGACAGCTACCACGAGATCGTCCCGCTCCACCGTGACTCGTCGCGCCGCGCCCTCGTGGCCGACGTCGTCGGTCCGATCTGCGAAAGCGGCGATCTCTTTGCCAAGGACCGCCAGCTGCAGGAGGTCGGCGAGGGCGAGGTGATCGCATTCATGAGCGCGGGCGCCTACGGGTTCACGATGGCCAGCCGGTACAACACGCGGCCCGCCGTGGCCGAGGTGCTGGTGAAGGGGAGCGCGTTCGAGTTGATCAACGCCCGCGAAACCTTCGAGCACATCATCGCCGGCGAGAAGATTCCGGCTTTCCTGCGATGACCTGGGTCGCGGCTGGCTCCGCGATCGCGCCTCCCGCGCGACACCTGGCTGCTGCGCAAAAATCTTCCGTTTCGGGCTTCGAGCCAGAAGACTGATCGCATGAATTTCGTCGTTGTCGGCGCCGGCGCCTGGGGCACGGCTTTCGCGCTGCACCTGTCGCGCGCCGGCCACGACGTGACGTTGGTCCCCCGGCGCGCCGAGCAGGCGGCGGCCCTTTCCGAGCGGCGCGAGAATGTCGAATACCTCCCGGGCGTTTCGCTCCCGGCACCGCTCGCCGTCACGGCCGATCTCGCCGCTCCGCTCCGCGCCGCGGAGGTCGTCTTTCTCGCCTGTCCGGCCCAGGCGCTGCGGGAAACCTGCCTTCGCGTCCAGGCTGCGCTCCCGGCGCGGCCGCCGCTGGGGCTGGTCGTCAGCCTGGCGAAGGGCCTCGAGGTGGGAACGCACCGTCGCCCCTCCGAAGTCATGTCCGGGGCGCTTCCGCATGTTCCGGTCGGCTCGCTCACCGGTCCGACCAACGCGCTCGGGGTCGCCCGCGGCGACCCCTCCGCCATGGTGCTCGCCACGGGCCAGCGCACTGCCTTCCTCGAGTCCGTCCAGGCGGCCATCAGCGGCCCGACACTGCGCGCGTACACGAGCGACGACCTGGCCGGCGCCGAGTACGGCGGCTGCCTGAAGAACATCTACGCGATCGCCGCCGGCTGCTGCGACGGGCTGCGGCTCGGCGACAACACGAAGGCCGCGCTGCTCACGCGGGCGCTCACCGAAATGGTGCGCGTCGGCGTGTCGTTGGGCGCGCGCGCGGAGACGTTTTACGGGCTCAGCGGCTTCGGCGACCTCGTGGCCACCTGCTACGGCGGCTGGAGCCGCAACCGCGAGTTCGGACAAAAGATCGGCGAGGGTCGCACCGTCGAGGAACTGCTTGCGCACCGCCGCACCGTCGTCGAGGGCTACAAGACGACGGAGGCCTTCGCGAGCCTGTGCGACGACCGCGCGATCGAGGCGCCGATCCTCCGCGAGGTCCAGGCGATCCTCTCGCACGGCAAAACCCCCGCCGCCGCGCTCGCGACGCTGATGACCCGCGAGCTCAAGCACGAGACGCGGGTTGTCTGAGCAAGCGCCCGCGCGAGCGGGCGGCGGACCCGCGAATTGGTGATTAGGCTTTGGAAGTTGGATGGGTTCCGCCAACTCCCAATTTCCAATTCTCCGACCGCGTGCGTCCGAGAGTTGGCCGTTGGATTTTGGAAGTTGGCTTCTGTCTCCGCAGCTCCAATTCCGAACTCCCAACACCTAATTCCCAATCACCGCTCCGATGTCGGGCGGGGTCGCGTGACGCCGCCGAACGTGACCACCGGCCGTGCTGCAGTGACGCCCGCAAAGCGCCCCCGGGGCGGACACATTCCGCCGCCTTTCGCGCAAAAGAAAAAGGCGGGGTCAGCGACCCCGCCCTGCAATTGTTCGGTCGATGGGCGGTCCCTTCTGCCTCAGGCCGGCGCCAGCGTCGGCTTGGCGGGACGCGGGGCGGCGCCGAGCGGGAGAATGACCTGGCCGTAAACCTCGTTCAGCACGAGGGCGATGCCGGTGTACATCGCGGACGCGCCGCAGACGATTCCCTCGTACCCGGCGAGCTTCGTGACGCTCGCGTTGCCGGAGTGCTCCGCGTACGCGAGCATGAAGAAGAGGACCGTCAGGGTGAGGAACACGAACTGGAGCGCGCGGCTGAGCCGCAGCGTTCCGATGAACAGCCCGAAGGTGAACAGGCCCCAGATCGCCAGGTAGGCGGCCATGGCGGAACCGTCGGCGGCGGCGACGCCGTAGGGTGATTTCGGCAGCAGCACCAGCCCGACGAGCGTGAGCCAGAAGCAGCCGTACGACGTGAACGCGGTCGCGCCGAAGGTGTTGTTCTTCTTCCATTCCATGATGCCGGCGATGATCTGCGCGAGGCCGCCGTAGAAGATGCCCATCGCGAGGATCATCGCGTTCAGCGCGAAGAAGCCGGCATTGTGCAGATTCAGGAGCACCGTCGTGGTGCCAAAGGCGATCAGGCCGAGCGGGGCAGGGTTGGCAGTGTTGTCCGCGATCTCAGTGACAGTCGATGAAGACATTTCCAGTGGGGTTCAGGGTTGTGGGTGGGAACGAACCAGGCAGGGGTACCCGGCGCGTCGAGTGAACGGGAATGGTGCGGGCGTGCAAGAGTCATGTCTGGCGCCGTCCGCCCGCCCGGAAACCCGTCGCGGCAAGGGCCGGCCGGGAGGACATCGGTCGTTTGGTGCCGCGCGGCCGGGAGGCGGATGCGCCCGGAACCGCCCTCGCGCCGCAGTTCGGCGCAATAAAAGCCGCTGCCGCATTTATTGGCCTAACTTATAAAGAGATGTTTTTAGAGCGATTTGTGTCATAGGGAACAAGCCAACGACTGCGGCGGGGTTGGCAATGGATGCACAGCGTGGTGCGGCGGGTTTTTGCATACTGCCGGAAAACGGATCGGGAGACTCCCTTCCGCGCCGTTCGACCCAGCAACCCTGAAGGACCTCAGTCATGATAACACGCTCGCGTTGGAAATTAACCGCCGCCCTGGTCGGGGGCGCAGCCCTGTGGGGGCTGCTGCTCATCTCCTGCACCTCGGTGGATCGGCCATTGGTCGCGCCGCCGCAGATTGCGGGCGCACAGTTCGTCGGCTCGAAGGCCTGCGCCGAGTGCCACGGCGACACCGTCAAACACTTCCGCGATGCCACGCATTCGCAGCTCATGGCTCAGGGCGCCAACGCCAAGAACATCGGCTGCGAGTCCTGCCACGGCCCCGGCAGCCTGCACGTCAAGGCTGGCGGCGGAGCGGGCAACATCATCAATCCGGGCCGCTCCCCGGAGACCTGCTTCCAGTGCCACTCGAACATCCGCGCGCAGTTCAGCCTGCCCAACACCCATCCCGTGCTGAGCGGCCAGATGACCTGCACCGACTGCCACAACCCGCATGCGGGCGACGCCGCCCCGGATGGCGGCGCGAAGCTCGCGCGGCTCAACGAGACCTGCCTCAAGTGCCACAACCAGCAGGGCGGCCCCTTCGTGTTCGAGCACGAGGCGATGCGTGACGGCTGCGTCTCCTGCCACCAGCCGCACGGCTCGGTCAACGCGAAGATGCTGCGCGTCCGCAACCAGAACCTCTGCCTGCAATGCCACTTCCAGCAGCAGACCGCCACCGGCCAGTTGATGATCGGCGGCCGCGACCACGCGCCGTTCGTCTCCCGCGGCGATTGCTGGAGCGCCGGCTGCCACGAGGCCGTCCACGGCTCGCACGTCAACCGCTCCCTCCGCTTCTAACCAGCCAGACCTATATCACGATGAAAACCACTCTTCACATGGCAACGCGCTGTGCCGGGCTGGCTCTCGCGGCGGGTTGGGCGGGCCTGATCTTCACCCCGTCCCCCGCTGTCGCCGGGACATCCTCGCCGACCTACGACAACTATATCGATGTCTCCGCCGGTGCGAACAGCGTCGACGGCAGCAAGGCGAGCTTCCAGAAGCTCAACAACCAGAACAAGGACGGACGAGGCGGCATCTCCGGTTTCCACTACAGCCAGGACGTCAGCAAGAATACGACGTTCACTGCCGATGGGCACGCCATCGGCGGGGACGACGATTTCAAGCTGAACCTGAAGCTGAGCAACGACGACGTCGGCTACATTGCCGCGGGCTACACCGCCTTCCGGACGTATTATGACGGGAACGGCGGATATTTCCCCACCAGCGGCTATTTTGCCCAGTTGTATGATCCCTCGCTGCATGTCGACCGGACCGACCTGTGGGTCGAGGCGGCACTGACGCCGCCGGACAAGATCCACTTCGACTTCCGCTACGATTTCACGACGCGGAAGGGTCTGAAGGACTCCACCGAATGGGGCGATACCACCGCCACGGCGGGCGCCGGCGCGCGCGCGGTCGTTCCGACCTTCCTGCGGATCGACGAGCATCGGCACATCGTCAATGCCAAGGCGAGCTTCGACGGCGAGCAGACGAGCTGGGAGTTCGTCGGCCACTACGAGACCAGCAAGCAGAACAACGATACCGAGGTCCATCGCACGCCCGGTGCCTCGACGGACCGCTATGTCACCCAGACCAACGGCCAGGACAACGACCTGTTCATGGTCCGGGGCTTCGCCGAGTCGAAGATCGGCGAGACGCTCTCGATGAGCACCGGCATGGCGCACTACGACCTGGATACGAACATCGCCGGCAGCCGGATCTACGGCAGCCAGTACGATCCCGTGTTCAATCCGACGTACACCAACCGCCAGTGGCATGACGAGGGTTTCTATAATCTCAACGGCGGCGCGCACATGCAGGAAACCCTGGCGAACGTGAACTTCCTGTACACGCCGACCGAGAACTGGAGCATCGTTCCGTCGCTGCTCGCCGAGAAGACGCGGTGGGGCGCCACCGACAGCTATGTCGAGACGTCGGTCGGCAATGGCCCCTCGTTCGCGATGGCGCAGGACGAGAACGAGGGCGAAAGCAACGAGGAATACCGCGAACTCACCGGCCTCCTCGAGATGCACTACACCGGCTTCAAGAACGTCGCGCTGAACTCGAACCTGGAGATGACCCAGGGCTACGGCACCCTCAGCGAGGACCTGTTCGCGGCCGAGACCGGCCTCGATACGATCTACCGCACGACGAACTACCGCCAGGGTTCGCAGAAATACGACTTCACGGCGCATTGGTACGCGAAGCCCGGACTGAGTTTCAGCGCGCAGTATTATTGGAAGGGCCGCCAGAACTCGTTCAACGACACGCGGGATTCGGTCAACCCGGCGCCGCCCAGCGGCGACCGCTACCCGGGCTACATCACGCACCAGGACTACGCGACCAACGACGCGAACCTCCGCGTCTCGTGGGCGCCGTTCCTCAATCTCCATACCGTCACGCGCTACGACTACCAGGATACGAAGATCCGCACGCAGGAGATCGGCCTCGCCTTCATCGACAGCGCCGTCGTGCGCACGAACGTCGTGAGCGAGACGGTCACCTGGAACCCGGTCGACCGCTGGTACGTGCAGGCGGCCGGCAGCGTCGTGTACGACCAGACGAAGACGCCCGCCTCGACGCTCACCGGCGCCGCCACCGGGATCGTGCTCAATTCGGACAACAACTACTGGGACTACGAACTCGCGAGCGGCTACGCCCTCAACAACACCACGGACGTGTCGGCGAGCTACACCTACTACCGGGCGAACAACTACACGAACAACGCGAAGTACAGCGTGCCCTACGGCGCGGACTTCACGAACCAGATGTTCTCCCTCACGTGGGTCCAGCGGGTGAGCGCGAACCTGAACTACACCGTCAAGTATTCATACGGCGACTACGGCGACGTCACCGCCGGAGGATTCAACAACTTCCGGGCCCATCTGGTCTACGCCAAGGTCCAGTACCGGTTCTGACCGGTCGCACTTTGCCCCAAAATACCGGCCGCGGCGCTTGTGGGGCCCGCGGCCGGTTTCATCTCCGGAAGCCCGGGGCGCGAGCCGCGGGCTTCCGCGTTTTCGGGCCGGTGTTCCTTTTTTGCTCGGCGCCATTACCGCGACTGTAGAGCAGCCGGAGATCGCGATGGGGAATGGCCAACGATTGCGCCTTGCTCGGCAAGCGATGCGCAGTCACCCGCCCGGCGTTTTGTCATAATTTTCGTCCTGACTTCAAACCAGCTCGGGATTTTCCAGCAAACCCTGAACCCCTGTTCGCATATGATCACTCGTCCTCGATGGACCAAAACGGCACTCATGATGGGAGGCGCAGCATGGGGATTGCTGCTCATTTCCTGCATGATGGCCGACCGCACCGTTGTCGCTCCGCCGCAGATTCCCGGTGCGACCTATGTCGGCACCAAGGAGTGCACCCACTGCCATGAAGAGGAGACCGGCCATTTCGCGACGGCGACGCACGCGAAGCTGGCCATCGCCGACGCCAAGGTGGGCAACACCGGTTGCGAGGCGTGCCACGGGCCGGGCAGCCTGCACGTGAAGGCCGGCGGCGGGAAGGGCACGATCATCAACCCGAAGAAGTCGCCCGAGGCGTGCTTCCAGTGCCACCTCGACAAGCGCGGCCAGTTCGCGCTGCCGAACACGCACAACATCTACAATGGCAACATGAGCTGCTCGGACTGCCATGATCCGCACGCCGGCAATGCCATCAAGGGCACCGGCGCCTCGATCGAGGCCGAGAACGAGACCTGCACCAAGTGCCACACCGCGGAAAAAGGGCCGTTCATCTTCGCGCACAACGCGATGAAGGAGGGCTGCACCGCGTGCCATAACCCGCACGGCTCGGTCAACGCCAAGATGCTCGTCGCCCGCGACGCGAATCTCTGCCTGCGCTGCCACCTCGAGGTCTCGGCGGCCGGCACCCTGATGGCCGGCAGCGAGGACCATCGCTCGCGCCTGAACTCCTCCACGTGCTGGGGCCAGGGCTGCCACGAGGCGGTGCACGGCTCCAACATCAGCAAGCCTCTGCGCTACTAATCTCGCCACCTGACACGCCATGAAAGCGAACCTCCTTCTCCTACGCGCCGCCGGCCTTGTTGCGGGCGCCGCGCTCATGCTCGCGACGGTCCGGGCGGCCGACTCCGACTCGTTCCCGACCTTCGCCAGCAACTATATCACGATCGGTGGCAGTGGCTCCCCGGTCAGTGGCAGCTCGGCCGCGTTCCAGCGGTACACCCAGCAGTCCGTCAACGGCGTCGGCGGAATCCAGGACTTCAACTTCAACTACGACCTGTCGAAGAACCTGAACGTCGATGTCAACGGCAAGGTCCTCGCCGGCCAGGGCGACTACCTCGCCGACGTCAAGCTGACGCAGACTGACTTCGGGACCTTCGAGGCCGGCTACAAGCGCTTCCGGACGTTCTATGACGACATCGGCGGCTTCTTCCCGACCAACAACATCTGGCTGCCGATCTCCCGGCGCCCGCTGTACGTCGATCGCGGAAAATTCTTCGTCGATGCGACCCTGACGCTCCCGAATGCCCCTGTGTTCACGTTCAAGTACTCGAACGAGACCCGGACCGGCACCAAGGACACCACGATCTGGGGCGACTCCGACCTGACGGGCGTTCCGATCTCCTCGCTGTCGTCGCGGAATTTCTTCCCGGCGAACCGCAAGATCCTCCCCGCCTACCTGCAGCTCAACGAGCGCCAGGAGACCTGGGAGGCGACGATGAGCAAGACCTTCGGCAACACCAACGTGCTGCTGTCGGTCGGCGGCGACCGGATCAAGAACATCGATACGCGCAACATCGATCGCTACGTCGGTGAGCTGAAGCCGTATCCCGCGATTCCGTCCAATCCGCCGTCCATCATCCCGAACAACTTCGCCAACAATCCGAACACCGGCTTTGATCAGCAGGGCACGGACGAGAGCGGCTACACGGTCGGCGGCCGGGTCGAGACCACCCTCACCGACCAGGTCACCCTCTACGCGAACCTGAACTACCGGCATGCCAGCGCCGACATCGCCGCGGCCCGGTTGATCGCGGGCCCGATGCTGACCGCAGTCGGCTTGGTCAGCCCCGTCGGCAGCTTCACCTCCGGCGGTCGCTCGGTCTACTCGTACACCAGCACGGGCAAGATCAAGGAGGACATCGTGACCGGCAACATCGGCGTCCAGTATAAGCCCGTGCCGGACCTCTACCTCGACGCCGCGCTCCGCGGTGAGGACAACAAGGTCACGGGTAACAACCAGGCCACCTACGTCGCGAATTACGTCGTGCAGGCGACCGGCGTGGTGACCCCGCTGACCTACTCGGCGCCACAATCGCTCGACAATCGTGAGAAGCCCTGGACCCCGGCCGTCGATGTCCGCTACACGGGAATCCGCACCGTCTCGCTCTACGGCACCTGGGAGTATCGCAGCACCAGCCAGGACGAGAAGAACGGCTATTCGAGCATCGGGCCGGCGGGCACCGCCCAGGCCGTGAGCGCCGAGGCCGATGCCACGCACATCAAGGAGCACCACCAGAACGCCACCGTCGGGGCGAACTGGAGCCCGGTCGCGATGTTCAATGCGCGGGCCGAACTCTTCGTGAAGGACCACGAGAACCGGTTCTCCGGCTTCGGCGCCAACAACCTCGGTGACCTGTATAATCTGAACTACGACATCAAGGGCGCGAAGCTTTCGGCCATCCTGCACGCGCTGCCCCAGCTCACGTTCACGACCCGCTATATTGTCCAGCGCGGCAAGGCGCAGGTTCAGGATGCTCTCGGCACCATCACCGCCGGCGACTCGCGGAGCTACACGCTCGGTGAGACCGTTGACTGGAACCCGACCAAGAGCACCTACGTGCAGGCCAACGTTAACCTGGTCTACGACACCATCATCTCCTCGTACCCGCAGGTGTCGGGCCTCGCCACGACCGTGCTCCACAACGCCGACAACAACTACTGGGACGGCAACGTCATCCTCGGTTACGCGGTCGACAAGAGCATGGATCTGCAGTTGGGCGCCACCTACTACAAGGCGGACAACTACAATGCGGCCCTCGCCGCTTTCACGCTGCCCTACGGGGCCGGCGAGCAGGAGTCCACCGTCACCGTCGGCCTGAAATACAAGGTCGACGTCAAGACCGTGATTTCCGCGAAGGTCGGCTACCTCAATCGCACCAACGACACGACGGGCGGCTACACCAACTTCCGCGGCCCGGCGGCGTACGTCTCGGTCGAGCACGCCTTCTGAGTCGAAGAGTTTGGTTACCCTAAAATTCCGGCCGTGTGGCTTGTGGGGCCCGCGGCCGGTTAATTTTTTCCGCCACCCGCGGCCGGAAGGTGCGGGTGGCTCTGTCTCTGAACGGTAGCGCGCGGTAGGGCAAAATTCGCGCATCCGGACAAGAATTGCGGTGTGGTGGCCAAGATGCGCCGAGCCGCCACCGGTGGTTTGCGGCACTGTCGGCGCGCGCGTCAACCCCGTCCAGCGGCGCGCGGCTTTCGACCCCCCAAAAACGATGTCACCCCCTTACCCGCCCTGCGGCGTGCGCGCGGTCGTGCGCGGATCCGCCCGCGTCGAACCGCCTGCCTTCGGGTGGGCCCCGTCACCGCTGGTGCCCCGGCCTCTGGCCCGGATGGCCTGACGTCCATGCGCTCGTTCCTCCCGCCGCAGATCCTCCGGCTCGTGCTGCTCGCCGTGGGAATCGTCGCCACCTATTCCGTCGGGCGCCTGCTGCTGACCCCGAAATCGTTCGGCGAGTACGGTCACTACCGGGGCGCCGCGCTGCACGAGCTCGCCGACCGGCCGCGCAATTTCGCCGGCGCGAAAGCGTGCGACGAGTGCCATTCCGATCTCCGCGACAAGCTCGCGAAGGCGCCGCACCGCGGCATCTCCTGCGAATCCTGCCACGGCCCGGCGAATGCGCATGCCGCCAATCCCGACCTCGCTCTGCCCAAGCTGACCGACGCCGCCTGCCTGCGTTGCCACCTGGCCAACCCGGCCCGCCCCGCCTGGCTCAAGCAGATCCAGCCTTCCAAACACTACAGTGGTGACGACGGCTGCGTCGGTTGCCATCTGCCGCATCAACCGAACGATTCGCCATGAATGTTTCCCGTCGCCGCTGGCTGGGCGTTCTTGCGGGCGCCTCCGGCTGGTTCTCCGCGCTCCCGGCCACGCGGGCCGCCAAGTCCGCCGTCCGGCATCTCCTCGCCTCCGGCGGCGCGCCCCGCGATTACGATCCGACGCAGCATCGCTGGCTCATGGGTCTCGATGTCGATCGCTGCATCGGCTGCGGCACCTGCGTCGACGCCTGCAAGCGGGAGAACCATGTGCCCGAGGCGGCGACGTATTTCCGCACCTGGATCGAGCGCTATCTCATCAAGAAACCGAAGCCCGGCTCCGGCGAGCTGCGCGGCGAGGTGCTTGTGGACTCCCCGAACGGCGGCCGCGACGGGTTTCCCAATTCGCTCGTGCCGCGCGAGGAGATCCTGAAGGCGTTCTTCGTCCCGAAGCTCTGCAATCTGTGCGAGCACTCGCCGTGCGTCCAGGCGTGCCCGGTCGGCGCGACGTTCGACGCGCCCGACGGCGTGGTCCTGGTCGACCCGAATTACTGCATCGGCTGCGGTTTCTGCATCCAGGCCTGCCCGTACGGCTGCCGGTTCCTCAGCCCGGTGACGCATACCGCCGAAAAGTGCACGCTCTGCTACCACCGGATCACGCGCGGTCTGAAGCCGGCGTGCGTCGAGGTCTGTCCGACGCAGGCCCGCGTGTTCGGCGACCTGCTGCATCCGACTGCCGACGACCCGCTGCAGGCGTTTATCCGCAACAACAAACTCGGCGTGCTCAAACCGCACCTCGGGACCGATCCCCGCGTCAGCTACGCCGGGCTCGACAAGGAGGTGCGCTGACATGCATCCGCTGATTCTCGCCGTGGCCGACGGCGTCTCCGCCGCCTCCGAGGCCGGCGCCGCCATCCAGGGCTATGTCTATCCGAACGAGCAAACGCTGCTCTGGAGCGTGCTCATCGTGGTGTACCCGTATATCACCGGACTCGTCGCCGGCGCGTTCATCATGGCATCGCTCGTGCGCGTGTTCGCCGTGCGTGCGCTCGAGCCGGCCTATCGGCTCGCGCTGCTCACCGCGCTCGCGTTCCTCATCTGCGCGCCCCTGCCGCTGCTGCTCCACCTGGGTCACCCGGAACGCTGCCTCGAGGTGATGATGACACCGCACCTGACCTCGCCCATGGCGATGTTCGGCTTCGTGTACGCCTGGTACATCATGGCCGTCCTGCTGCTCGAACTCTGGTTCGATTACCGGCACGATTTTGTCCGCTGGTCCGCGCAACCGGGCTGGTCGGGGCGCCTGTACGGCTGGCTCACCCTCGGCGTGCGCGACACGTCGCCGGCGGCGCTGCAACTCGATGACCGGATGGGCCGCGCGATCACGATCATCGGCATTCCGTCGGCATTCCTCCTCCACGGTTATGTCGGCTTCATCTTCGGCTCGATCAAGGCCAACCCCTGGTGGGGCAACGTCCTGATGCCGGTCATCTTTATTTTCTCCGCGATCGTCTCCGGGATCGCGCTGTGCGTCGCGATCTACGTCGTCCTGAACTGGCTGCGCCGTCAGAAGCCGTCCGATGACTGCCTCGATGCGATGGGGAAGTTCCTGTTCTACGCGCTGCTGCTCGACGCCTCGCTCGAGGGGCTCGACTGGCTCCACCGGCTCTATTCCGCCGAGGAGTCCGTCGCAGTCCTGAAGCAACTCGCGGCGGGCAAGCTGTTCTACTCGCTGCTCATCGGGCAGGTGCTGCTCGGGACCGTGTTCCCGCTGCTGATGCTCGGCAGCACCCAGCTTGTCCGCGACCGGATCCCGATGGCGGCGCGGCGGCGCCTGTACTTCCTCAGCGCATGCCTGATCGGCCTCGGCGTGCTGGCCATGCGGTGGAACGTCGTCATCGGGGGGCAGCTCTTCTCGAAGAGCCTCCGCGGGTTCACCACCTTCAAGATGGAGCTCCGCGGCCAGGAGGGCTGGCTCTCGGCCGCTGTCCTTATGCTCCTCCCGTACGCGATCCTTTCCGTGTTCATCCGGCTGTTCCTGAGGGACTCGCCCCGCGAAGGCCTGAAGCCTGGCGCCCAGGGCGAAACACAGATGTCCGCCCGCGCTTAGCGCAGTTGAAACGAAGCTGTAGCCGATCGCCTGCGCGATACCTCAGGTGGTAGGGCTGGGACTGGCTCCGCTCCCAGCCGCGGCGGGGTCAGGCGACTCCGCCCTACATCGAACCATCGCGCGGAGGGGACTCCGCGCCCTAGTGTGCCCGGCATGAACGTTAACTAATCAGATGAAAGGAGCTGATCGGAACAGATGGAGGTAACCGTAGCTGAACGACAAGGCAGCGGCCGCGAGGCTGTGGCTGAAAGAAGTCGCAGGCAAACTCCCGACCAA
>DASZYH010000176.1:0-15903 GCA_035545515.1 Opitutaceae bacterium
GTCGGTGGTCGACCCAAACCGCGCGAGCAAGCTCGCGGCCTACACATGCCAAACGACGATCCGGCGACGCGGTGTTCTGGCGTTGGCCGCGAGCTCGCTCGCGCCGGTTTGGTCACCGTGTTCCGTCTGCAGGGTGACGGAACACGCCTACCTGGATTTACCGCTCGGCCGTCACGGGCGGGCCGACGACGCGCAGGTCGTTCACCTCGACCAGACCGGTGCCGGCGGCGCCGTTGTTGCCGGTCAGAACCGCGCAGTAGTTGCCGGGTGGCAGGACGACGACGAGAGCCGACTCGAGCGGATTTGTGGGCACACCCGGTATCGAGGCGAGCTCCGTGCCGGTCGTGACGCTTCCCACGTCGTTGTGCGAGGCCACCTGACGCCCGGCGATTTCGGGGGCGAGAAGCTGTGGCGTAAACTCCTGCGCCAGTGGGATCGCGCCCCATTTGCGCCGCTGTCGGATGTGATTTCCCTCCCTTAATCCCATGCCTTGCGCCGAGGATTGCATTGAACTTCGGCGCCAGACCGGGGAAAAGTCACGTTCCCACATGATCGCCCGTTCCCTGTCCGCGTCCGCGGTGGCGGTGTCGCTGCTCTGCGCCGGCTGCCACAAAGCCAGCATCCACTCATATCGGATTCCCAAGGAGACCGATCCGCAATTTTCGCCCGCCGCAGCCGCGTCGACCGATGCCGGCGGGAGCGGCGCAGGTGGCGGGATGGCGGGGACGGCCGTCCCGACGGAGCACGGCGCGGACCTCACGTGGACGGCCCCGAAGGGCTGGACCGCGAAGCCGCCCACCCCGATGCGGAAGGGCAGCTTCGAGGCGCCGGGCGGCGTGGATTTTTCGATCACCGCATTTCCAGGCGACGTCGGCGGCGAGCTGGCGAACGTCAATCGCTGGCGCGGCCAGGTCGGATTGTCGGATGTGGCCGACAGCGATCTGCCGCAGGTGGTCGCCGAGGCCGAGCACAACGGCCTGAAATTTTCGATCGTCGATTTCGCCGGATCCGGGGCCGACGCGAAACGGATCGTGGGCGCAATCGTGCCTTACGCCGGCGCGACGTGGTTCTTCAAGCTGATCGGTCCCCAGGCCGCGGTCGAAAACGACAAGCCTGCCTTCATCGACTTCCTGCAAACCGTGCAACCGCCGGCCGGTGCGGGAGCTCCGCAATCGCAAACGGCCTCCTCCCCCGCCGCCGCGAGCCCTGACATGGCCAGCACGGCCGTGCCGGTTGCGCAGGGTGCCGGGCTCGCCTGGACGGCGCCGGGCTCGTGGGAGGCGCAACCGCTCTCTCCGATGCGAAAGGGCAGCTATCGCGTCGGCGGGGCCAGCGGTGCGACGGCGGACATGTCGATCACGGCATTTCCCGGCGACGTCGGCGGCGAACTCGCGAACGTGAATCGCTGGCGCGGCCAGGTGCAGCTCCCGCCGATTTCCGACGCCGACCTGCCGAACCACGTCACGCGCGCCGACCACGATGGCCTGCGCATCACGGTGGTCGATGTGTCCGGCAGCGGGGCCGACGCGCCCCGCATTCTCGGCGCGCTCGTGCCCTACCACGGCGCGACCTGGTTCTTCAAGCTGAGCGGGCCGGCGTCCGTCGTCGGCCAGGCCAAGCCGGCGTTTCTCTCGTTCCTGCAGTCCGTCAAACCCGCCACGTCCGCCCAATGAACACGCTCTTCCGTGACCTGCGGGACTTCTTTGTCTCGCTGAAGCTGACCGTCGTCCTGCTGATGCTCGGCATCATTCTCGTCTTCGCGGCGACGCTGGACCAGGTGAACCTCGGCGTCTGGGCCGTGCAGGCGAAGTATTTCCATTCGCTATTCGTCTACTGGCGCGTGGGCAGCCTGTCGTTTCCCATCTTCCCCGGCGGATACCTCCTCGGCGGCTTCCTGCTGGTGAACCTGATCGCGGCCCACATCTACCGTTTCAAGTTCACCTGGCGAAAGACCGGCATCCTCCTCGCCCACCTCGGGCTCATCCTCCTGCTGATCGGTGAACTCCTGAGCGGACTGATGCAGCAGGAGTACAACATGCGGATCAACGAGGGCGAGACGAAGGCCTACGCCGAAAGCTACCGCCAGACGGAGCTCGCCATCACGGATGTCACCGACCCCAAGTTCGACGACGTCGTCGCGATCCCCGAGTCGTTCCTCGCGAGTCATCAGGTGATCCAGTATCCGAAGCTCCCGTTCCAGGTCGTGGCCCGGGAGTACTATCCCAACGCGATGTCGATCGGCCCGGCAATGCGGACGCCCGGCCAGCCGCTGCCGCAGAACCTCGCGACGCAGGGCCTCGGAATGCAGGTGGCGCTCGCGCCCCAGCCCGTGACCTACAAGGAAAACGAGCGCAACACGCCCGGCGCGTTCGTGGAGCTGATCGGACCCCAGGGGTCGCTCGGGACCTGGATGGTCGCGACCGACCTCCCGATGCCGCAGTACTTCGACTTCGGGGGGCACCGCTGGAAAATCGCCCTCCGCTTCGCCCGCCGCTACGAACCCTTCACCCTCACGCTCCTGAAGTTCAGCCACGACGTGTATCCCGGGACGGACATCCCGAAGAATTTTTCGAGCCGCGTGCGGTTGCGCACGGATGACGGTCGCACGAATCGCGACGTGCTGATCTACATGAACAACCCGCTGCGCTACGCCGGGCTGACCTTCTACCAGTCGGGTTACGACGGTGAGCACACGACGATCCTCCAGGTCGTGAAAAATCCGAGCTGGGTGCTGCCCTACGTGTCGTGCGCAATGATCGCGTTGGGACTCGTGATCCAGTTCGGGATGCACCTCGTCGGATTTGCCACGAAACGCCGCACGCGGAAGGCGGGCGCCGGAACCGGGCCGGCGGACGCAAGCGACGTGCCAGCGGAAAACGCGTGGGAACGCTGGGTGCCCCGGGCCGTCGTGGTCGCGGCCGTCGCCGCCGTGGTAGCGACGCTATGGCCGCCGCCGAATCCGTCGGCCTTCGATCTCAACGGCTTCGGCCGGCTGCCGGTGCTCGCGAACGGACGGTTCAAGCCGCTCGACACCGTCGCCCGCAGTTCGCTCCTCCAGTTGCAGAGCCGCCAGGAGGTCCGCTCGCCCCAGGTGGCCGATCCCCTCGTCGCGAAGCCGACCGAGTGGCTGCTCGACGTCATCTTCCGTCCGGAAAAGGCGGATACATATCCGACCTTCGTGATCGACAACCCCGACCTGCTGACGCTGATCGGCAAGACGGATGACAACCTCCGGATCGTGTACCACGGGACGACGCAGCGGATGCTCGCGTCGGTCGGATTCCTCCCGAGCCGGTATCGCCGGTTCTCGTTCGCGGAACTCCAGCCGCACCTCCAGGCGATCGAGGAGCAGGCGAAACTCGCCAGCCCGGTCGAATCGGCCCAGCGCAGCCCGTTCCAACGCGGCGTGCTCCAGCTCTACAACAATCTCCTCCTGTACGAGCACCTCCGGTTCATGTTTGTCCCGCCCGGGGCGAAGAACTTCCTCGGCGAACTCTTCCAGTTCCAGGACAAGCTGGCCGACGGCGTCGCGGCGGTGAGGGCCAAACAGGCCGGCCAGCCCCACGACGAAGCGCTGGTGAACCAGATGATCGACATGGGCCAGCAGTTCACGCAGCTCGCCCAGTCCACGGATTTCCTGGCGATCCCGCCGCTCGGATCCGCCGACGCCAACGGCTGGCAGACCACCGGCACCGCGCTGCTCGAGTCGTTCCAGACCGGCCGGGTGAACCCGGCGGCGCTCGCGTACGCGGGGCTCGACCGCGCCTGGCGCGACGGCGACCCGACCAAATTCAACAAGCTCGTCTCCCTGTTCCGCAGCGATCTGCAGAAGCGCTTCGGCCCGCAGCTCCACAAGTCCGACGTCGAAGTCCGGTTCAACAGCGCGGAGCCCTTCTACCTGGCGATGAACCTGTACGTGGTCGCCCTGCTTCTGGCGATGGCCTCGTGGCTGATCTGGCCGCAGGCCCTCGGCAAATCCGCGTTCTGGCTGGTCGGCATCGCGTGGCTCGTGACCACCGCCGGCGTCTTCACCCGGATGTGGCTGGAGGGCCGGCCGCCGGTGACGAACCTCTACTCGTCCGCCCTGTTCGTCGGCTGGGGCGCCGTCACGCTGTGTCTCGTGCTGGAATTTGTTTATCGCAATGCGATCGGCAGCGCCGCCGCCGGCGCCATCGGGTTCGCCACGTTGATCATCGCGCACATGCTGTCGCTCAGCGGCGACACCCTCGAGATGATGCGCGCCGTGCTCGACTCGAATTTCTGGCTGGCGACGCACGTCACCGTGGTGACGCTCGGCTACGCCTCGACCTTCCTCGCGGGATTCCTCGCCCTGATCTACATCCTGCGCGGACTCCTGACGCGCTCGCTTGATCGCGTGACCGCCGATTCACTCTCGCGGATGGTTTACGGCATCGTGTGCTTTGCGACGCTCTTCAGTTTCGCGGGGACCGTGCTCGGCGGCATCTGGGCCGACCAGTCGTGGGGGCGGTTCTGGGGCTGGGACCCGAAGGAAAACGGGGCGCTCATCATCGTGATGTGGAACGCGATCATCCTCCACGCCCGCTGGGGCGGCTGGATCCGCCAGCGCGGGCTGATGGCGTTTGCCGTCTTCGGCAACATCGTCACGAGTTGGAGCTGGTTCGGCACGAACATGCTCGGCATTGGGCTCCACAGCTACGGGTTCACGCAGGCGGCGTTCTGGGGACTGTCGGCCTTCGTCGCGAGCCAGCTCGCCATGATCGGCCTCGCGCTGATCCCCCTGGACCGCTGGCGGAGTTTCCGCCCCGGACCGAAGAAACCCGCAGACTCCCTGGCCGCGACGCCGGTGTGAGCGAGAACGTAATTTAGGGCGGGGTCGCCTGATGACCAGTGGTGGGGCGGCCAGTCCCTTGGCCGCCATCATGTGGGCGCGGTGAGGTCACCGCGCGAGGCATGGCGACCGCTCCTCGTCGCGCGGTGAGGTCACCGCGCCTACAACAGGGAAATGCTCTCCGCTCTGTACTCTCAGCTGTGAGCTTCGGTTGCAGCGGAGGCCGATGCGGCGGGGTTCGGCGACCCCGCCCTACATCAAACCGCTACATCAAACCGCTTCGGCGAGCCGGGCCTAAATCAAACTGCGTCGGCCGGGCTTACATCAATTCCCCCAAGCGGCGGATGCCTTCGCGGATGCGGTCGGGGGTGGAGTTCGAGAAGTTCAGCCGGAGGTGATTGCGGCCGCCGTCGGCGGGGAAGAAATCACGGCCGGGCACGAACGCGACGTTGTGCGCGACGGCGCGCTGGAGCAGTTCGAGGCTGTCGAGCTGCTCCGGTCCGGTCACCCACAGGAACATCCCGCCTTCGGGGTGCGTCCAGTGATACCCCTGTGGCAACGTCGCACGAAGCGCGGCATCCATGATGCCGAATCGCTCGCCGTACGCCGCGCGGATCCGGTTGAGGTGCGCCGATTGGTCCTCCCGCGTCAGGTACGCGTACGCGACCCGCTGGTCGAACATCGACGTATGCAGGTCGGCCGCCTGTTTCAGGATCAGCAACCGGGAGAAAACGTCGTCCGGGGCGATCACCCAGCCGAGCCGCAGACCCGGCGCGATCGTTTTCGAAAACGTACTGGCATAGAGCACCGTGCCGGTTTCGTCCCAGCGTCGGACCGGCGGAATGTCGCTGCCATGGTATCGGAGTTGCCCGTAGGGATCGTCCTCCATCACCGCGAGCCCGTGCTCCGCCGCGATGCGGGCGAGCGCTTCACGCCGCGGCCGTGACATTGTCACGCCGGTCGGATTCTGGAAATTTGGAATCGTGTACAGCAGCTTCGGACGATGCGCGCGGATGAGCTCCGGCAACGCCTCCGGCACGAGACCCTCGGCGTCCGTCGGCACCGGAACGAAGCGTGCCTGCATCGTCTGGAACGACTGGATGGCCGCGACGTACGTGGGATTCTCCGTCAGAACGACGTCGCCCGGGTTGAGCAGCAGTTTGCCGACGAGATCCAACACCTGCTGCGAGCCGACCGTGATCAGCACGTTGTCGGCGGTGGTGGCCACGCCGCGCCGCTGCATTTCCGCGGCGATCCACTCCCGCAGCGGCAGGTAACCCTCGCTCGGTCCATACTGGAGCGACGCCGGCCCGGCTTCCGTCAGCACGCGATCGGTCGCGGCGTGGACCGCCTGGATCGGAAACAGCTCGGGCGCGGGCAGGCCGCCGGCAAAGGAAATGACCTCCGGCTGCGCGGTGACCTTCAGGATCTCGCGGATGGTGGACGGCCGGAGCTGCCCCATCCGGTCGGCGTAGGCGGAGGAATGCATGCTGCCAGAAAGCGAACCGGGCCGCCGGGCGCCAGAACTTTGTGCGCGCACGGCCGGATTGGGGGAGCGCTGTGCCTGTCCGGGGAGCGATGGATGATTCTAGGTGGGACGTTCCCATGCCGCGGCTTGCTGTGGGTGCGGTGACCTCACCGCGCAGGGAGAAAGCGCACATTACGCCTCGCGGGGTGAGGTCACCCCGCCTACATCCATTTCGATCGGATTGAGATCGAGACGGGGTTCGGCGACGCCGCCCTACAGCAAACTGGGCTCCGTGACTCCCTTCCCAATCACCGGCCCAGCAGTTCTTCGGCGTGGGCGAGCGCGCTCTTCGCCATGCGATCGCCGAGCATCCGGGCCAGCTCGCTGACGCGCGCCTTCCGGCTCGCCTGGATCGGCTCGATCGTCACGACGGTGCGGTCCTTCGACTGATCCTTCGTGACGACGAGATGGCAGGTGGCCTGCGCGGCCACCTGCGGCAGATGCGTGACGCACAGCACCTGGTGGTTGCCCGCGATCGCCGCCATTTTCTCGCCGACCACCCGGCCGATTTCGCCGCCGACATTGGCGTCGACCTCGTCGAACACCAGGAGCGGCACGTCGTCGAGATCGGCGAGGACCGTCTTCAGCGCCAGCATCACGCGCGCGAGTTCGCCGCTGGACGCGATGCGTTGCAGCGGGAGCGGCGGTTCACCGACGTTCGGCGAAAAGCGAAACTCGCAGTCGCAATCGCCCGTGGGGCCGAGTTGCGGGAGCGAGACGAGCTTCACCTGGAATTCGGCCTTCTTGAATCCGAGCTGGACGATGCTTTTGCCGGCGACCTTCGCGAGTTCCTTCGCCGCCTTCTCGCGGAGGGCGCGCAGGGCCTGCGCCTCCTTTCGCGCGGCGCGTTCCGCATCGCCAATCTGGCGATCCAGCCGGGCCAGCGTGCCCTCGACGTCACCCTGCACCTCGATCCGCCGGCGCATGTCGTCGCGCGCGGCCAGGATGGCCCGAAGTTCGCCGCCGTGCCGCCGCTTCAGCTCGAGCCAGGCATTCATCTTCTCCGTCAGCGATTCGGCCTGCTCCGGATCGAACTGCAACTGCTGCATCAGCGCGGAAAACTCGGCGCCCAGGTCATTGAGCTCGACCGCAGCGGCCGCCAGCCGGTTGGCGAGGTTCTGGCTCGCGGGATCGATCGATTCGAGCTGCCGGGCTTCCCGCAGCAGCGCGGAAACCTTCGGCTGCACACCCTCCTCGCCGGTCAGTCCGTTGGCCAGCGCCGCGGCCAGATCGGTGAGTTCCTGCGCCCGGGCCAGCCGTTGGAAATCGCGCTCGAGCGTCTCGATCCCCTCGTCGGTCAGGGCGAGCGAATTGATCTGCGCGAGTTGCCGCTGGAGAAATTCGATCTGGTCGGACGACAACCGGGTTTCGGACGCGACGCGCTCCCGCTCGGCGACGAGGTCGCGCCAGGTCCGGTATCGGGTCCGGTATCCGGCGACAGCGTCGCCGGCGCGGGCAAAAAGGTCGAGGAGTTCAAGCTGGCAGCTCGGCTTGAGCAGACGTCGCGGTTCGCTGGGACCGTGAAAGTCGATCCAATGCTCGCCGAGACGTTGCAGCGCGGCGAGCGTGGAGAGGCTGCCGTTCACGCTGATCCGCGGCGCCTTTTCCCTCGGCAGACTGCGTTTCAGGATCACGACGCCGTCCTCCGCCGCGGGGAGTTCGAGTTCAGCCAGGACGGCATCGATCTTCCGCGAATCACTGAAGAAGAGCGCCGCCTCGACATCACAGGACGGCGCGCCCTGGCGAATGATTGTCTTGTCCGCCCGCTCCCCGGCGAGGAAGCTCAGCGCGCCGAGCAGGATGCTCTTGCCGGCGCCGGTCTCGCCGGTGACCGCAGTGAACCCGGCTTCGAAGTCGAGCGAGACTTCGTCGAGCAGCGCGAGGTTGCGGATCCGGAGGGTCTGCAGCATCCGGCGATCAGGGCACAATTCCGGGGCGGGTTTCAAGGATGCTTCGGACGGAGTGGTGCGTGAGGGGATCGGGTGGACCGTCTGGACGGTGGACGGGATGGACGGCGATCGACGGACGGGCGGCACGGTGTGTCGCGAGGACGGATCGGTTGTGGGCGGGGTGACCTCATCCCGCGGCACATGGCACTCGTCGCGCCTCGCGCGGTGAGATGGTCACCGCGCCCACACGCCAGTATCGTAGGCGATGCCTCGCGCGGTGGGGTCACCGCGCCCACAAGGAAGCCGATCGCTGCGGACCCGGCGATTTCGGCGCCTCCGCAGCGAAAGCATCACGCAACTGGCTGATTTTTAGAATCCTGCGCGGGGCAAAAACATTTTCCCCTCGCGGCGGGTTGCGAAATTTTGGATGTATGCAAGTAATTACTTACATGCAATCGACCACGCCGCGCTCACCGTCCGACACTCACCAGCGGCTGCTGGACGCGGCGGCGCGCGTATTTGCCCAGTACGGGCTGGCCGGCGCGACGACCCGCGCGATTGCGGAGGAGGCCGGGGTCAACGAAGTCACGCTTTTCCGGCATTTCCAATCGAAAGACCGTCTGCTCGCGGAAGTCGTTGGCCGCAACTTTGGACCGGCGGCGACCGCCGCCGACGCCGACACGCCGCCTCCCGACACTTCTGATCTGAAGGCCGACCTGATGCAGCACGCGCTCCGGTACGAGAGGCTGCTCAAGCACAACCTTCCGCTGGTTCGCACGATGCTCGGCGAGATCCAGCACCACGCCCGCGACCAGGAACGGCAGGTTTTCCACGGCATCTTTCGTCCGGCCAAGGCCGCCATTCGCGACCGCATCGACCGCGCCCAGCAGGCTGGCGAGCTGCGCCGCGACATGCGAGCCGACATCCTGGCCGATCTTTTAGGCAGCATGATTTTCACCGGTGTGCTGCGACGCACTGGCACCGACAACAAACTCGATTACCCCGCGAGTACCTATCTCGAGACCGCCGTCGACGTGATCGTCCGTGGCGCCGCTCCCGAGTGTGCCCGCCATGAGTAAATCGCACCACGGACTCTACGGGTCCGACATCACGCTCCTGTCGCCGGCCGCGGCGGCGCTGGCCCGGAAGAACACCCTCAAGTGGGTCATCGCGGTGACGGCCGCGCTCGGCGCGATCCTGGAAATCATCGACACCAGCATCGTCAACGTGGCGATGCCGGAGATCCAGGGCAACCTGGGGGCGACGCTGTCGGAGGCGGGCTGGGTGTCCACCGGCTATGCCTGCGCGAACGTCGTCATGATTCCGCTGGCGGCGTGGCTCAGCGACCGATTTGGCCGCAAGCAGTACCTCCTGTTCTCGCTCATCGGATTCACGATGTCCTCGGTGGCGTGCGGTCTGGCGCCAAGCCTGTCGATCCTGATTCTTTCCCGGATTGTCCAGGGACTCTGCGGCGGCGGCCTGCTGGCCAAGGCGCAGTCGATCCTGTTCGAAACGTTTCCGCGCGAGGAGCAGCCCGCCGCGCAGGCGATCTTCGGGGTCAGCGTGATCGCGGGGCCGGCGCTCGGTCCGGTGCTCGGCGGCTACCTGACCGATACGCTCGGCTGGCGCTGGATTTTCTTCATCAATCTTCCCGTCGGCATCATCGCGGTGCTGATGACGATGGTGTTCCTGCCGCGCGATGCGGAGGACGACATCAGCCACCAGGGCGTCGACTGGGCCGGAATCGGCCTGCTGGCGCTGGGCCTCGGCTGTTTCCAGACCATGCTCGAGGAAGGCCAGCAGGACGACTGGTTCAGTTCGCGGTTCATCGTCACCATGGCGATGGGCGCGATCGTCGGAGTCGGCCTGTTCATCTGGCGCGAGCTGACGACACCCCACCCTGCCGTCGACCTTCGCGTCTTGAAGCATCGATCGCTCGCGGCCGGCAGCCTGTACTCGCTGATCCTCGGGATGGGCCTGTACGGCGTCATGTTCGCCGTCCCGATCTTCCTCCAGATTTACCTCGGGTTCACAGCGCTGCAGAGCGGCCTGACGCTCTTCCCGGGCGCCATCGCCTCGGCCGTCATGATGATGATCATGGGCAAGGTCGCCGGCCGGCTCGACTCCCGGATGCTGATCGGCTGCGGCGCGATCGGAATGACCGCCACAGCCCTGCTGCTTGCGCACATCAATCCGGACACGAGCACCGATTCGCTCTTCTGGCCGCTTGTGCTGCGCGGCCTGACGACGGTCATGATGTTCCTGCCGCTCAGCCTCGCCACCCTCGGGCCACTGCCGAAGCGGGCCGTCGCAGCGGGGGCCGGGTTCTACAACCTGACGCGCCAGATGGGCAGCAGCATCGGGATCGCCACGATCACGACGTTGCTCGCGCACCGGGAGGCGGTGCACCGCAGCGTTCTCGTCGAAAAGGTGAACCCCTTCCGGCCCGAGACGACGGAACGCCTCCAACTGCTCACCGGGGTCTTCTCCCAACAGGGAGCGGATGCCGTCACCGCGCACAACCGGGCGCTGGCGCTCCTCGATCAAACGGTGAACGGGCAGGCCCTCCTGCTGTCGTTCGCCGATGTTTTCCGATACACGGCGCTCGCCTTCGTCGTAACCATCCCGCTGCTGTTCCTCCTCGGGCGCGGCGGCAACAAGGAGGCCGCGGCGGCCGCACACTAGGCGGTCTTCACGTCAACGTAATCCTCGGTTGAGGCGGGGTCGGCGACCCGGCCCTACATCGATCAATCGAATTTCCATCCTCACTCTCATTCGCGGCGGGGTCAGGCGACCCCGCCCTAAACCAATCACTCTCATGAATGCCACCGCCGAACCTACGCCAAAGGACGCGCCAGCGTCGACGACCGCCAAGGAGGCCGCCGCACATCGCCCGCATTCGCCCGGCAAGCCGCCGAGCCGCAAACGAAAGCGCTTCGGCCGCATTGCCATCGTTCTCGTCGTCGCCGCGATCCTCGCCTGGGGAATCCAGTTCGGAATCCATGCCTACCATTACGAGGAAACCGACGACGCCTACGTCGAGGGTCATCTCCACACGATCAGCGCCCAGGTTGACGGCCAGGTGCAGCAGGTCCTCGTCGACGACAACCAACCCGTGCAGGCTGGCCAGATCCTGATGCGGCTCGACCCGCTCCAGTTCCAGATCGCGCTCGACAAGGCCAATGCCGCGCTCAGCGAGGCCAGTGCGCAGGAGAAGCAGCTCACGGCCGCCGCGGCGCAGGCCGACGCCGCGCTCGCGGAGTCCCGCGCCCGGATCAAGCAGGCGGAGGCGCAACGCGCGCAGACCGCCGCGCAACGCGCGCTCGCCAAGGTGACGCTGACGCGCAACCAGCAGCTCGTCGCGGAAAACGGCGCCTCGCGCGCCGACCTCGACCAGGCCCGCAGCGCCGAGCAGGCCGCGGAAGCCGCGGACAATGCCGCCGAGGCCAATCTCGTCGCCGCCCGCGCAGCGATGCAGTCGGCCGCCGCGGCCCAGGTTTCGGCGCACGCGCAAATTGACGCGGCGCACGCCGCGGTGTCGGTCGCGCAAGCCGCCCAGCGCGACGCCGCACGCCAGCTCGCCTACACCACGATCACCGCCCCGACCGACGGACGAGTCGGCGCCAAGCATGTCGAAGCCGGGAACCGCGTCCAGGCGGGCCAGGCCCTGCTCGCCGTCGCGGAACCCGATGCCTGGGTCGTCGCCAATTTCAAGGAAACCCAGATCGCGCACATGCAGGTCGGCCAGCCGGCCGAGCTGACGCTCGATGCGATCCCGGGCGTGACCTTCCATGGCCGGGTTGACAGCTTCTCGCCGGCGAGCGGGGCGCAGTTTGCCCTCCTGCCCCCGGACAACTCGACGGGAAATTTCAACAAGGTCGTGCAGCGTCTCCCGGTGAAGATCACGTTTGACGACGCGAGCCGGAAGGAAATCGGCAATCGTCTCCGCCTCGGCCTGTCGGTGGTCGTAAACGTCCGCGTCCGCTGAGGCGGCACCGCGCGGGCAACGGCTCCGGTCTCGGTGCGGCCGCCCGGTGCGGTCGCCGGAGACCGGCCGGTCGTCCGGCGCGCGACCCCGAGAAAACAACGACGATGCCGCCCGCTGAGCCGTCCCCGCACCCGCCGCTTTCGTCAGGAATGACGGGACTGCTCGCGCTCGCCGCCGGCGTGACCGTCGCGAACATTTACTACAACCAGTCGCTGCTCGTGCCGATGGCGCACGAGTTCCATGCGACCGCGGCCGCCGCGGGCACGATCGCGGTCGCGACGCAACTTGGCTACGCCACGGGGCTGCTCCTGCTCGTGCCGCTGGGCGACGCGATGGACCGCCGAAAACTCATCGTCGTCAGCGCCAGCGGGGCGGCGATCCTGCTGCTGGGGGTCGCACTGGCGCCGTCGCTCCCACTCGCGATCGCGGCGAGCTACGTGCTCGGCCTGATCTGCGTCACGCCGCAGTTCATCATTCCGCACGCGGCCGGTCTCGCGCCGGCGGAGCGGCGCGGGCATGTGGTGGGAATCGTGATGAGCGGCCTGCTCGTGGGAATCCTCTGCGCGCGCACCTTTGCCGGGTTCTTCGGGGCGTGGTTCGGCTGGCGCGCGGTGTTCGTGGCCGGTGCCGTGTTCACCGGCTCGATCGCATGGCTGATGTCACGCCTCCCGCCGGCGCCGCCGGCGCGACCAATCGGGTACCTGCGACTGCTCGGATCGCTTCCGGGGGTGCTCCGTCGCGAGCCCGTCCTCCAGCGTCATGGCATCATCGGCGGACTTGGGTTCGCGGCGTTCAGCGTGTTCTGGACGACGCTGGGTTTCTATCTCTCCGCACGACCCGAGCATTTCGGCAGCCGGGCGGTCGGGCTGTTCGGTCTCGTGGCTGTCGCCGGTGCGACGGTCGCTCCGATCGCAGGACGGCTGTCCGACCGGCTGAGCGCGCGGGTGGTCAATGGCGCCTCGCTGGTCGTGCTGATCATCGGTTTCGTCGCGATGGGCGCGGCGGACCGCTCGCTGATCGTCCTCGTCGCCGCCGTGTTCCTGATGGATGCCGGGGTGCAGGCGAACCAAATTTCCAACCAGGCGCGGATCTACTCGCTCGCGCCCGAGCTGCGCAACCGGGTGACCTCGGTATACATGGTCATGTACTTCATCGGCGGCGCGCTCGGCTCCGCGATCGGGGCGCAGGCGTGGGCGCGATGGCAATGGACGGGCGTCTGGGGCAGCGCGGCCGGGCTGGCGGCACTGGCGTTCATTCCGCTCTTCCTCATCCGGACTTCCGTCGACCGTCCCCGGACGCGGCCGGTGCCGGTTGCTCCCGGCTGACGGAGTCGGGCGCCGGCCCGGATCTCACTTGGCCAGTTGCGCCGGGATGAACGTCTTCCTCACCGCGTCGGCGAGGAGGTCGGGCGGCAGCAGGCCCTGCTCGACGATGAAGTTGTTGAACGCCAACCGGTCGAATTTTGCCCCGAGCGCAACCTGCGTGGCGGCGCGGAGCTCCATCAGGCGCGTAAACCCGTAGAAGTACGACGTCGCCTGTCCCGGCATCCGGAAGGTGAACCGGTCGACTTCCTCGCGGGCAAACGGCTCCGAAAGGCAGACGTCGTTCACGAGGAGGTCATGTGCCCGGGCGCGGGTCATTTGTCCGAGGTTCAGCATCGGATCAGTGAAGGCGCGGACGGCCCGCAGCAGCCGGTACTGCAGCACCACGAGTTGGGCGTCGAGCGGCTCGTACGGCTTCATCTCCGTCTCGCAATACAACGCCCAGCCCTCGACGTTCACGCTGTTGAACGCGTAGATCGCCCGCGCGTACGAAACCCCATCCTCGACCATCCGATCGAACTGCAGCTCGTGTCCCGGCCGTCCCTCGTGCGCCACGAGGGTCCACGCGGCGGCGGGGAAACTGAAGTCGTCGTACGCCTCGCTGTTCCCGCCGGTCGTCGCGGGATTTCCCAACGGCAGGACAAACGTGCCGCGCTCGCCATGGTTGTCGATCAGCGGCGGCGGTTGCATGTGCGGCGCGGGCTCAACGGCGCTCTCCGCGTCGGACGCGATCCGCATCGCCATCGGCCGGCCCGGGAGCGTGACGACGTGATGGGTGCGGATCAGCGCCTCCATCCGCGGAATCACCAACCCGCGATAGTAGGCCTCGACCGTGGTCGGGCGCATCTGGTCCTGTTTGAGCCGGCGGAGGACGGAGCGGTAATCGGTGTCGGTCCAGCCGTGCTCCTTCGCCACGAGCGGAGCGAGGGTCTGAAGCTCGGCGAGCACTTCCGAATATTCGAGCTCGGCGCGGGCGATCAACTGCTCCGGCGGAAGGTCGATCCCGACCTGCCGCAGTTCGAACGCATACACCGGCTCGGGCATCCGGAAATCCTTGCGGGCGCGCGGCAGGATCGTCTGGCGGACCCACGCATCGTAGTCGGCGAGCTGCCGCTGGAGGGCCGACAGGGCGTCGTCCGCTCCAGTGAGATGATTCTTGGTGAAAAGGTCGCGCACGCCCTGGACATACCGCCCGGTGTTGGCGAGTTCCTGTTCAATTTCGCCGCGATAGGGTCCGAGGAGCTTCGCATTGCCGAGGACCTCCTCGCATTGCGCGCGGGCGAGATCGGTGAAGGGTTTCGTCCCGGGAATCAGGCCAGTGTAACGACGGAGACGATCGACGGCGGCGGCGTGGCGGTCGACTCCGACGCCCGGATTGAGGAGCACGAACTCGCCCTGGAAAATGTTCCGGCCAACCTCGACGAAGGGCAGCAGATATTTCCGGTCGAGGTCGATTTCATCCAGTTGCAGCTGTGCCGCGTCGATCATGATCTGCAGATCCTGGCGCACCAGCGGGTCGGTTTCGCCGGCAAGCCGTCGCTGCAACTCGACCCGGGCGCCCACGAGCGCCACGCGCAACCGCTCGGCGGAGCCCGGCCCGACATCGGAGACGGCGGAATCATACTGCCGCAGCCCGTAACCCGATGCCTGTTCGGGCGAGAATCGCCCCATGACATCGAGCATGACCCTGGCGTCGGTGTTGCTCTTTTCGACCCAGGCGGGGGCGGAGGCGCGCGTCGACGGCGCGAGGCCGAGCGCGGAGACGATCACGAGGCAGGCGAAACGGAAGCGAAGCATGGGAAACGGGGTTGGGGCCAAAACGGCGGGAAGCGAACGGTCGGCGAGGTTTGGCGGGGAACCACCGACAAGTCGAGCCGCGGGAGCGGCTGGGCCGCAACCGAAGCTCAGAGTCGAGGCGAAGGTATTGTTGCAGGCGGGGTGACCTCACCCCGCGAGGTGCAGCGTCCGCCTCTTCCCGCGCGGTGGGGGCCCGCCCTTCGCGCAAGGCTACGGCGGGCACAGCACCCCGCCCACAGCTGATCGATGCAACCTCGGGACAGAGTGGAATCGTTCTTTCATCACGATTTGTCCGGGTGGCGCGGAAGGGACTGGCATGTGCTCACCGCATGGGTGACACTTTCTCCTCAGCGGATAGGTGACACTTTTCCTCACCGCATGGGTGACACTTCCGAGGCCATATGCCTTGGAACACACATGACGAACACACGCAGCGATGGAGATTTATCCGTGAATGGCTGCGCCACAAAACCACCTTGGTCGAGCTGTGCCGGCGGTACCGAATCACTCGAAAAACAGCCTACAAATGGATCGCGCGATTTGAGGAGCACGGCCGAGCTGGCCTGGTG
>DASZYH010000177.1:0-3875 GCA_035545515.1 Opitutaceae bacterium
ATCGTCGCATCATCAAACGCCAGTTCGCGGAATGGACGATGCGCACCTTTGGCCCCGGCGTGGCGATCAACCCTCACGCGATGGCCTTCCCGCTGGTGGCACGCGTCGTCGACGAGTACCTTCACAAATCCCCGGAACGCCCGCTCGGATTGTTCATTTCCGACGACAACAACGAGATCGCGCCCGACATCGACAAGTCGCTGCGTCTGCTGCGGGGTATCGAAGGACCGCTGAAGCTCGCGAACATCATCGAGAAAGGGTTCTTCATCGACTCGAAGCTCAGCCTGCTCCTCCAGCTCTGTGATTTGTGTGCATATGCCGCCCGCAAAAAAGAGGAACTTGCGATCGGCTATCCGGTGCGGGATCACCACAAACGTGGCATCGTCCTCGTCGAATCACTCCTGCACAAGGGCGATGAGGCGTTTCCTGACGTCATCGCCTGGATGACCGAGCAAATAAAAAAGCGGCCTGGGAGCTAATCCCGAGTCGACGGTGGCCGGCTCATTCAGGTCGCTGGCCCGAAGAAGAACCAATTCCCTCCGTTTTACAAGTCCGCCGTTCACGTCCGTTTCCACGTCGAGCAAAGGCTGGTAAGCACGTCAACCCGATGAAGAAATCCACCTCCAATGCCCTCCGAATCCTCGATCGGATCACGGGCGATGATCCGCGGCTCCGCCGGCTCATTCGGGAAGAGCGAGCCAAGCTCGTGAAGACGAGCAAAGCGGGAAATCGGAAAATCGTGAAACGCAGAAACGGCAGAAACTCGAAACGCGGAAACGGGGAGCACGGCAGGGTGGGCCACGAAAAACACGAAGAGACACGAAAGAGATCCCGGAACAAGGCCTTGGGGCCAGGAGCGTCCGCCATGCCTCGCGCGGTGGGGGCACCGCGCCTACAACAAGGCATTGCTCTCAGCCTCACAGCCGATCGTTTTTGCGCATTCTTGTGCTTTTTGTGGCCTTCGCTTCTTCGCGCGCCCTTGGCGCCTTGGCGTCTTCGCGCTTAATCCCCTTTGACTCGATCTCGGTCCAGCCGCAGCCACAGGCCGACCCGCGGCGTAGGAATTCTCACAGTCCGATGAAGCGCAAAGACGCGAAGCGGCGAAGGGCACGCAAAGATCCGAGCATGATCCCGTCTCACGCGGAGCCGCGGAAACCGCGGAGGTGGTGCCGTGTCTTTGACCGGCGCTGCACGGTGCGATCACCGCTTTCGCAGCACCCGGCGTCGTACGCGCGTTCGGATCTCAGCGTTTCAGCTTGTCAGCGTTACCGGTCCGCGGCCTCACGCCGCGCCCCGTAGGCCGTCCGCTTGCGGACGCCCGATCGTCCTCTACGCATCAGGCCTCAGATCGCCGTTTTCCGATTTTCCGCGGCCCCGCTCTTCCGATCTTCCGGGTGTCAGCGTTTGAGTGTTTCGAATCCGCGGCCTTACGCCGCGACGGCGTAAGCGATCTAGGTGCAGACGCCACGCGCCTCGTGTCCCGAATCATCCGACCTAACCAGTAAAGCATGGCCCCGTCCGCCCAATTTCACGCCCCCGGCGCAGGGCGCTCAAGTCCAGCCGAACCGTCGAACGGTTGATCGGTAGAGCGGGCGGACGGTTAGGACAGCCGACACCTGAAGCGCCGAAAGGCTGAAATGGTCATGTTGGGCCGATCCACCGCTTTCCGCATCGATCAAGCGTTGAGTGCATTGGTAACTGACATTCTGACAGTAGCTAATGCGGACGTGATGCACGTGGGGATGGTTGAACACGTGGCACAAAGGGGCGAAAAATAGCTAATTTAGGAGCATTATTCTTGCGACATAAACTCGGTTAATTTTCATATAACCCATGGACCCGATCCGGAATCCCTATGCGCCAGGAGCCGGTACGCCGCCGCCTGAACTTGCGGGCCGCGATGAGCTGCGAGAGGCCATTCGTGTCGCACTCGAAAGGGTTCGCCTTGGTCGTCCCACGAAGAGCGTTCTGATGGTGGGCCTGCGGGGTGTCGGCAAGACGGTGTTACTGGATCGCATGCGACTCGATGCGGAGCAGGGTGGAATCCAGACGCTCCGAATCGAAGCCCCGGAAGGTCGCTCGCTGCCGGGAATACTGGCTCCTCAACTGCGGCAGGCGCTCCTGAAGCTTTCACGGAATGAGCGGGCAAAGGACTACGCCACACGTGCGCTCCGAGGATTGGCAGGATTCGCGAAGGCGCTGAAGGTGAAGTACGACGACATCGAGGTCGGATTGGACCTCGATCCCGAGCCGGGGCTCGCGGACAACGGTGACCTGGAGCATGATCTTCAAGCTCTGCTCGAGACCGCGGGGACCGCGGCAAAGAACGGGGGGACGGTATTGGCGATGTTCGTGGACGAGTTACAGTACGTCCCCGAGGACGAACTCGCTGCGCTGATCACGGCGCTGCACCGCACGGCTCAACTTCAACTGCCAGTCGTGTTGGTTGGTGCGGGTCTTCCACAATTACGCGGGCGGATGGGGCGGGCGAAGTCGTATGCGGAAAGACTCTTTGAATTTCCCGAAATCGGCGCGCTGCCACGCCCGGCGGCGACAATTGCGATTGAGAAGCCGGCCGAAGCTGAAGGTGCAAGATTCGATCCGGCCGCGCTCGACCGGATTGTGAAAGAGACGCGAGGCTATCCGTATTTTTTGCAGGAATGGGGCAAACATTCCTGGGACGCGGCAACCCAATCGCCGATTATCTTGGCCGACGTCGAAAAGGCATCGCAGTTGGCCGTCGCGGCGCTCGACGAAAGCTTTTTCCGGGTGCGATTCGACCGATTAACCCCATCCGAGAAACGCTACCTTCGAGCCATGGCAGAACTGGGTCCCGGGCCTCATCGGTCGGGCGACATCGCAGCCGAGCTTGGACGAGAGGTGACTGCCCTCGGTCCCGTCCGAAATCAGCTGATCGCAAAAGGCATGATTTGGAGCCCGCATCACGGGGATACAGCGTTCACCGTGCCGCTGTTTGACGAATTCATGCACCGAATCATGCCGGGCTGTGAATGGAAAAACGGATGATGTGGAATTGTTCCGGCTCTACGCTGCGAGCCCCGACTGCCGGACCGGCGACACGCACCCACAACAAAAACGCGCATACACGACGGCGTCGCATCCGCCGCGCCTAGCCTGCACGAAGCCGAGGTGAAGCATGACCACTCCGGATCGGTTTCCCTCCGCGGTCTCCGCGCCTCCGCGTGAGCTGGCATTGGCTTGGTCCGGGATTTCAGCGTTTGCTGGGCGCGCCCTACGTCTCGACCCGGAAGACTGGGAAGCCATAGCGCAAAGACGCGAAGCGGCGAAGGGCACGCAAAGATCCGAGCACGATCCCGTCTCACGCGGAGGCGCGGAACGCGGAGGCGGCGCCGCGTCTTCGACCGGCGCTGCACGGTGCGATCACCGCTTTCGCAGCCCCCGGCGTCGTCCGCGCGTTCGGATTTCAGCGTTTCAGCTTGTCAGTATTTCCAATCCGCGGCCTCACGCCGCGCCCCGTAGGCCGTCCGCTTGCGGACGCTCTCGGCCTCTGCGCATAAGGGCTCAGATCGCCGTTTTCCGATTTTCCGCAATCCCGCCCTTCCGATCTTTCGGGTCGTCTCCGCAATCGAACAATTCGCGACTGGCTCGGTGACCTGCTCGAAGTCGTCGCGCAATCCCGACCGATGCCCGAAAGATCTGCCGTCCGACCGTGGCCGCGACTGGTTGCGTCGACTCTGCAGCCGCCAGGCGCCCTCATGTCTCGAATCAACTGAGGTAAAATGTAAAGCATGACTCCTTGGGTCTGGTTAAGTGGAGGATCGGGGGTAGGGCGGCCAGTCCCTTGGCCGCCTCAAATTCAAAACGAGTGCGCCGGGTGTATGCGCGACTTCACG
>DASZYH010000178.1:0-42793 GCA_035545515.1 Opitutaceae bacterium
CCCCATCCTACCAAATTCGCCGCGCAGTCCAATCCCCGCGCCGCGGACTTGCTCACAGCGCTCCCTCTCCGCTTTTCCTGGGCTACAAGGGACCGCTGTGAACAAGTCCGGTTATCCCATACGCGGAGTCCCTTCCGCGCCACGACGTCGTCGATTCGCGTTCATGGCTGATGTCGCTTCGCTCGGTACGCGGTTCTCCCACGGCTTGGTCCGTGCATGGCTGCGACCGTGTCCGCCGTCTTGTCCGCCGTAGCCTTGCGCGTAGGTGGAAGCCTTGCGCGAAGGAGGAGCGCCAGCGAGTGGCTCCGCCCTACATCATTCCCTCCCCAGCGCGGAAGGGACTGCCGCCCTACCGGATCGATCCCCTCAATCCCTTCCCCTCTCCCCTCTCACTCTCCCTCTCACTCCGCGGGCGATCACGCCCGCGCTTCCCACCGTCCATAAATCCCGCACGGGAGAACCTTCCCGTCGCGCTGGATCGGCAGCCCGATCTCACCGGCGGTGATGTCCCCGCCGCGTGCGTGCAGCAGCTCCGACAGCAGATTCGCCACCACCGTCGGTGATAGTCGCGCCGTGTACGCGTTGATCAGCACGAACAGCGGCGCGTCCGTCAGCAGCGCCCGGCATTCGACGAGCAGCTCCCAAAGGCTGTCCTCGAGCCGCCACATTTCTCCCGTGCTCCCGCGGCCGTACGTCGGCGGGTCCATGATGATCGCGTCGTACCGGCGTCCGCGTTTCAGCTCCCGGCGCACGAATTTCAGGCAGTCGTCGACGATGTAGCGGATCGGCGCCTCGGCCAGCCCGCTCAGCGCCGCGTTCTCCCGGCACCACTTCACCATGCCTTCGGCGGCGTCGACGTGACACACGCTCGCGCCCGCGCGCGCGGCCGCCACCGTCGCCGCCCCGGTGTAGCCGAAAAGATTCAGGACGTTCGCCTCGCGGCCGCTCGCGCGCGCCGTCCGGATCAGCCCGGCGAACCAGTCCCAGTTCACTGCCTGCTCGGGAAACAGGCCCGTATGCTTGAACGAGGTCGGCCGGATCTTGAGCGTCAGGTCCAGCGGTTCGTAGCGGATCTGCCACGACTCGGGCAGCGGCCGCCGAAATTCCCATTTGCCGCCGCCGGTCTCTGCCCGGTGATAAAACCCGTCCCAGCTTTCCCAGCGCTGGCCCGCGCCCTGCCCGGTCCGGCTGCGCTCCGACGCGTGCCGCGGCCAGATGACCTGCGGGTCGGGCCGCACCAGCGTGAACTCGCCCCAGCGTTCCTGTTTCATGCCGTCGCCGCAGTCGACGAGCTGGTATTCCTTCCAGCGATCGGCAAGCAGGAGACTGGGACGGCGAGGAGACGGTGATTCGGCGGGCACCGCGTCCAAGTACCAAAGACCACCCCCCGCCTGCCAAGCCGCAATTTCGCCCCTTCGCGAGACGTTAGGATGTAGCAGGGCGGGGTCGCCCGACCCCGCCTATGAGACCCAGACTAAAGCGATCACGCAGACATTCGCCCCGTCCCCCGGTAGGGCGGCGAGTCCCGTCGCCGCCATGGCGCGGAGCGGAGTCCGCGTACCCCCCGCTCCCTACCTCCATCCCCGTTGACGCGATTTCCCCGTGCTTTCGCCCCGCATGGGGTGTAGACCTACCTGTTCCCTATCGGGAAATACGAAAGAGTAATCATTCCGGTGTGTCCCATCGCACCGGCTCCCACGCATGAACACCTCCCTTACCTCCCCACGTGCCGCCCGCTGGCTCTTGCTGGCCGGCGTCCTCGCCTTCGCGGTCCGGCTGCCCGCCGACACCGTCGACACGCGCGCCGGCGCTCACCTCGTCGGCAAGATCGTCAAGATCGACGCGGGCGTCCTCACGCTCGAAACCGACTACGCGGGTGTCATCACCGTCAAGCAGTCCGAGGTCACCGCCTTGTCGACCGATCATCCGGTCGCCGTCCGGCTGGCGAGCGGCACGCGCTTCGACGGCCCGATCACCAGCGGCCCCAACGGCGCGCTCCAGATCACGGGTGCCGATGGCACGATCACCACGACGGTCTCGAAGGTCGCCGCGAGCTGGGCCGCCGGGAAGGTCGATCCCGCGGTCGACCGCCACTGGACCTATGAGGCGTCGGTCGACATCGCCGGCAAATCCGGTAACAGCAACCAGCTCGGCACCGCCGGCGAGGTGCGCGCCGAACTGAAGACCCAGCAGGATACGCTTCAGTTCTACAGCGCCTACAACCGTCAGGTGACGGATCACGTGAAGGGGGCTGACCAGCTCCGGATCGGGATGGACTACCAGGACAATTTCGCGGGCCGCGGCTCGTGGTACGCCCGCGACGAGGGCGGCTACGACCGCGTGAAGGACATCGACCTCTACAACATCGCCGCCGCCGGTTTCGGCCGCGATTTCGTCAAGAACGCGATGCAGACCCTGACGGGCCGCCTCGGCCTGGCCTTCCGGTACGAGAACTACCAGAACCCGGTGACGCCCGACGTGAAGGACCTCGGCCTCGACTTCGAGGTGAACAACGAGGTGCTGTTCAGCACGTCGAAGCTCGTCGACCGGGTGACGTACGACCCGAGCTTCAACGATTTCTCAAACTTTCGGATCATCCACGAGAGCTATTACGAAATCCCGCTGGCCAACCCGGCCTGGAAGCTCCGCCTCGGCCTGAGCAACGACTACAACTCGAAGCCCGGCCCCGGCATCAAGCGCCTGGATACGTCCTACTTCACCCGCCTCGTGCTCGACTGGGAGTGATCCCACCCCGACCTCAGTCGGGTAGGGCGCGGAGTCCCTTCCGCGCCTTTTTCGCGACGCGAATTTGAGGATCGATGTAGGGCGGGGTCGCCTGACCCCGCCGCCCCGCTCAGCGCCCCTTCAACCCCTTCGCGCCCTTCGCGAGAAATACCGGTTGTCTCGCGAAGGATGAGAAGGAAGCGAAGGGTGCGGGAGTGAGTGACAGATAAGGCTGAAGGCCTTCAACCCCTTCGCTCGGCTTCGCGAGACACCGGATTGGCTGTCTCGGATGGGCTTCGCGCCAGACTGAATTGTTGTAGGCGCGGTGACCTCACCGCGCGATTACTCCTTCCGAAATGTCAGCCTTTCAGTTTTTCAGCGTTTCTCGGGCTGAGCCCCTCCGGCCCTCCGTCCTTCGGGCTCCGGCCTCAGCCTTCCGCCCCTCGGGTCCTCGGGGACTCGGGCCTTCTGGCCCTCGGTTTGCCGGCTCAGCCGCTCCGTCGTCCGAAATGTCAGCCTTTCAGCCTTTCAGTTTTTCAGCGTTTCTCATCCCTCCCGCCGGAATAATTCCGGCGGGACCCCCTCTCACGGACATGCTTCGATTCGTTCTGCTTCTCGGGCTCCTGGGCCTGCCGGCCGCGGCCGGCGCGGCGCAGGACACCTTCACGAGCGGCGCGCGGCCCGTCGCGCTCGTCGAGTTGTTCACCAGCGAGGGCTGCAGCTCGTGTCCGCCCGCGGAGCAATGGCTCGCCGCACGGCGCTCCGACCCGACCCTCTGGCAGGCCTTCGTGCCGGTCTCGTGGCACGTGGACTACTGGAACGGCCTGGGCTGGCGCGACGCCTACTCGCGTCCCGAGTTCACCGCCCGCCAGTACGCGTACGCCGCCGCCTGGCATGACGGCTCGGTCTACACGCCCTGCTTCGTGCGCAACGGCCGCGAATGGCACCCGGGTAACCCGGCGGACGGCAACGCCGCCTCTCCCGGCGTTCTCACCATCCGCTACGACGGACGCGTCGCGCGCGGCAGCTTCGCGGGCGCGTCGGGCGCCTGGGAGCTGCACGTGGTTCTCCTCGGCGGCGAGATCCGGTCGCGGGTCACCGCCGGCGAAAACGCCGGCTCAACCCTCGCGCATGAATTCGTCGCCCTCGCCGCGGCCTCCGGTCCGCTCGATCGTGACCTCGCGTTGCCGCGGCAAACGTTGAGCGGCGTCAGCCGCTACGCCTTGGCGGCGTGGGTTACCCGCCGCGGCTCGCCCGATCCCGTGCAGGCGACCGGCGGCTGGCTCGCCGCCAACTGACCCACCGCGCCGTCGCGGAGTCTCCGCCGCGGTGAGTCGCCGCGCCGGTTGGCGGGTTCGCCTTCGCGTCTCACGCGTTTCCGGTGCCGTGCACTTTCGGCGCGACCGCGGTGCCCAGGAGCTCGATTGCCCGCAGCACCTGCGCGTGCGTCAACCCGGCCAGGTCGAGTTGGATCGTCACGCGATCGACCCCGCCCAGGCTTTCGCGCAGCGCCACCAGCTTCGCCGCGACCTCATCGGGTCCGCCGACCAGCAACGCCCCGTGCGGGCTGCATTGCGCGTCGAACTGCGGGCGGGTCGGCGGCGGCCAGCCGCGTTCGCGTCCGAGTTTTCCAAAGGTCCCGCGGTACGCCGGCCAGAAGGTGTCGAGCGCCTGCTCGCGCGTGTCCGCCACGAACCCGATGCCGTGCACGCCGACGAACGCCCGCGCCGGGTCGTGGCCCGCCTCCTGCCAGGTGCGCCGGTAGAGATCCGCCAGCGGACGGAAGTGCGCCGGCTGGCCGCCGATGATCGCGATGATCAGCGGCAGCCCGAGCTTCGCCGCGCGCATCACGGACGCCGGCGTGCCGCCGACGCCCACGAAGACCGGCAGCGGATTCTGCACCGGACGCGGGTACACTCCCTGCCCGGTCAGCGCGGCGCGGTGCCGGCCGGACCAGGTGACATTCGTCTGTGCCCGCACCGCCAGCAAAAGCTCGAGCTTTTCCGCTGCGAGCTCGTCGTAGTCGTCCAGGTTGTAGCCAAACAGCGGGTACGACTCGATGAACGAGCCGCGCCCGACGACGATCTCGGCGCGGCCTTGGGAAATGAGATCGACCGTCGCGAACTGCTGGAACACCCGGACGGGATCGTCCGAGCTCAGCACGGTCACCGCGCTGGCGAGCCGGATCCGATTCGTCCGCGCCGCCGCCGCCGCGAGCAGGACGGCCGGCGCCGACGACACGTAGTCGGGACGGTGGTGCTCGCCGAGGCCGAAGACATCGAGCCCGACGCGGTCGGCGAGCTCGATCTCGGCGAGCAGCTCGGCGACGCGCGCGGCGTCGCCGGGAGGCCCGGAGCGGGTGGTGGGGACGAAGCTGTCGATTCCGAGTTGCATGCTGGATCCGCGGCGAGCCCCGCGGCCGCCCACCGATACCCAGCTTGCCCCGAATAGCCAGCACCGCCCCGCCAACCCCTTCGCCCGGCTTCGCGAGAAATACCTGTTGTCTCGCGAAGGATGGGAAGGAGACAAAGGATCGGTTTCATTTCCTCACCTCGCACGAGCGAAACGGAAGCGCCCAAGATGTAGGGCGGGGTCGCCTGACCCCGCCGCCCCGCTCAGCGCCCCTTCAACCCCTTCGCCCGGCTTCGCGAGACACCGGATTGGCTGTCTCGGATGACTTTCTCCCCCGACTGAATTGCTGTAGGCGCGGTGCCCTCACCGCGCGATTACTCCTTCCGAAACGTCAGCGTTTCAGCATTTCAGTTTTTCAGCGTTTCTCATCCCCTTCAACCCCTTCGCCCGGCTTCGCGAGACACCGGATTGGCTGTCTCGGAAGAGCTTCCCCCCTCACCACCCCACCTCCATCCCCACCCGCACCGACCGCGGCGCCCCCGGCGAGATATTCGTATTGTTATCCGCATTCAGATACGTGCGCCGGTTCAGCACGTTCTCGACGTTCACCTGGAGCCGCCACCGCGGGGTGATCGCGTAAAACAGCGCCGCGTCCACCTCCGTGTAGCCGGGCAGCGTCACCGTGTTGTCGATGCCGGCGAAGACATCGCTGCGATACACGGCTCCGAGTCCGACGCCGAGCCGCGGGGTCAGTTGGTAGCGGTTCCAGAGCGACGCGCTGTGCCGTGGCACCAGCGCCACGGTCGCGCCCGCCCGCGCGGACACGGTCGCGCTCCGCACGTGCGCGTCCTGGTACGCGTACCCGCCGGAAACGGTCCAGGCCTTCGTGATCGCCCCGGTCAGCCCAAACTCGAGTCCCCGGGTGCGTTGGCTGCCGGTCTGGAGCAGCCGCGTGGGATCGTTCGGATCGGTCGCGCGCGTGTTCGTGCGGTCGAGCTGGTAGACGGCCAGCGTGACGCCCAGATCGCGGCGCGCCTCCCATTTCGCCCCCGCTTCGTAGTTCGTGAACGCCTCCGGCTTCGCCTGCTCGGTGATCGTGGTGAGCGAGGAGAACTGGTCGCCGGAACTCGGCAGATACGACACGGCGTAGCTCGAATACAGCGAGAGGGCCGTGACCGGCTTGTAGATGAGTCCGGCGCGCGGTGACCCGAGCGTGTCGCGTCGGGCGAGCCGGCCGCCCGTGCGGTGGTTGTGGTAGCGGAGGTCGAACACGTCGAAGCGCGCTCCGGCGATCGCCCGCAGTCGCGGGGTGAGTTCGAGCTGATCCTGCGCGTACACCGCGGCCACCGTCGCCTGCACGTCGTTGTTCGCATCGGTCGCCGACTGGCGCCAGGTCACCGGCACCGTCGTCTGCGGATCCGCGAAGGGCACCGTGATCGAGGTTGCCGTGTTGTCGAAGTACGCGGTGTTCCGGTAATTCTCGGTCGTCTGCCTCCCGAGTTCGAGTCCGCCGAGCAGGGTGTGCCGCACCGGCCCGGTGTCGGCCTCGAGCGTGAGGTCGGTCTGGTTGAAGACGTTCCGCCGCCAGGTCGCGTTGTTGTAGCCGGTCAGGGTGACGCGGCTCCCGTCCGGCGTCGCCGCGCCGGGGACGAGATTCTGATAACCGCGGTCGTAGTCGCCGTACAGAAGGTGGTCGCGAATCGTCAGCGCGCCGCGCCGGTGCTCGAGCGACGCGGTGACGAGGTTCACGTTGGCGTTCACGTGGCTCTGCGTCGGGTCGCCATAGTAGGTCTCGATCGGCACGTCGGCGGGACGGCCGTGAAACGACGTGATGCCCCGGTCGGCGACGCGCGTGTCGTGCAGGTATTCGTAGCTGACCGTGACCTTCGTCTGCGGCGCCGGCAGCCAGGTGAAGGTCGGATTCACGGCCTTGCGCTTGAGCGTGACGAAGCGCCGGAAGCTGCCCGAGTCCTCGAGCATGGCGTTGACGCGAAACGCGAGGTCCGGCGCGAGCGGCTGGTTGAGATCGATCGGTCCGCGCCGCGCGTCGAACGAGCCGCCCTCGATGCTCACCTCGCCCAGCGGCGTGAACTCCGCCTCCTTCGTCACGCGGTTGATCACCCCGCCGCCGCCGCCCCGCCCGAAGATCATGGCGTTCGGTCCGCGCAGCACCTCGACCCGCGCCAGGTTGTAGAGGTCGCGGTAGTACTGCACGTCGTCGCGCACGCCGTTGAGGAAGAAGTCGGCCGACGAGCTGTTGCCGCGAAACACGATCTGGTCGCGGTTGTTCTCGCCCTGGTGCGAGGTGATCCCGGGGACGTACTTCGCGACGTCCGCCAGGCTCGTCATCTGCTGGTCCCGGATCTGGTCTGCCGTCACGACGCTGATCGATTGCGGCGTGTCCTGGAGCGCGAGGTCGGTCTTCGTCGCCGAAGTCGACGTCGTCGCGCGGTAGGCGTCGTCGGACGCGTGCTCGCCGCGCACGTGGTAGGTGTCGAGCAGGGTGGGGGCCTGTGCGTACGCTTCGGCCAGCGCGAACTGGGCGCGCGTGCAGAGAGGGCCGGCTCCGAGGAGCGCGACCGCAACGAGCCGGCGCAGGCGCGCGAGGGCAGGGGAATGCGGATGGTTTTTCATGCGGAAAATCGCGCGGGCCATCGCGGCGGATGGCGGGTGGCGGCGGCGGGGAGGCGCACGGCCTCGTGCGGCATCCACTGGAGGAGATCCGATCCGCCGCGCAGGGCGTTGCTCGGATGGGAGGTCACATCCCCCGTGGGGCGGACCTGGCCGCGTGTCCTGGGGGACTGCGACGGCTGCTGGCTGACTCCTGACTCACGGACCACGCGCCGACCGCCCGATAGATCGGGTCGAAGCGCACGGCTTGGAATGCCTCCGGCTCGCGGAGGCCCGATGGCATAAGGCAGCAGGTGCTTCCGGCGCGGAGGCCGACGCGCCGATCCGCCGCGGTCGAACGCCGCCGAGACCGGCCTCGCGGTCGGCTGAACCGTCGTAACGCCCGGTAGCTCCGCTGCCGGGGCGTGGAGATCGTTCGTGTGCGCCGGGCGCGGTCTGTTCGCCCGGGATTCATCCGCCGCCAGCGACATCACCGCGCCAGCGCCTGCGGTCGCGATCGGCAGCGTCCGCAGCAAAGCGCGCATCGAAATCGGATACCACCGCTCCGAATCCGGCCAGTCGACCGATCGTGTCACGGCGTTGCTCGACAGGGGCGTTTGAAGATCGCCTCTGCCTTGATGTAGGCGGGGTGATCTCACCCCGCACCCTCCCGCGATCGCATCCCCCCACACCGGGAGCTCACCTCGGCCCCAAACCTGCGACCGCTCGGGCGCAGGCACCGGCGGAACCGGTTTGGCGACCGCCGCCGGCTCAAACCGCGATATCCCGGCCGCCGCCGCCAACGCGATCAGCGTGGCGCACTGCGCAGACCGAAGAGAACACGGAGAAAGCGGCATCGCGGCCACATTTGAGATCAGGTCTCACGGTTCAAGAAAATTGAGACCAGGTCGCGAGGAAATTTACATGTAGCGTAAATAAAACGATATACGATTCCGCAATCGCCCCGAAACGGCAGCCCCACCCTCGCGCCAACTCCCTAACCTCCCAATTCCCCAATTCCCAACTCTTCAATCCCCATCCCCAATCTCACGCAAACACCAGCTCGGGCAGCCGCAGCCCCGCCGGCACCCGCAGGGGTCGCTCGACCGCCGCCGGCGGAGCGGCGTTTGTCGCGGACGCCACGTCCGCGGTCACCACTGGCGCCGGCATCTCGGTTTCCCGCGACAGGTCTTCCGGCACGCGCTCGATCGCTGTCTCGATTTGGGCGATCTTCGGCGGCGTGCTGGCGCTCAGCGCCGTCAGCAGCGCCACCACGTCGCCGAGTTCGTCCAATTCCCTTTTTCCGGTTTCGATCTGCTCCCGCAGGCTCGTGAAGGTCTCCCGCAGATTTTCCGCGCCGTTGAGCCGCGCGCATTCGGTCAGCCCGGCCACCTGCGCCACCTGCAGCGAAACGATGTCGCGGCGCAGTTCCTCGCGGTGGCCTTTCAGCGCCGGCAGCGTGATCCGCAGCGATTCGACCGCCCGGGTCGCGTGGCGCAGCGTCCCGGCAAACGCGTCCAGGAGGCTGCGCGCGAGCGCTTGCACGGTCCGACGCGCCGCCGGGTCGCGGTCCTCGGCCGCAATTTCCGCCACGAAGCTGAGAAACATCTCCAGTTGCACGCGCGCGGACGAGACGCTCGACGCGACTTCCGTGATCGCCGTGCTCGTCGTTTCAATCTTGCCCGTTAGCGTCGCGATGTTTGTCGCGAGGTTGCTCGCATAGCCGGCGAGAAACTGGGCGACGGTGCCGATCGTGACGGCCGCCTGGCCAAGCGGTTCGACAGCGATGTGCGCGTTGAGCGCATTCAGCCGGAGTCCCTCCACGATCGAGCGCACCACCGCATGGTGCCGCCGTATGCCTTCCGCGCTCGCGCCGAACGCGTCGAGGTCGGCGAAGAGCGTGTTCAACCCCGCGTACGCGCCCAGCGTGCGGTCGTAGACGTCGCGCAGCCGCTGGTTGCTGTCGGTTCCAATCCGCTCCGGAAACAGCCGGAGCCCGCGTCGCGCAATGTCCGCGTCGCGGCTCTTGATCTCGGTGTTGAGCGCCGCATGGCTGAACGCGTCGTACGACGCGTGACCGAGCGCGCGAAGCTTCGCCTCGAGAAGCGGGGCCGACACCAGCGCCGCCTTCGCCTCGCTTTCCCCCCGCTCGATCGCCGCCTCCTCCTGCGCGATCATCTGCCGATAAAGGTCCTCCACCTGGGCCAGCAGCCGGGACGTGGGTTTGAATCGGACCGACAGGTATCCGTCCGGCAGCGGCACGACGATGGCGAACACCCAGTAGTGGTTGCCGGTGCGCGTGAGGTTCTGGACGTAACCCATGAAGGGCTTCCCGGCCTTGATGGTTTCCCACAGGCGCTGGAACACCAGCCGCGGCATGCCCGGATGCCGCACGAGATTGTGCGGCTGCCCGATCATCTCCTCGAGCGAGTACCCGCTCACGCGGCTGAACACGCGGTTGCCCGCCGTGATGACGCCGCGCCGGTCGGTCATCGAGAAGAACGTCTCGTTGACCTCGAACGGCTGCGCCGCGCCCGTTGGCTTGAGGTTGCTCTTTTTCATCGTGCGGCCGCCAGCCTACCGCCTCCGCCGCCTCCTGTCCCGGGAGCAAATCTACTCAATCCGCCCCAGCACAAACGTGATCCACCCCGCCTCGAGCGTCGCCGTCAGTTGCCAGCCCATCGCCGCTGCGAACGACCTCGCCAGCGCCAATCCAAGGCCGACATGCTTTCCTCCCGAGCGCGCCGATTCCTTCCGCCAGAACCGGTCGTAGAGCCGTGCCAGGTCCTGCGGATCCAGGTCCGGGGCATCGTTGGAGACCGCGATCGCTGTGCCGGCCGCGGATTTCATCAGCCGTACCTGCACGGTCCCGAATGCCGGCGCGTATTCCACCGCGTTGTCAAACAGGTTGGTCAGGATCGCCCGCAGCAGGGCGGCGTCGGCGTGGACCGTCGCGTTCCCGGTTTCGAACGCCACCGTCAGGTGGCGGACCTCGGCCGGACCGGCGAAGGGCCGCCACGCCTGCTCCACCAGGGTGTGCAGCTCGACCCGCTCCAGCGCCGGCTTGAGCTCACCGTTTTCGGCGCGGGCGAGCGCGAGAATGTGGGTCACCAGCCGGCCCATGTGCTCCGCGATCGCGAGCGTCTCCCGGTCCGTCGTCGCATCGCGCGACTGCGGCCATTTCAACGCGCACTCGGCGAGGCTTTGCAACTCGGCGAGTGGCGTCCGCAGCTCATGGGCCAGATCGGCATTGAACCGGCGCTCGCGTTCAAACGCGCCTTCGAGCCGTGCCACCAGGTCGTTGAGCCGCGCGGCAATCGGCTGGAGCTCGGTCGGAAGACCCGCGACGGAAAACCGGGCGTCGAGCGACGTCGCGTCGATGCGACCGGCCTGTTCCGACAGGGCGTCGAGCGGCTCCAGTCCGCGGCGCAGCATCCGGGGCACAATCCAGAGGGTCACCAACGCGAGCAGGACGCCGCATCCGCCCGCGATGCTCACGAGGGACCACAGGGTTTCGTCCAGGTCGTCACGGTCGGACGCCACGACGAGCTCCAGCTCCGGCTCGGGGCTGTTTCGCGACGCGTCCCTGGCCGTGGTCTTGAACCGGAGGCCGATTGCTCGGCCCGCCCGGCCGGTCGGCAGTGTCAGGTTCCAGAAGACCGGGCGTTCGCCCCGGGGGGCCGCCCGCGGCAGGTCCTTCGACCGGGAGAGCGACCTGGAGCGCGCGATCGGCCGTCCCGCGGCGTCCCAGAGTTCGAAGAAATCGCGGGGGTGCGTCTCTTCAAACCCGCGGAAGAAGCGGTCGCTGTATTCGACGTGAATCCCATCCGCCGCGGGGCTCGCCAGCGTGCTGATCGCCAGGGCCTCCGTCCGCAGCGCATGGTCGAACTGGTCGGTCGCCGCGTCGCGCGCCGCGAGAAAGAGGCCGACGACGGCGCCGCCGGCGAGCACCAGCATCACGGCGAGGAGCCGGCGGGTGAGCTGGCGCCGGATCGAAATCATGGACCAGCGTCGTCGCTGCCGGGCGCCAGCACGTACCCGAAACCGCGGCGCGTGTGGATCAGCGGTTTCCGGCCGAGCTTCTTCCGGAGGCTGCACACGGCCGAGTCGACGGCGTTGCTCATCAGGTCGATCTCGCCGGCATAGATGTGCTCCTCGATCTCGGGCCGCGACACCGTCTGGCCCGAACGCCGCGCGAGGTATTCGAGCAGCAGATACTCCCGGGCGGTGAGGTCCACCGCCCGGCCGTCTCTTTTCACCGTCCGTGCCGCGGTGTCGATCTCCAGGTCCGCCACCGCCAGATGCGGGCTCTTCGCCCCGTAGGTCCGCCGGCAGAGCGCCTCGACCCGCGCCAGCAGTTCCTCCAGCGCGAACGGCTTGACCAGGTAGTCGTCCGCCCCGGTCCGGAGCCCGGCGACGCGGTCGGCTACGGTGTCGCGCGCCGTCAGCAGCAGAATGTGCGTGGGATTTCCCCGGGCCCGCAACTCCCCGAGCATGGACAGTCCGTCGCGCTTGGGCAGCATGACATCGAGAATGACCGCATCGTACCGGTTCGAGTCGGCGAGCCAGAGCCCTTCTTCGCCGTCGCCGCTCACATCGACGGCGTAGCCGGAGTTTCGCAGTGCGGTGGACAACGTGCGCTGGAGGCGGAGGGAGTCTTCGACGAGGAGGATGCGCATCCGGACCGGGAGTGTAGGACCCGGACATTACGGAAAGATGATGTCCCTCCCGCCGCCAGCCTGATCGGCGGCGTCATCTTCGGGTAATGCGCCTCCTGCTAGGATCGCGTCCGACTTGCTCTTTTTCCCATGAAACCTGCATTCATCACCCGGGCCGTGCTGTTCGCCGGCCTGTTCATCCCCGCGCTCGCCCCGAGCGTGTTTGCCAAGTCGTCAAAGGAGTCACAGGCCGAACTACGCGCCCAAGCCCGGGTCACCGAGGAACAGGCTCGTGCCGTCGCGCTGGCCCAGGTGCCGGACGGCACGATCAAGGAAGGCGAGGTCGAGACGGAACACGGCCGCTTCATCTGGTCGTTCGACCTCACTCGCCCCGGCACCGATGTCATCACCGAGGTGCAGGTGGATGCGAACACCGGCAAGCTCGTCTCCGTTGCCACCGAAACGCCGCGTGCCGAGGCCCGGGAGGCGAGGGGGGAAGGAAAGGCTCACCACGGTCGGAAGGACAATGACGAGGATGATGATGCCGACGGGAACAAGCCTGACTGACGAAAACGACCGGTGAACAGAGGTCGCACTCCCGGCGCTAGTGGTTCTGCCGCGGGACCATGGCGGGCTCCGGAGGGAGCGCGCTGGCGAAACGGCCTGGCTCCGCCCGGGCCGCTCTTGGCGGCGGCGTCAAGCCGGCCAAGCCGGCCGTCGCCTCCGGGGGGCGGCCGCCCAGGACGGCACCCGCCCGGCGCGGATCGAAATCACCGTTCCATTTCGCGATCACCAGCGTCGCGACGGAGTTGCCGATGAAGTTCGTGAGGGCGCGGGCTTCGGACATGAACCGATCCACGCCGAGGATCAGCGCCATCGCCGCCACCGGGATCCGGCCGGTGGAGGCGAGGGTGGCCGCGAGCACGATGAACCCGCTCCCCGTCACGCCGGCGGCGCCTTTCGAGGTGAGCAGGAGCACCGCGACCAGCCGGAGCTGCTCGCCTAGACTCAGCGGCGTGTCTGTCGCCTGCGCCAGGAAGAGCGCGGCCAGCGTCAGGTAGATGCAGGTGCCGTCGAGATTGAACGAATAACCGGCCGGCACGACGATCCCGACCGTGCCGCGGCCGCAGCCGGCGCGCTCGAGCTTGTCCATCAATCCCGGGAGCGCGGTCTCCGATGACGAAGTGCTCAGGACCAGCATGAGTTCCTCGCGGATGTGCCGGATGATCCGCCAGAGGCTGAATCCGGCGCACCGTGCGATGACCCCCAGTACCACGGTGATGAACAACCCGCAGGACAGGTACACGCACGCGAGCAGGAATCCGAGCTGCTCCAGCCGGGCCATGCCGTACTGGCCGATCATGAACGCCATCGCGCCGGCCGCCGCGATTGGCGCCCCCCGCGTCACGATTCGCACCATCCCGTAAAACACGCGTGCGAGGTCATGGACCAGGTTCAGCACCGCCCGGCCGTGGTCGCCGAGCTGCCCGAGGGCGCATCCCGTCAGGATCGCGATCAGCAGCACCTGCAGAATGTCCCCGTCGATGAACGCGCCGACGATGGTCGTCGGAATGATGTGCAGCAGGTACCCGGTTGCGCTCAGATGCCGGGCGCCGTCGGTGAACGTCTCGAGACCGCGGCCGTCCAGCTGCGCCGCCGTGGCGTGAAAACCGGCCCCTGGCTTCAATCCGTTTGCCACCACGAGGCCGATCACCAGCGCGAACGTCGTGACGATCTCGAAATACACCAGCGCCTTCACGCCGACCCGGCCGACCTTCCGCAGGTCGCCCATGCCGGCGATCCCGGCCACGACGGTTGTGAAGATGATCGGGCCGATCAGCATCCTCACCAGGTTCACGAATGCGTCGCCCAGCGGCCGCAGGGCGACACCCCAATCGGGCCGCGCCCAGCCGAGGACGCCCCCGATCAGGATACCGAGGACGACCTGGGCGTAGAGGCTCGCGGCCAGCCGCTTCATCACTGGGGGGCGGCGCGTCCCGGGCCCGTCGGCGCCCACGTGGTCGGCACCGCGAACGTGCCGCCATCGTCGCCACGCAGGCCGCCCTTGATCGGATCGTAGTGCGCGTAGCCCGGCGTGTTGGCCAGCAGTTGCGCCCGGATCCGCCGCTTCAGCGGCGGCATCGCCGCCAGCGCCGCGGCGTCGCGATACTCGAGCACGCTGAACGCGTTCATCCGGCCGGTTTCGCCCCGCTCGAGGTACATCGTGTAGCCGACCAGATGCCCGGTCGCCTGCATCGCCGCGTAAAGCGGCTTGATGTAGCCCTGGACAAAAGCGTCGTACGGCGCCGCCGGCACGGTCGGCGTGTAGGTGTTGACGAGATACACCGGATGGCCGGGCCCGTCCGACGGGGTCGCGCCGCGGAGAAGGACGTCGGCCTGGCGCACGATCAGCCCGGGTGGCAGGGCCGCCGTGTCGTCCTTCCACCAGCTCACGCAGGCGTTGTCGTCGCGGAACTCCAGCACCGCCAGCGCCCCGAACAGCGCCTGGGCGCCGTGCCGTTCCGGTTTGGTGTCGGTGAGGAGCAGCACGCGCTCGACCTGACCGGTCGCCTGCCACCGGGCGAGCAGCCTCGGCAGCCCGGCCGGCACCGTCCGGCCCGCGGGCACACGGATCAGGACGTGGGCGGGAGCTCCCTGGACCGCCGCCGCGGCGAGCAGGGAGGCAAACGCCAGCAGCGATCGCGAGCGCGCCAAAGATCTCAGCAAACGTGGAACCAGATTCATGGGCAGCCAGGTGGGGATTCGGGGTCGGGAGCGGAGGAGCGGCGGCGGTTCGCGCGGCGCGCACAGTCGCTCAGAACCGCGTGGTCATCGAAAGCGTCAGCTTGCGCGTCTCACCCGGGTTCAGGGTGATCGGGCTCTGCGCGGAGGCGATGTAGCGGCGGTCGAAGAGATTCTGCACGTTGAGCGCGAACTCGAACCGCCGCCACTTGTAGTAGGCGGCCAGGTCGAACCGCGTCCAGCCCGGCAGGACGTAATACAACGCCGTCGTCGGATCGCCCGACCACGCCTTGCCGGTGTAGATGACGCCGAGTCCCAGCCCGAGCCCGCGGAGCGCACCGCGCGGCACGTTGTACCGCGTCCACAGATTGCCGCTCGCACGCGGCGCGTTCGTCAGGTCCAGGCCGACGCTGTGGGGGTTCTTGCCGGACTGCGCGACGAACGCCTTGCCGAGCGCCATTCCGCCCTGCAACTGCCAGTACGGAGCCGGCTGCCACTGCAGCTCGAGCTCGACGCCCTCGCTGTGCTGCTGGCCATCGAGCCGGAAGATGCCCTGTTTCGTCACCGGCAGCGTCTGCCCGGTGGAGACAAGCACGTTGGAGCGATTGATGAAATAGGCGGCGAGCGAGGCGTAGAAGTTCCGCGCCGGCGTCTCGAACTTCACGCCCGCCTCGTACTGGAGCCCCTTTTCCGGCGCGAACCCGGACTGGCCGTTCGCGTCCACCGAGGTGACGACGTTCGGCACGACCGACTGGCTCCAGCTTGCGTAGGCGGAAAGGTCGCGCGTGACGTCGAAGACGATGCCGGCCTGCCCGGTGACGCTCTTCACGTTCTGGTGCGCGTACGGCGTCTTCACGGGGTTGAACGCGTCGATGCCGTGCGAGATCTGCTGGTCGTGGCGGACGCCGGCGGAGAGGTGAAGCCGCGAATTGATCACAAGCTGGTCGTTCACGTACTCGCCCATGCTCGTCAGCGTGTTCTGCTGGCTCTGGATCGCCCGGCCGTCGGCCGGATACGGCGACTGGCCGAGGATCGGATGGACGATGGTGATCGCGGGGGTGACGTTCGGCCCGAACGCGAACCGCTGGTTGTCCGAGAACTCGAGGCCGCCGCCCACGCCGAGCAGCAGCGTGTTCTGCAGCCGTTCGGTGCCGAAGGTCCGATACGCATTCGCGTCGAAGAAATTGTACCGGTGCCCGTTGATCTGGAGGTTGTATTGCCGGGAGAACGTCGTGGTCGGCGTCGCGAACGGCGCCTTCGGCGTGTAGACGCCGGCGTTGTTCACGGTGAGCTCGCGCGTGTAATCGGTGTGCCACACCGACCGGGTCTGAAACCGCAACGTCCACGGGCCCGCCTCCGCATGGAACAGCGTCGACACCGCATCGCCGCGGTCGCGCGCCGTGTCGGTCGGGTCCTGGTACACCGTGTCGAAGGGCGCCGTGTACCAGCGGGCGTTCGCGCCGTAGGCCGTGGGCGAGGTGAAGATCGGCACGAGGCCGTCGTCCTGGCGCCGCTTGTCCTGGCTGGATTCGAATTTGACCGTGAAGTACGTCCGGTTCGACCAGAGGTAGGTCAGCGACGGATAGAGCGACAGGTACCGGTCGCTGTCGCCGGGGCGCGAGGCCGGGTTGCTGCCGGTGTCGACGACGAGCCGGTAAAGCAGGTGCTTGTTGGCGTCGACCGGGCCCGTGAGGTCGACCATGACCGACTGCTGCAGCTTGTCGCCAAACGAGCTGAACTCGCCCGCGAATGTGCCGAACGTGAGCCGGACCACGCTGCTCCGGATCTCCTTCGGGCTCTTCGTCACGATGTTCAGCAGCCCGCCCGGGTGCATCTGGCCGTAGAGCACGCCATTCGGTCCCTTGAGGAATTCGATGCTCTCCACGTTCGCCGAGCTCGAAGCGCCCTTCTTCAGCGTGGCGCCCATCAGCCCGTCGAACTCGATGTTCTGCGTGAACGTCCCCGTGTTCGGAAAGCCGCGGAACGAAAAGCCGTTGATCGAAGACTGGGTCTGCGTCGCGCCGACGACGTACGCGAAGATGTCGGGCAGGGCGACGGCGTTGCGGTCCGCGATCGCGTTCGCGTTGATCACCTGCAGCGACGAGGCGAGTTCCTTCAGGTCGGTGGGGATCTTCGTCGCCATCGAGGAGGTTTCCTCATGATAGCTGCCGATGGTGGTCGAGACGGTGAACGCATCCATCTTGATGACGTCATCGCCGCCGCCACCCGCCGGTCCGGGCGGCGAAGACTGCGCGCCGGCCCGGCCGAGGGACCAGCAGCCGATCAGGATGACGGCGGCGATGCGGAGACCGCGTGGGGTGGGGCGGGTGGGATACATCGATGACGGGGAGTTAGGGTGGGTAGCCAGCAGGTCGATTGAACCAGCACAGGGTAATCCGGAGGCTGAACGCTCCGTGAACCACGACTGAAATTTCCTTAAGGTTCCCTCGTTGGTGGTGGGGTGCAAACGCGCGCGCGGCGGTGCGCCGGGCCGGCGCCTGAAATATTCTTCAGGGCGGTTTCAGCGGACGTTCAGCCGTCCGCCGCAGGCTCCGGCGCGTTCCCGATTTCCCATGAGTTATCCCCGACGCGCCGATTCCGAGCCGGTCCTCCGCTCGATCCCTCCCACCACCAACCGGCACCTGATCCGCTGGGTCGAGAAAATGGCCGCCCTCTGCCGTCCCGCCGCGATCCACTGGATCGACGGCACGCCGGCCGAGCATGACCGGCTCTGCGCGGAGATGGTCGCGGCCGGCACCTTCATCCCGCTGAACCCCCGGCAGTGGCCGGGCTGCTTTCTCGCCCGCAGCGACCCCGACGACGTCGCACGCGTGGAGGATCGCACCTTCATCTGCTCGTATGCGCGGGACGGCGCCGGGCCGACCAACAACTGGGAGGATCCCTTCGCGATGCGGAAAAAGCTCCGCGGGCTCTTCAGCGGCTGCATGGCCGGCCGCACCCTGTACGTGCTGCCGTTCAGCCTGGGGCCGATCGGTTCACCCCTGTCGCAGCTCGGCGTCCAACTCACCGACTCGCCCTATGTCGTGGTCAGCATGCGGATCATGGCGCGGATCGGGCTGCCGGTGTTCCGCGAGATCGACCGCAGCGGGAAACGCGTGGTCCCATGCCTGCACTCCGTCGGCGCGCCGCTCGCACCGGGAGCGCGCGACGTGCCGTGGCCGTGCAACCGCGAGAAGTACATCGTGCACTTTCCCGAGAGCCGCGAAATCTGGAGCTACGGCTCCGGCTACGGCGGCAACGCCCTGCTCGGGAAGAAGTGCTTCGCGCTCCGGATCGCGTCGAACATCGCCCGCGACGAAGGCTGGATGGCGGAGCACATGCTCATTCTCGGCGTCGAGGACCCGGCCGGCGAAAAAACGTACGTCGCCGCCGCGTTCCCGAGCGCCTGCGGCAAGACGAACTTCGCGATGATGATCCCGCCCGAGTCGTTCCGGCGGAACGGCTGGAAGGTCTGGACCGTCGGCGACGACATCGCGTGGATCAAGGCCGACGCCGAGGGCCGGCTGCGGGCCATCAATCCCGAGGCCGGGTTCTTCGGCGTCGCGCCCGGCACGTCGCTCCGGACGAACCCGAACGCGATGGCGGCCCTGGCGAAGAATACGATCTTCACCAACGTCGCGCTGACGCCCGACGGCGGTGTCTGGTGGGAAGGCATGACCCCGTCGCTCCCGCCGCGGCTCATCGACTGGCAGGGCCGCGAGTGGACGCCGGAGATCGCGGCCGCCACGGGCGCGAAGGCGGCGCACCCGAACGCCCGCTTCACCGCGCCGCTCGTCCAGTGCCCGACGGCCGATCCGGCGTGGGAGGACCCGCGCGGCGTGCCGATCAGCGCGATCGTCTTTGGCGGACGCCGCGCGAGCACGCTGCCGCTGGTCTACCAGTCGTTCAACTGGACGAGCGGGGTGTACCTCGGCGCAACCATGGGCAGCGAGATGACCGCGGCCGCGGCGGGCATGGTCGGCCGGGTGCGGCGCGACCCGATGGCAATGCTGCCGTTCTGCGGCTACCACATGGGCGATTACCTCCGGCACTGGATCGCGATGCAGCGCCGGATGGCCGAGACGCCGCGGATCTTTCACGTGAACTGGTTTCGGAAGGCGCCGGACGGCCGGTTTCTCTGGCCCGGATACAGCGAGAACATGCGAGTCCTGAAGTGGATCGTGGACCGCGCCCGCGGCCGCGCGCTGGGACGCGAGTCACCAGTCGGCTGGATGCCACGGTACGAGGACCTCGACTGGACGGGACTCTCGTTCACCCGCGAGGAATTCGAGGCGCTCCAGGCGGTCGACCGGACGCAGTGGCGGACCGAGATGCTCAGCCACGAGGAGCTGTTCCTCGACCTGCATGACCGGCTGCCGAAGGAGCTGGTTTACGAACGCGAACTCCTCATCTGCCGGATGTAGTTCCGCGCCCGCGCCGGGCGGCGAACCCGGGCGGCGGAGGCGGCTTAACCGAAATTAAGGTGGAATTAAGACTGACTTCAGCGTCCCTCCATACCGTGGGTGTAACTGGTCATGAGTCCTTCCCTGCGCAAACCGCTGCTCGTCCTGCACACGTGGGGGGGGATCATTTCCGGCCTCGTGCTGCTGACGGTGGCGCTGTCCGGCACCGTGCTGATCTTCCGGACGCAGCTCGAGCGGCGGATGGATCCCCGGCGGTTCATCGTGCCGGCGGGGGCGCAGCGATGGTCGATTGACCGGCTCGCCGCGCGGGCCCGGGCCGCCCACCCCGCGGGTGACCTGCTCAGCGTGCGGTATTACGGCGACCCGACGATGCCGCTGCTGGTGCTGTTCTCCACGCGGGAGTACGTGCACCTCAACCCGTACACCGGCGAGGTCCTCGGCACCCGCGCCCGCTACGGCGAGGGCTTTGGCTGGGTCGAGGGACTGCACAAGTACCTCACGCTGGATCCGGATACCGGCACGAACGTCAACGGGACGTTCGGCTTCGTTTTCGCCGGCCTGTTTCTCACCGGCCTCGTGCTGTGGTGGCCGGCCACGCGGCGCGCGCTCAAGGCGGGACTCACGGTGAACCGCAAGCTGCGCGGGCGGCCCTGGCACCTCAACCTGCACAAGACGCTCGGATTCTACGCGACCGCGATCCTCCTTTTCAGCGCCGTCACCGGGATCTTCATCGCCTTTGACTCGACGCGGGCGGCGCTCGACGTGATCACGCTGTCGCCGGCGCGGAACATCCCCGGGCCGATCGCCGGTGCCGGGGAGCAGTTCGCGGGGTTTGATGCCGTGGCCCGGCAGATCGACCGGCTGATGCCCCACGCCCGCGAAACCTACATCGCGCGGCCGAAGCAGGGGCTCGTCACCTCCTATGCGATCGCCGCCGATGCGCCGCACCCGAACGCCCGCTCGTACGTGTGGCTCGACGGCGCGACGGCCGGCGTCGTGCGGTTCACGCCGTATGCCCGCGCCAGCCGCGGCTACCGACTCTATTACTGGCTGCTCTCGCTCCATACCGCCGCGGCCGGCGGCTGGGTCATGAAACTGCTCCTGCTGTTTGGTACCCTGAGCGTTCCGGTCCTGGCCTACACCGGGGTGATGAGCTACCTGCGGCGCAAATCGCGCCAGACGGCGACCGCCCCGGCCCGCCCGGGCGCCGCCGGCACAAACTCCATGGCCTCGCCCACGCCCGCCAAGTGAGCTCCGATCCCTCCCTTTCCCCCGGCATGGAACCAGCGGCGCCCGGCGCGCTCGCCGCGGCCGGCCAGGCCGAACCGCAGAGCCAGGGCCCCGGCTGGTGGCCGCACGGCTGGTGGAAGCTGATGGAGATCCGCGTCGGCGTCCTGCCGCTGCCCGTGATCCTGCTGCTCGGCGCGCTCCTCGCGGCGTTCATCGGGCTCGGCAAGCTGCCGCTCGGCCGCGGCACGAAGACGCCGGACGACGTCTGCACGGCGATCGCGATCCTCGCGGTCGGCGGCTTCGCCTGTGGCGAACTCGGCCGGCGCATGCCCGGGCTGCGACACATCGGCGCCGCCGCGATCTGCGCGACGTTCATCCCGTCCTGCCTGGCGTACTATCACCTCCTGCCTGCGACGGTGGAGCGGGGCGTGACCGATTTCACCAACCAGACCAATTTCCTCTACCTGTTCATCGCCGCGATCATCGTCGGCAGCATCCTCGGGATGGACCGCACGGTCCTGATCAAGGGCTTCCTGAAGATCTTCGTGCCGCTCTTCGCCGGCTCCGTCGCCGCGATGATCGTCGGGACGGCGGTCGGCGTGGCGCTGGGCCTCGGGGTGCGGCACGCGTTGTTCTACGTCGTCATTCCGATCATGGCGGGCGGCGTGGGCGAGGGTGCCATTCCCCTCTCGGTCGGCTACGCGGCGATCCTCCACACGCGCTCCGGCGACGAGTTCGCGTCGGTCCTGCCGCCGGTCATGTTCGGCAGCCTGACGGCGATCGTGCTCTCGGGCGCCCTGAATTTCGCCGGCAAGCGGTTTCCCCACCTCACGGGCGAAGGCCGCCTCCAGCCCGGCGAACACGACGACCTCGACCCCCAGTCCGAGGCTGTGCCGGCCCAGGTCGATGTCGGCAGCATGGCCGCGGCCGGCGCCGTCGCCATCGCGCTCTATCTCACCGGCGTGCTCTGTTTCACGCTCTCCGACCGGCTGCCCGCCCCGGTGGTCATGCTCTTCCTCGCCGTCGTGGTGAAGCTCACGATGGCCGTGCCGCCGCGCATCCAGCAGGGCGCCCACGTCATGTACCGGTTCTTCGCCGTCGCCGTGACCTATCCCCTCCTCTTCGCCATCGGGACCGCGATGACGCCGTGGGACAAGCTGATCGCGGCGCTGCACCCGGCGAATCTCGTGACGATCGTCGCGACGGTGACCACGCTGATGGCGACCGGTTATGCCGTCGCGCGCGCGGTCAACCTGTACCCGATCGACACGGCCATCGTGAACGCCTGCCACAGCGGCCAGGGCGGCACGGGCGACGTGGCGATCCTCACCGCGGCGAACCGGATGCAGTTGATGCCGTTTGCCCAGATCGCCACCCGGATCGGCGGCGCGATCACGGTCACGCTCACGCTGTTCGCGCTCGCCCATCGGACGTGACCTGGCGGCGCGCGGCGGATCACAGATTGCCTTCGGGCGCGGAGGGCGCAGTGTGCCCCGGCCTTCCCCGATGACCGCCTCCCCCCGGCTTCCGTTGGCACGCTGGGCCGCCGTGGTGCTGCCGGGGGTGGTGTTGTATTTCACGCCGGTGGCCGGCCTCGAACCCGGCCCGCGCCACCTGCTCGCGCTGTTCACGGCGCTGATCGTGTCGTTCATGGTGCGGCCGGCGCCGATGGGCGTGAGCGCGCTGGTCGTCCTGGCGCTGGCCGGCGTCACGGGCACCCTGCCGCCGAACCGGATTTTCGCGGGGTTTGCCAACCCGATCGTCTGGCTCGTGGTGTCGGCGTTCCTGTTCGCCCACGCGGTCACGCGCACGAAGCTCGGCCTGCGCGTCGCTTACTTTTTCATCGGCCGTTTCGCGCGCACGCCGCTCATGCTCGGCTACTCCGTCGTGATCACCGACCTGGTGCTCGCGCCGTTCGTGCCGTCGGACACGGCGCGCGGCGGCGCGATCGTGTCGCCGGTGGTGCGCGGCCTGGCGAGCGCCCTCGGGTCGGAGCCGGGGCGGACCGCAAACCGGATCGGCTCGTACCTCACGCTCGTCGGCTTCCACGGCACGTATCTCTCGTCGGCGATGTTCCTCACCGGCATGGCCGCCAACCCGCTGATCGCGGAATTCGCCGGCCGGATCGCCGGTGTCGACCTGTCCTGGGGCCGGTGGGCGCTGGCCGCCTGCGTGCCCGGGCTCTGTTCGATGGCCCTCATGCCGTGGCTGCTGTACCATTTCGTCACGCCCGACCTGCGGGAGACGGAAAACGCGCGCCGGCTTGCGCGGCGGCAGCTCGCGGAGATGGGCCCGATGAGCCGCGAGCAGAAACGCCTCGTCGTCATCATGGCGCTCGTGGTCGCGGGGTGGATCACGACGCCCTGGCACGGCATCAACAACACCGTGATCGCGCTGCTCGGCGTCTGCGCCCTGCTCCTCAGCGGGGTCCTCCGCTGGCCCGACCTGCTGGCCGACAGCCGTGCCTGGGATGCCGTGAGCTGGTTCGCGCCGCTGCTGGTCCTGGCCGAGGCGCTCAACGACCAGGGCGTGGTTGCGGCCCTGTTCACCCCCATCTTCGCGCACCTCACGCGGTGGCCGTGGCCGATCGCAGTCGCCGCGCTGGCGGCGCTGTACCTGTATGCCCACTACGGATTCGCCAGCATGACGGCGCACGTGTCGGCGCTGTTCCCGACGTTCCTGGCCGCGGCGCTCACGACGGCCGCGCCCCCGCTCGCGGCGGTGCTTCCCCTCGCCTTTTTCTCCAACCTGAACGCCGGCCTGACGCACTACGGCACCGGCTCGGCGCCCGTGTATTTCAGCCTCGGTTACGTGTCGCAGAACACCTGGTGGACCGTCGGCTTCATCGTCTCGCTCGTGAACGTCGCCATCTGGCTCGGCGTCGGCACGGTCTGGTGGCAGGCGATCGGCCTGTGGTGAATGGGTCCGCGGGGGGCTCAGGTCGTGGCCGCAGCCGGCTCCTGCACGTCGGCGATCGGAATCTCGATGATGACGCGCAACCCCGTCCCGCGCGTCGGGGGCGCGGCCTGGATGGTGCCGCGGTGCAGCGCGACCAGGCTGCGCGAAATCGCCAGCCCGAGTCCGCTGCCGTGCTCGTCGGTGTCGGGCTGCGCCTTCAGCCGCACGAAGCGCTCGAAGATCCGCTCCCGTTCCTCGGCCGGCACGCCCGGGCCGTCGTCCTCGACTTCGATGCGCCAGGCATCGGCGGTGAACTGCGAGGTGAGCGTCACCTGTCCGCCGCGCGGCGAGAATTTCAGCGCGTTCGAGAGGAGGTTGAGCAGGACCTGGCGGATCCACTTCGGGTCGAAATCGACGCGCCCGCCACCGGAGATCCCGGCCCGGAACCGCACCCCGCGGGCCTCGGCCAGCACCTGCGCGTCCGGCACGAACGATTGCAGGAAACCCTGCGGGTCGTCCCGGCGCAGCTCGGCCTTGATCGCCTGCGCCTCGGCGCGCGACAGGAACAGCAGCTCCTCGATGATCTTGTTCAACCGCTCGAGCTCCTCGAGCTGCACCTGCACGGCCTCCTCCTGCGTCGGGTTCAGACCGCCCTCCGTGACGAGCTTCTCCGCCTGGAGCCGGACCAGGGAGAGCGGCGTCTTCAGCTCGTGCGACGCCTCCGCGGTGAACCGCCGCACCTGGTTGAACGCGGACTCGAGCCGGTCGAACATCTCGTTCAGCAGCCGCGCCAGCCGCGACACCTCGTCCTGCACGTCGGCCACCGGGATGCGCTCGCTCAGGTTGTCGGACCGGATGCGGTTGGCCGTCTCCTCGATCAGCCGCACCGGCCGGAGCGCGATCCGGCTCAGCGCCAGGCCGGTGATGAGGCTGCCGACGAGCATGAAGCAGATGAGCACGAGGCTGATTTCGGCGTAGCCCTCCATCACCCGCTTCACCTGCTCGAGCGAGGTGGCGATCGTCACGTCGCTTGCGCCGAGAAAATACTCGCCGACGCGCATCTCCCCGAGCGAGGGGACCGAGGCGTTCCACTGGCGGAGCCCGGGCGCGTCGGGGATGCGGCGGCCGCCCAGGTTGGCGGACCGGAAGTACGTGCCGTTTCCGCGCTGGTGCACCTCGATGTAGAACAGGACCGAGGCCGCCTCGGTGGTGCGCCGGATGTGCTCCTCGATCTGGCCCGCCTGCAGGCGGTCGACGTCCGGGCCGAGGCTCAGCTTCATCTGCTGGAACTCGGCGTCGTTGAGCAGATCGAGCCCGTGGACCAGGTGCTGGTGGAGCAGGTAGTAGCCGGCGACGAACAGCATCGCCAGCGTCGCCGTCGAAACGGCGGCGTAGAGCAGCGCCAGTCGCACGCCGAGCGATTTCACATCAACTGGTAGCCGACGCCGCGGACGGTCTTGAAGAGCGGCGGGCCGGCGGTCGTCTCGAGCTTCGCGCGGAGCTTGCTCATGTAGACGTCGAGCAGGTTGGTATCGACGTCGTAGTGCGACTCCCAGATTTTCTCGGAGATCAGCGTGCGGGTGAGAATCCGGCCCGGGTTCTGGAGGAACACCTCGAGCAGCGCAAACTCGCGGCTGGTCAGCTCCACCGGGTTGCCGACGAGGGTGACAGTGCGCCCCAGCAGGTCCATCCGGATGCCGCGGTGCTCGAGGACGGTTTCCTTGGCGGCCGACTGGCGCCGGAGGAGCGAACGGATGCGCGCCAGCAGTTCCTCGAGGGAAAACGGTTTCGCGAGGTAGTCGTCGGCCCCGACATCCAGCCCCTTGATCCGGTCCTGGACCGAATCGCGGGCGCTGAGGATGAGGACCGGTTCGTTGAACCCGCTGTGGCGCCACTCGTGGAGGAGGCTCAGCCCGTCACCGTCGGGCAGGCCGAGGTCGAGGATGATCGCATCGTAGCTCGTTTCGCACAGCGCGTCGCGCGCCTCGCGGCACGACTGGACCCACGTGACGGTGTAGGTCTGCTCGGTGAGGCCCTTCTTGAGGAATTGGCCGAGCCGCCGCTGGTCTTCGACGATGAGGATTTTCACGGGGCCGCTGGGGGAGAAACGTCCGTCCCCAGCGATACTCCCGCCCCGCCCGTCCGCGAGAGGAAACTGGCTTAACTTTTTTTCAGGTCCCGTTCACCGCCCATTAACCCGCCCCCGCCAAAATTGCCCCCCGCCGCGCTCCGGGCCCCCGCATCCGCCCGCCCTTCTATGCCGCGTCACGTCGCGGCTCCGCGGCCGGGTGGGATCGCTCCGCAAAAAAACCGCTCCATCGGCGGTCCTCGCTGTGACGTCGGCGGCGTCGCGTCGCCGACGCGCCGCGTCAGTCCCGCTCCGGCCGAAAGACCTCGAGCTCCACGGGCGCGGTCACGCAGAGGTGATCCGGGCGGTGATTTGGCGCGGACGTTGCGGTGGAATTCATCCGGCCGCATGGACCGCCTGAACCGACCGCAAAGAATGAGAAGAGCGCAATCTCAAGCGCGTAACGCGATCCTCGGCGGCTGATCCACGACGAACACCAGGCCCACGGCCATCACGCCGACCGCCCAACCGTACGGATGGGATCGGATTGAAACGAGCGACCAGCGGCCCCGAACCACTCGTTGCCGGAAAGCGGCGAGACCGATTGCCATCGTGCCGACGGTGACAGCCGCCATTCCCGTCTGCAAAAACGGCCGCCGCTGCAGTGTACCGAAGGGATGGAACGTGAGCGCGGCCTGCCCTGCCGTGCGGTTCATCCCAAGCGCCAACACCGCGAACCAAGCCGGCGCGGCGACCACGCCCCATGCCAGCCTACGCGAGTCGCCCGACCAATCGGAGGGCCTTGACCACCGGCGGAGACACTCGATGATCGGGAAAACCAGCCAGAACAGCGCGTTTTGCCGGTCGGCCACACCGACCGCGTAGACGGCGAAGAACCACCCCCCACCGCTGTTCCTCCGCGGCATACATGGCCCAGATGAAGCAGGCCAAAATACGTAAACTCGCGAAGCCGTCGCAGCACGATCTCGTCCCATGACGATCGAGCAAGTCCCGCCGGCACTTGAGGAGGTACCTCGGGAGGCGCTGGTGAGCGGTTCGCAACGACACCGCGGAGTCCAGATACAAGACCTGCGTGTTATCGATGCGCGAATCGTACCTGCAATGGGGCTCGCCTTGCGTCCGGGCTCTCTTTCCATGGCGAGCCTCCGAACGTGACCTCTGAATCGCCCATCGCCGCGCCCCCCGGCTCCCTCCCCGGCCGGCGAATCCAAGGCTGGCGCTCACGTCTGGCGGGCTCGTTTGGCGCCGTTGCGGCGGCGGCGTTCGTGTTCGGGCTGCTCATTCACGCGCTGCTGCCGGCGGCATTGACACCGGTCTGGACCGACGAGGTCGGTTTCCTCAAATCCGCGGTGGAGACGATGCAACGGGGGCGGCCTTGGACAGACACGTATCTAGAACCCTGGGCGGCGTCCTTGTCGGCCTTAGCGGCGCTGGTCTACGGCGCGACGGGGCGGATGGTCATGGTGCTCCATGGTTTGGTTCCGGCGCTGGCAGTCCTGACGTTTGCGGGCCTCGCCATGTTGGTTCGCCGGCGGACCAATTCGACGGCTGTCTCCATCGGCTGCGCCGCGGTGGTGCTGTCCTGCCCGGTCCTGTTGCTGCGCCTTTCGGAATTCATCGGCCTCGTCATTTTCCTGCCTTGCCTGTTCTGGTCGCTGTACGCGGCGGAAACGCGGCGCTGGGGCGTGTTCTTCGTGGCTTGGGCCGCCGCTGTCGCCGCGCGTCAGACCGCCCTGATCTGGCTTGTCGTGCCGCTGGCGGCGGTGTTCGAGACCCGGAGGGTTTCGCACGGGCGGGGAGGTTGGCGGCGTCCGGCGCTCGTCGTCGTGCTGGGACTCACCTGGTTCGGCGCCCTGGCGCTCGGTATGAATCTCAACGGCGTCCAGCTCTCCCACACGCTGCACCCGTTCATCGGGCTCGATCGGCGAAACGCGGTCGAAGCGGCGATTTCCATTACGATCGTGGCCGTGATGGCGATGGGTTGCGCCGGAGCCGTGATCGGCGCAACCTGCGGCGGATCGTCCGCGCCATGGACTTGGACGCGGTGGCTCCAATTGGCCGTCGGCGTGGGTCTGGTGTTCATCGACCCCCGGCGCCTCATCATGCCGGACCCTCAGTTTGGATTCATCGCAGGGGCCCTGGGCTGGCCCTACGCCCGGTGCGTCGCGCTCGTCGCGGGGGCCGGCTGGGCGGCCGGCCGGTTTCGGATCCGTCGGGATCTCGCGCTCGGGGTGGCGGCGATGATCGGAGTCGTGGCATTGCGCGCGGTGGTCTACGACACGTATGGCATCGAAGTCGCGAGCCTCGCGCTGGCCGCGGTGGTGCCGCGTGACGACCACCGGGTCGACGGGCAGCCCGTTGTCCTGCTGCGGAAGTTGGTGTCATTCGCCGCTGTCTTCCTGGCCTGCTTTTCGGTCTCCTTCCTGGTGCTGGTGAAGGCCCGGATCGATGACACGGCAGCCTGGACCGTGCTCCACGAACGAGCAATCCGGGCCGGCCTGATCGGGCCGGACGAACTGCGCTGTGCGCCCCTCGCAATGAGGGCGTGGTACCTGCACGATTACGCAATCACGCATCCGCTGCCCCAGGGGCGGCTGATCGCGGGTTATCTGCGCTTTTGTGAGCGCACCACTCTCGCCTGGGGCGTCTACCCGCGCTGGCTCGCCGCCATCGAAACCTTTCCGGTCGCGCCGAGCTCCGGGCACCGGCAGATACTGGTCGCTGCGACCTTCCGTATCGGCTGGTTCTGGCACGTGCGCTATGAACTGGATCGCATCGCGCCGCCTCGGGTGCCGGGGCCACTCGGTCCCGATTATCGAGAGGTGCCATCGCTGCCGCTGGATGAATCGGATTGGCGCCGGCTGATTGCGGGCACCGCCCTCGCGCATTGATCCGCCGGCGCGGCCCCCCCCCGCAGGGAACGTTCGCTTGCCTGACCCGGATCGGCTGGGTTCGGCAACGCCGGCAATGGGCCACCCGCCACTGCAGTCGCGCCGCGCCGACGCGTGAAATGCCGGGCCAATTTTTGCCCCACCTCGATGCCCGGTTTTTCCACGGCGAAGTGGAACACGGAGACGATAGGCAGCAGGAGGGCGGCTATGGCGACGTCCATCACCAGGTGCGCGGTCGGGCCGAGAGCATGCACGTCGGTGAGGCGCGGCAGGATCAGCCGGGTGGCGATCCAAATAGCCATGCCATGGAACAGGTAGATCCCGTAACTCACCTCTCCCAGCCAGCGGGCTTCGGCGCCTCGGACGCCGCGCAGGAGCGGGCTGTCACAGACCGCGGCGAGAAAGAACGGCGTCGCGAGCACGGCCGGCAGCACCGTGTAAGGCGTTCGACACGTAACGAGTGCCGTCGCCAGGGCCGCCAGCGCAACGAGGCCAAAGGCCTTCGATTTGGCCGCCGTCGCGAGCACGGGGATGCGCGTCCAATACGCGGCCAGGATCCCCGATGCAAACGGGAGCAGCGCGATTCGATCCACGGAATGGTGCGCCTTCAGGCGGAAGAATCCCCACATGAGCACGAGGCCGGCGATCATCGCGGCCGACGAGCGCGCGCGGGTGAGCACGAAGCCGAGCACAGGCAGGCTAAAATAGAACAGCCATTCGTACGGAAGTGACCATATTGCGCCCGCGACTACTACGGCGGTCTCCCGCAGGCCGTTGATGTTCGGGGAGCCGCGGACGGTGAACGCTAGCCATGCCGCGACCTGCCGTCTAAATTCTCCTGCCGGCACGACCAGGTGGCCGCGTTGGTGCAGGAGCGCCAGGCCGACGATACCTGCCACCGCGAGAAAATACAGCGGGCAGAGGCGGAAGATTCGTCCGACGAAGAAGCCACGCCAGTCCATCGTCGCTCCCCGATCCAGCATCCGGTCCCAGAACAGGAAGGCGGTGATCATGAAGAAGAGCATCACGGCGGTTTCGCCGAGCCCCTCCGGGATCAGCATCGTCGGGCCACCCCACGTGCCGTGTTGGATCCACTCGTAGGTCAGCATCGCGTGACAGCACATAACCGCGAGCGCCAGCACGCCCCGCAATCCGTCGAGCGTCACCTGGCGCCGCGCTCCGTGCGTCGCGAGTTGCGCGCGGACGGGGCCGACGTTTCGAACCAGCAGCCGTGCGATTCCCCAGGCGCCGCCGTAGATCGACGCCAGCAAGAAGTATGTGGCCGGAATCAGGTGCACCAACGTTTCACCTCAGCGGACGTGAGCTTCGCTTCGCATCCGTCGATGCAGACAGCGCCCGCCGGCTCGGGCAATTTCAAAGCCGACGCCTGCGAGAAATCGTACAATGGCGTGACCCCAAAACGACCGTGTGCTGCTTCCGACTGACGACGAGCGATCAAAATCCCGGATGGGCGGCGGCGAGACCGGGCGTGGCTGGATGGGTCGCGAACAGTTGGGACAGAGCGCCAGCGAGCTGCACGGCGACGGCCCGCTGGCCGTGGGGCGTCAAGTGCCCGTCGAACCGATAAAAATCCCCCGGCCTGAGCTGCAGCGAGAACGGAATGACGTTGGGATGATCCTTCGTGTACGAGCGCAGCGCGGCGGTGAAGCCGGTAGCGCCGTTGTTCGGCACCAGCTCGAAGACGATGATGGGGAGTCGCTTCAGCTCGGGAAACTGGTCGAGAACTCCGACAAAATCCTTCGCCATCGTTTCTCCGGTGACGTAGTACCGGTGCTTGAAACTCGTGCCAAATGGAGGCGGCCTTGTCGTGAGCAGGCTGCGCAGCGCATCGATCCGATGTATCCCGCGGGATTCGATCCGGACATAGCGGGCCACGTCCGCGAGCACGTTGAAATAGGTCACCGGTTGTCGGTGATAAGCCAGGAGCTCGTCCCATGAGGATTGGGCTTCGCGCGCCGTGGGGGAGCGAAAGGGAGCTCGAACAAACCCCTGGTTTACCGGCCAGTCGTTGTCGCAGAACTGAATGACCAGCGCGTCGATTTTCGTGAGCAGTCCCATCCGGCGCAGGCGCAGCAGTTCTCCGGGCGTGCCGTAGCCGGGCACGCCGGTATTCACCGTGTGGTAGCCGTAGTCCTCCTGCAGCAACCAGGAGTAGGTTTCATCGTCGTTGACCCCCCAGCCAAAGGTGTAGGAGTCGCCGGCCATGACCACCAGCGGCGCAGCGGGCTTTGCCGGCGGTTGGGTTCTGACCCGCGATGGCGAGACATGGATGACGGTGTCGAACTCCGCTCCCTGGAAACGGGCGGTACCGGGTTTCGGTACAACGACCAGTGCCGCGTCGAATTCGGAGCAGTCCGGCCGTCCCTGCCAGAGCGATCGATAATGCCAGACGTAAATCGATTGGGCGATGTATTCCGCCGGAGTTCCGCTAATCCAGTGGGGCCGGTCGGGTGCCTTCAGGTCGAGGTATATCTCATACACCACCAGGAACCCGCCCAGCGCGACCAACAGCGCACCCCAGACGGTCACGATCATCGCGGCGACGATGCCCCGGGTGAGACGACGGACATTGTGCGAGGCATTCGGCGTGGGGGCGGAACGTGGGTCCGTGGGCGGCACCCGATTGGGTTCAATCATCGAGCAATACGAAGCAGCGCTGGGGACGTGTTGCAGCATTTTTCCGAGCGCGGAGCGCGGCTATCCCGCGCTGCACTTGACGCGGCGATGCAGGCTTCGCCATCGGTGTCTTGACCGGTCCAAACGTGGTCGAATACTCCGCGCATCCACTTCGCCGGCCTGAATCGATCGCCCTTTCGGCGCTTTGCTCACCACCTCTGGCGTCGGTGGCAGCCCGCCGCGACGGCTTCGGCTCATTCTTCCGGCACAACGTTGGCTGTGTGTCATGGTTGACTGGTTCGCGGCGCATCAGGCCTGGTATTGGATTGTCGCTTGGACGAGCTTCGCCCTGACCGCGGTGGCGGCGTGTTCGTCGCTGTGTGCGGGTTTTTGTTCGGACGCGCACGAGCAAAGGTGGAGTCGGCGGTTGCCTCCGTGGGTGTTCCTTACCCTGGCCCTGCTCTGCCTCTGCGCCTTTCGCTGGCCGATCTGGCATATCCCGCATGAGTTCAACCTGGATGAGAGCGAATTTCTGGGCGAGGCGCTCACGCTGCAGCACCGGCCGGTGTACTGGGTCGGAGTGGATGGCACGACCCACGGGCCGCTCGACTCGTACCCCTTGTTGCTCCTGCGGCTGGTGGGCTTGCGCTACGACTATTTGGGCGAGCGGGTCCTGAGCGCGATGCTGCTTTTCGTGGTGTTCGTCGCCTGCTATCGGACGATGGCGATCGTGAGCCGAGACGCGCTCGCGCGGGTCGCCGTCATACCGATTCTCTGCGCCCTGGCGTTCGCTTCGAGCGCCGACTTTCTGGTGTACGCGAGTGAAGTGGTACCGGTGACCCTGCTCGCGGTCGGAACCTGGCTCGTCATCTCGGATCAGGCGCAGTCGATAGGACGAGGGGCCGGGTCCGGGCGTTGGCTGGCCGGCGGGTTGCTGCTCGGAAGCGTACCGATGGCTAAGCTTCAGGGTGGGCCGGTGGCGTTGGCGCTTCTGACGGTGATTGCGACCTGGGAACTCGCCGACGGCGGAGGCTCTCTCGGCATGCGCGGTCGGCGCGTCCTGACGCTCGCCACGGCCGCAGTCGCTCCGACCGTGCTGTTCGTACTCCTGGCGACGCTGTACGGAGGCTGGCGGGATTTCTGGATCGCCTATATTGGGCAAAACCTCCTTTACGCCCACCAAGGGCACACGTCGCTGCGACGGATGATCGTCGGGTTTCCGTCGTTTGCGGCCCGAGTGCCCGGGCTCCGGCCGTACCTTATCGGGGCGGCCGCCGTTGCGGCGGCTTGCGTGTTCCGGGTTCGGAAGTCGACGACGGCCCAATCGCGCGCCTTGACCTATGCGTTGGTCAGCGGAGTCGCGGGCATACTCGTCGCGCTCGCGCCCGGAAGGCCTTACACCAATTATCTTTGGTTCGTCGTCGTTCCGGCCGGCATGATCGCCGGCGTCCTGTGGGTCGCGTGCTGGCGGTCGCATGAGGGGGTTGAATGGCCGGTCTACCTTCGCCCGATCCTGCTGGTTGGCTTCATCGCGGTGGCGATCGTGCCGCAAGTGGCGGTTTGCGCCGGACAGTCCCGAACGTATTTGCGCGAAGCGCTGGCCCCGGACGATTCAGTCGCGGCGGAAGTCATGCGCTACGGGCGCCCGGGCGAGCCGCTGGGGCTGTGGGGCTACCGGTGTCGCTGCAACGTTGAAACCGGCATGTGGCGGGCCACCCGCGACGGCGATACGACGTGGGAAATTGTGCCGTCACCGCAGCGCGATTTCTTTCGCCAAAGGTATCTGCGCGATCTCGAGGGTACGCGCCCTCCCGTGTTCGTGGATGCGGTCGGACAGGGCAACGTCTTCGCCAATCGCGCCGACGCCCATGAATCCTTCCCGGCGCTGGGCGATTATGTCGCCGCCCATTACCGGTTCGTGTCCGAGGTCGACGGGTGCCGCATTTATGTCCGCGCCGACCGGCTGCCGCTCCGCTGAGCACGCGATCCAGCGATGCTGGTCCCGTTTGCCTCAGTAGTCCGGATGAGCCGCGGCCGCGGTGCTTGACGTCCGTCCGGCCAGGACCTGCTTCAACGTTGCGGCCAATGCCGCCGCCGCGCGGCGGTGGCCGGCCGGGGTGAGATGTTGGTCGAACCGGTAGTAGTCGGAGGGCGAATACCGGATTGCCACCGGGACGATATTCGGGCGCTCCTTCGCCAAATTTCGAAGCGCGTCGGTGAAGCCGGGGACGTGGCCGTAGTAGCTCATCTGCGTGACGAGCACCGGGACGTGCTGCAGTTCGGGGTAGCGATCGAGCACGGCGAGAAAATCGCGGGCCATTCGGGCGCCGGAAGCATCGGGGGCGCGTGGATCGACGGGACCTCGGTGGCCCTTTCGCACCCCGAGCATGGTGAGCAGGGCCCTCATCCGTCCGACGCCATGCCCCCACTGGCGAACATAGCGTGCTATATCGACTACGACGTTAAAGTAAGTGACGGGCTGCTGATGGTATTCTCGCAGGGAGGTCCATTCGCCGCGGGCGCCGTTTGCGAGACCGAGATCGGCGGGATTCCGCAAGAATTCGACATTCTCGGGTGCGTCGTTGTCGCAGTACTGGATGATCAACGCGTCGACATGCGTCAGCAGGCCCAGCCGGTGCAGGCGCTCGAGTTCACGCGGGGTGGCGTAGCCGGGGACGGCCGTGTTGACGGTGTGATAGCCGTATCGGCTTTGCAGCAGGGCCGAGAAAGTTTCGTTGTCCTCCTCGCCCCAACCGAAGGCATACGAGTCGCCGGCTACCACGACGAGCGGCGCACCGGGTTTCGCGGGCAGCTGCGCGCGCAGCCGACGAGGAGTAATATGAATGGTGGTGTCGAACTCCGGCCCGCGAAACCGGGTCACGCCGGGCTTCGGCACGTAAGCCAGCCGGTCGTCGAAATCACAGCAGTCCGAGCGGGCCTGCCAGATCGGCCGATAGTGCCAAAGGCAGAGGTAGGCGGCGATCGGTTCCGCGAAGGTCCGGCTCGTCCAATGACTGCGGCCCGGCGACTTGATGTCCGCATAAATGCCGTACGCGATCGTTCCCGCGACGATGAGTCCGAAGAGCATGCCCCACACGGCGATAATCGAAATGTAGACGACCGCACGGGCCGCGCGTCGAGGGTTGCTCTGGGTCTTCTGCACGCGCGGCGACACTCGAACGTCGTCCGTCGAAAAGCTAGCTCGAACCACCCCAAGCCCGGGGCGCGTGGGTTCGCGGCGCTTTCCGGTTGAGCTGCCGCGGCACCAGCAGCGTACGAACCGACCGACTCCCGCGTTGCCAAGAAACCGAGGAATTGCTCGTTGAATCCATGACGACCGTCCGCCCCCGGGTCCCCGTTGAAGCGTACCTCCTGTTCGGTGCGCTCGTGTACGGGCTAGGTTTCTACCTCCTGCTGCCCCGCGGCGTGAGCATGGGAATCGATGAATTCGCGTATTACCGGTCGGTGATCGAGACGCTGCAGCACCATCGACCGTGGGTCGACGATTACCTTGAGCCGTGGTCGGCCGGGCTCTGCCTGCTATCGGCCGGCACCTACCGGCTAACCGGGAGTTTCGCCCTGGCGACCCAGGGGTTGTTGGTGGCGTTCAGCGCAGCTGCGGTTTGGGCCACGGCGCGACTGCTTTGCGACCGTGGCTTCGCGGAGGGGCGGGCGCTGCTCGTAAGTGTGCTGATCATGACGGGCCCGATCGTGTTGCCGGAGTTCTTCACGTTCGGCAGTTCGCCCCTTTATCTGGTGTGCCTGCTCTTCGTCGTGCTGGCGGCGGAGCGCGGTCGATGGGTCGGCTTTACGGCGGTTTGGTTGCCGGCCATTGCGTCGCGCCAGACGGCGATCATGTGGTGCATCCTCCCGATCGCGGCGCTGCTGCAGCGGCGACCAAATCCCGAGCGGGCCGGTGCCCGATGGGTAGGGCCGGCGATCACGCTAGTCCTGGGCATCGTCTGCTTCGGCTTGCTCGCCATTGGGATGAATCGAACGTACGCCTACGAGCGGATGACCAGGCCGCAGGCGATCGCCTTCCTGCAAGGCTTGCGGCATTTGCATGGTCTCGGTCGATTCGCCGGCAAGTTCGTGGTCGGGGGTTGTATCCTGAGTCTGGCCATGGGAGTCGGGTTGTGGGCCAAGGACCCAACCCGGACCCTGCGTGGGCGATATGGACAACTTGCGTTCGCCCTCGTGGTGGTCCTGTTCATCGCCAAGTACGCTCATCTCGTCGAACCTCCGAATTGGTTCGGGCACCAACACCCGCATTGGCGACAGGTCGTTTTCCTCGACCTGCTTCTGCTGGCGGGCATGGGAACACTCGGTTTGGTGGGTTTGCAGCGGGCGACGGTTTCGTGGCCGCTGATTTTCACGGGAGCGGCCGTCCTGCTGGCCATCTGCGTCCATGAGCCGGTGTGGCCGTCGTACCTGATCGAGCCTGCCTTGCTCGGAATGTTGGCGGGGCTTCCTCTCACCCGGCCGAACGCGCCGCACCCGATTGCGCGACCGTGTCGTACGGTCGACTTGCGGTTGCTCGTTGTCGGTGCAGCGCTCGCGCTGTGTCAGTTATCGTTTGCCGTCGCATTCAAGTTCGGGATCGACCTGGCTTGGGCCGAAATCCGCATGGGCGAATTGGCCATTCGCGAGGGAAAAATGACGATCGGCGATGCCGATTGGAGTCTTTGGCAGCTGCAGCGTTGGCGGGTACTGCCCTACCTTTATGCGCACCCCGGATCGCGGCAAACGCTGGACACGGTACTAAGGTCCCTGCGCTCACCCGGGGGCCCGGCTGGGTTCAGCGAGACTTTACCGCCGGCGATCGAACGGTGGCTCGGGGGCGGGGGAACGCCACCGGCGGGTAGTCGGGTACTGGACGAGGAATCCGTTCGCTGCTGCTGGTTCTTTAATGCCCACGTCGTGTTGTATCGTCTACCGGGGCGAGCGAACGGATACTTGCTGGCGAACGCGGCGCCGACGGACTTTCGTGAGCAGGACTATCCGTTGAACGATAAGGAGTGGAGGGCGTTCATCCGCACCGAGCCGGCGGAGGGTTTTCGCCCGGCGCGTTGAGCCGACGGCGAGCCCTTCCTTGACCGGCCATCCTCGCTCTGCTGGCGTCCAGCCGTTCCGGCCCACGGTGTTCACGTCCATCCGTCGTTTACGATGTCACTCAACCTAGCAGTCCGGTGGCTCACGTCATCGGGACTGTTCTGGCTGACGGTCGACCTGGTGCTGGTCGGGATGACGGCATGGCGGGTCGGACGATGGCGCGGCGCCGAAAAAGGCATTTCCGTCCTTCACGCGCTCGAATTGGGAGTCATCGGGATTGCCTGGGCGGTGCTTTCGGCACTCGTTCTCGGAGTCGGCGGTTGGTTCGACGGCACGCGGCTGCTCGAGCTGCACGCGGCGGTCGCGGTGGGTGTATGGACCGGCTGGTTCGTTTCGCGACGCGCGGGAGATTCGCGGATGCGGGTCGTTGCCGAAGAGGCCAAACGGAACGGTGATCGCGAGGAGCACGGTCCAATGGCGAAATGGATCGTTATCGTCGGTGCATGTCTGCTCGGTTTGGTCGTGCTTCACGCGTTGGTGCTGGCGGCGGGCACCTTCGCCGCGAATTGGGATTCGCAGAGCTATCGTCTGCCGCGGGTGGGGTATTGGCTGCAGGAGCGGCGCCTGTCGTTTCATTTCGCGAACGACTCCCGACTCGTTTACATGCCATGCGACAGCGAACTGTTGATGGCGTGGGTTACATCGTTCTTCCCCTGGGGGTACCCGCTGGTCAACCTGCCGCAATTCTTCGGCGGCTGTCTCATGCTCCTGGCGACGATCGAGCTGGGGCGAATGGCGGGACTGAGCCGCACCGGCCGTCTGCTGGCGGCGTTGCTCGTCGTCGGGATGCCGAACGTCTATCTGGAAATGTCGACCAGCCAATCCGACCTCATTACCGGAGGATTGCTGAATGCCGGCCTCGTGTTCGTGTGGCGGTCGCTCCAGAGCTGGCGACGGCGCGACGTCCTGCTGGCGGGAATTGCGGTCGGACTGGCGATCGGCACCAAAGGAACGGTGTTCTATTGGGGCCCGGGACTCGCCGTGTGGTACCTCCTAATCGCGGTGGGCGAACGTTCCGGTTGGCGGCGGACTTTGGCGACGACGGTGGTCGTCGGGGCGGTCGCCGTGCTCGTGGGCGGTTGGAAATACGCCCACAATTGGCGGGTTTTCGGCAATCCTTTTGCTCCCGCCGTCGAGTTTGCGCGCGTTAATCAGCAGGGGAGCGTTGGCCGCGCAGGCGCGGCGTGGTATATCGCGGAGACGCACCTTTGGCAGCTGTTCCAGCCGAATTCGAATCCGCGTATATTCGCGTCGTCGCTGGCCGGTCCAGCTGGATGGCTGTCAAACCATCTCGACCACACGGCTCCCAACCGTGATCTGGCCAAAGCCTCGCACGATTTGCGGACGGGCCCGCTGCAGCGGTGGGTCAGTGAAGACGATGTGACGTTCGGAGTGGTGCCGTCGCTGCTCACGCTAATCGGGTTCACGTCGGCGCTTTGGCCGTTGCTGCGCGGCAAGCGACGGACCTCGGATTTTCCGATCGCGCTGGGCCTGGCGGTCGCGCTGTTTTTCGGATTCTTTTTCACGCAGCCGAAAATCGGCGCGTGGGATTTTCGATATTTCGTGTTGGTGGCACCGTTCATGGCGGTGGTCGCTTCCTCGTTCCCCATGCGTGGAACGTTCGCATTGACCGGGGTCCTGGTGCTGATGGTTTTCGCGACCTATTCGGCGTTTGAGATCCAAGCCCGGAACGATCTCGGCGGGTGGCGGGCGCTGCTTCACCCCGATGACGTCGAAGCCATCGCGGACTTCGCTTCGATCCAAACTCAAGTCATCGCCGCGGCTCCGCCCGGGAGCGTGACCACTCTCGCGTTGCCGATGAACGACTGGCTTTCGCCGTATTACCGGCTGCCTGGCGGTCGTAAGACCGAAACGCGTTCGTTGTCCGAAATTCAGGCGCGGTTTCCGTCGCCGCAGGCGTTTCTGCTCGCCACGCGTTCTGCCGTCTTGGTCACCACACCACGGCTATTTTCACCGGCGGAAACCGAGGGTGTGACGGTGATGCGGACGCGCTTATCCGCGAGAAACGCCCAGTCCCTTTTTTTCGTCGCACCGCCAAAGCACCCTTGAATCCTGACGCGACGCTCAGCGTTCCGTCACCTCGTCCGCGCGAGTGACGACGGGTGCGTCAATCGCCCTGGGTTTCGCGAGAAAGTCTTTTACGATCGACCGGCCATAGACGATGCCGGGGCGTTCGACCGTGAGGTAAAAAAGAGAAACGATCGGAACGAGGATGCAGGTGGTGCCGAGGATCACGGCCAGATCCTGCCAGGGGCTAAACGTGCGAAAGTCGAAGAACCGAGGTAGGATCATGCGCGTGACGATCCATATGCCCATGGCATGAAACAGGTAGATCCCATAGCTGACCTCGCCGAGCCAGCGCGCTTCCATGCCCCGCAACGCGCGAAGAATGGAAGTATCGGACGTCGCGGCCAGGAAGAACAGGGTGATCAACGCCAGCGGAAGCACGGCGTACGGGTTGGGAAATGCCAAGAGGGTAAACCCAAGGCCGATTACGGCGAGAATACCGAACAGTCGAGAACCCGCGATGCGCCGGAGCCGGGGCTGGCGGACCCAATACGCGGCGACAATGCCCGAAAAAAACGGATATAACCGATTAACGTCAATCGGGCGAAAATGACGCAGCCAGATGAATGTTGCGACGAAAACGCTCGCGACGAGCACGGCCACCACAGATTTCGCGCGGGTAAAAACGAAACCCACGAGCGGAAGGCTGAAGTAGAACAGCCATTCATAGGGAAGGGACCAGGTAACACCGGCCACGACCATCCAAGTTTGTGGCATTCCGTTTAAGTTGGGTTCGGAACGTACGGTGTAGGTCAGCCAGCTACCCAAATGCGTGGCAAAGGTGGAGATCGGTTCGAGCAACCTCCCATGTGCTCGGGCAAGCGCGATCGCCGCGAGGATCACGACCATGAGGAGGTAGAGGGGGGTTAGACGAAAGACTCTACCGACGTAAAAGGCGGTCCAATCCATCTTCGGACCATGGTTGAGCAGCCGATCCCAAAAGAGGAAGGCGGTGATCATAAAGAAAAGCATGACCGCCACTTGCCCCAGTGCGGCAGCGAGCGGCATGGCCGGGTGCCCCCATGTGCCGGATCCGAGAAACTCGGATGTCATCATCGTGTGCGACCCCATCACCGACAGCGCCAGCAGTCCTCGGAGGCCATCGATCGTCGAATTGCGTTCCACCGCGTGAACTTCAAGGCAGGTGCGGATGCCGCTGGAGCGACCGATGACCATTCGCGCCATTCCCCAGGCGACGGTGTAGATCAGCGGCAGGTACAGATACGTGTAATGATCGGGGGTGTTCATCGTCGCAGGCAGCCCATCGGTCGCCGAGCGACGCGCTTGACGGCAAAAGACCCTCCGATTTCTTGGCACGATCTGCGATTCAAAAACTCCGGCGGATGTACTGGAGGATGCCATTCCCGGCATTTTGCCTGCCGCGAGGGGAAGTCGTTTGTGCCGTCGACGACGTAGGTCGCTATCGCCCGCATCGCCTCCATTACATGCCCGCGCTGGATGGCATCCGTGCAGTCGCGATCCTCGGCGTGTTGGTCTATCACTTGCGTCCGGCGACACTTCCGGGAGAAAGTGCTGGGGTCGACGTTTTCTTCGTTCTTTCAGGCTACTTAATCACTCGCCTGGTTTTACAGGACATCGCAGCGGGGCAGTTTTCCTTCAGGGAATTCTATTCGCGCCGTATTCAGCGGCTTGTTTCCAACGCCGGCGTGAGTTTCATCGGATGTGTGATCGCTTCATACATCCGCGCCCACGGCGGCGTTTTTTCTGCCACCCACCCGGGCGTGGGAATTGGTTTTGGGGGTATTGCTCGCGATCGATTGGTGCCGGCGCAGTGAAAACAGTGTTTCATCTGGGCAGAAGGTGCATCTGGCGGCACGAAATCGCCGGGTGGCTGGGGCTTGGCCTAATAGCAAGCGGATTGGTCCTCGTGCGTGAAGTTGGTGCCGGAGAAGAAAAGGCGAAGGCGACGGCGTTGCGGTAGCTTGGATTATTTGGTGGCGGCGGGAACGGCGCGCGAGGTCCAATTTGCCGCGCAACGCGACTCCTATTCCGCGCGGAGGCGACCGATGCACAGGGAGCCGACGCTCGCAGAATTGTCCGGACCGGCGTCGATGCGCAGAACGATCACCCGGTCATGTCCGGTCGGTAGTTTGACCTGACGCAACTGCGGCGCGGCGGCGTCGGCCGTGGTCGCCGGAGAAAACGTCTCGTGCGAAAATTGTCGGTCGGATGCCCCGGCGGATCGCAACAGCCAAGCGAGTCCGACACTTTCGGTGTAGCCGGCACGGGCAGAGACTTCGCGGCGCGAAGTAACCATGTATGCGATACGCGTGGTGGTGTCGGGCACGTGGAACGACATTTCGGTGCCCGGGATCAGCCGATACATCGGGATTTCCGCCATGAGGGTCTGAACGAGCCGTCCGTAAACCGTCCAGGCGAAAGGCTGAAGGCCGAATTGTTCGAGCCGCGGAAGCGGACGCTGCGGGTAATGCCGAATGCCTAGGGCGGCGTCGGCGGCGGCGCCGAAACCTTCCACCAACGACACGCGGTCGCTCGGGAGGGAAAATTGGGTGCAGAGTTCCCGGGCATGATCGACGGTGGCGTCAAAGACGAAACGGTCATGCGAGGCGGGGAGCCCTCCGGAATAGCCGTTGACGGTGACTCGGCCGAGGCGCAGGGCGGCACTCCAGGCGTCGAGATGAAAGAGTGCACTCGGTTGATTCGTGTAGCCGAACGCGAAAGCCAGCACCGGCCGATCGCCGGCACGCCGCCAGGCGGCTACCATCGCATCCGTCCGCGCTCGGGCATCGGCGAGCCGCACGGATGGCTGGTGATGAGAAAGGCTGGCGACTGCAAGGAGGGTGGCGAGCGTTGTGACCGCGAAAACCGGGGCCGAATCCGCCCGATACCATCGCGCGAGAACCAGGCCCGCACAGCTCACCATCGCCACCTGCAAGGGACCCGCGATCCGTTCCGGAGCGCGAAAGGCCTCCAGTGGTCTGAACGCTTCCGACGTGACCGCCCACCAACAGGGGAAGGCCCCCCCCCAGCGCGTGAAGAAGGCCATCACGAGGAGTGAACCGACGGAAAGCGCGAGGGTCCACCTGCCCGACGATTGCCGACGATTTTTCAAACCAATCCCGATTCCGGCGATTACGGCGATCCAAGGCAAAAAGCCGGCAAACAGTCCAGGCTGCACGGAAAACGTGTGCCAGTACCGTCCGACCCACCGCAGAGGAGCCAGCACTTGAACGGAGTTTGGAGTGAACCAGGCCGTGGGAGAAAGGGCGTAATCGTCGAATTTGACCGCGACGCGGCCGTAATCGGCGCCACTTGCATTCAGATAAACACCGAGCGTGATGAGCCCGAGACTCCATCCGACGATGCTCAGGAAAACCGGCTTCAGCCCGATCGATTTTCGGCGATCGTGCCGTTCTGTTGTCGGCCGATTGGAGCCGCAAAACGGCGAGGCGATCAGGTAGATCAGGCCTACCGCCACGCTGATGATGACGCCAAAATATGCGAGGTAAGGTCCGGCGGCAAACTGCCACGCAAACCATCCGCTCGCTTCAAGCAGCCGAATCAGGCGGCGATCGTCGCACCAACGGACGATTTCCGCCCAGGCGAAGAGCAGGGGAAACATGGGCAGCATTTGCATGTGCGTGCCCGTCAACCAGACCATGGCCGGGGACGACACCGACGCAAAGACCAAGGGACCGCGCAAGCGGTCAGGAATATTCAACGCCTCGAGCAGGCGAAAGGCGGCGATGACATTGAGAACGGCGATGACGACAAACCACACCTGCCATGCGCGATCGACGGACAATCCGAGCTCTCGCAGCAAGGCGTACACTGCCAGCGTGCCCGCATGCGTATCACTGTAAGCGAGCGTATGGGAGACCGGATAAAATTGGCCCGGCGAAAACCAATGGTAGACGCCACGCAGGGATTGGAAGCCGTGTTCGAGAACCAGCTGGTTGAACCGCCCATCCTGCAGGTCTCCGGGGTACGCTTGGCCCCGGCTGAGCCAGATCGCCTGAGTGACGTGGAGGACCGCCAAGACAGACCACACGGCCGTCCATGCGGAAATCGTCCTGAACGGACGCCACCACGGCTGGTGGGGCGACGAAGGGGCAGACATTGGGCGAAGGTGAAGCGGCTGGCGGAGCGGATTCAAGTGACATTTGCGCGCGCGGCGTTTTCGCGCGAAGCGCGCCGGCGTGTCGCAATCCGAACCTGCTAATCGCGATCTGACGCCGACGCCGAGCCCCGGCGCAAAACAAACTCCCTCCACTCGGCGTTGTGCAATGGAAAGTTCAAGGGCTCGTAGTCGCGAATACCGCCGCCCGCGGGCAGCGGCGTGGCTCGTTCCGCGGG
>DASZYH010000179.1:0-48347 GCA_035545515.1 Opitutaceae bacterium
ACTCGCGAAGGTCCATCCCTTCTTGCTGCGCCAACAAGACAAACTCCAGACGCTGTGACATGAGATCGTAGATCCGCCAGGGCATGGCCCCATATTACCCATGTCTCCGAACGCACGTTACCCATGTGTCCGGTCCATACAGCGGACATCGCGTTCCACCCGCGACCGATCGACCGGCGAGCATCAATTGCCACCGCCCGCCCGATCTCGTTGCCACCACCGAGGGGCGGGCGCTGAAGGAACTCGGCCCGAAGCTCGGCGCCGCGATCTTCCTGGCCGACCTCGCGCTCACGCTGATCGCGGCGATCTGGATTGGGAATCGTGTCTGGCGGCGGCTCGCCCGGCGGTTTCTAGGCTCGCCCCGCCGCGCTCCGCTCTTCCGGTGGGCCGACGCCTGTCGGGCCCGTCTTCGCTTCCCGCGCCACGCCGGTGGTTCAGGCGGTCGGCTTCGCCTTGATGTGGGCGAACGCCTCCAGCGCGACTTCGCGCGCGATCACATGGTTCACGAGCGGTGCGGGATAATTTCCGCCCAGCGTCACGTCCGCCGCCCGCCGCACCTCGGCGGGCGCGTTCTGCGGTTGATGGATCCATTTCACCGGGAGCCGCGCAAGTTCCGGACACCAGCGGCGAACGTAGTCGCCGTTGGGGTCGAACTTCTCTCCCTGCGCGGTCGGGTTGAACACGCGAAAATACGGCGCGGCGTCCGCACTGCAGCCGGCCGTCCACTGCCACCCCAGCGTGTTGTTCGCGAGATCCGCGTCCACGAGCGTGTCCCAAAACCACCGCGCGCCGGCTTCCCATGAAATCAACAAATCCTTCACGAGGAAGGAAGCCACGATCATCCGCACGCGGTTGTGCATCCATCCCGTCTTCCACAATTCGCGCATGCCGGCATCGACGATCGGATAGCCGGTCATGCCCTTCTGCCAGGCACGGAGCCAGGCGGCGTTGCGCCGCCAGGGGAACCTCCGGAAATCCGGCCGGAGCGGTTCGGCCGGCGTGTGCGGGAAATGATACAACAGGTGGTGGGCAAATTCCCGCCAGCCGATTTCGGCGAGAAACTGCGAGTCGCGCCAGCGCGCCGCCGCCAGCCCGTGCTTCACCGCCAGCGCATTCAACCCGTGCCACACCTGACGCGGACCAATCTCGCCGAAGTGCAGGTGCGGCGAGAGCCGCGCCGTGCCAATGAGATCAGGTCGGTTGCGCCCTTCGGCATACCCGTCGAACGCCCCGGCGAGAAACCGTTTCCATGCCGCCGCCGCGCCAGCCTCGCCCGGTTGCCAGACCGCTCGAAAGTCCGCCGCCCAGTCCAGCCGGGGCTCGAGTCCGAGGTCCGCGAGCGGGAGCGAGGTCGGAGCGCGCGCCAGCGACACCAGTTGCTTCGGCGCCGGCAGCGGATCGCCGGGATCCGCCTTGGTCAGGCAATGCCTCCAAAAGGGCGTGAAGACCTGAAACGGCCTGCCGCTTTGGTTCTTGATCGTCCACGGCTCATGCAGCAGTGCCGCGTTGAAGCTCCGCACCTCGATCCCTTCGGCGCCCAGCACTTCTTTGATCCGCGAATCCCGTGCGATGCATGCCGGCTCGTAGCGGCGGTTCCAGAAGACACGCGTCGCTCCGGTCTCCTTTGCCAGGCGGCGCAACTCGGCGGGCGCCTCGCCGCGCCGGATGACCAGGGGGGAGCCGGCGGCACCCAGGCGCGACTGCAACGCCGCGAGCGACTGGTGTAACCACCACCGGGAGGCGCCTCCCGGCTGCCACGGCTCCTCGTCGCCGGGCGTCCAGATGAACACCGGCACGACCACGCCGCCGGCCTTCACCGCCGCGTCCAGCGCCGGGTTGTCCGCGAGCCTCAGATCGATCCGAAACCAGACGAGGGTGGTGGGAAGCATCGGATGAGTGGTCAGCGAGCGGCCCAACGAAGCGGCCATTCCCGGCCGCGGCAAGGGAAGACCGGACGCCCGGTCCGGTCTTTTCGCCCCCTGGGCGCACTCGCCTCAACCCTTCGCCGCCGTCACCGGCGCTTGCCACGCCAGCACCCGCAGCGCGCGAAGCGTGATCCAGCGGTTGGGCCGGCCGACGCCTTCGTCGATCTCGAGCGGCATTATGCCCGGGTACCGCGTTTCGAGCCGCCAGCGACCAACCGCATCGCGCTTGGAGCGGACGATTTCAATCGCCTCGGCGACACGTGCGTCGGGCGTGACGCCCGCGCGACGCAGATAATCGAGCCCGCGCAGCACGTCGTAGTGCCACCACGTCGGAAATGCGAGTGACGTCCAATTCGCGCCGCTCTTGCGATCCCGCAGGATCATTTCGCCGGTCGAGCGCCGACGCAAAAGTCGCCGCTCCAGTAGATACGCTTCCCCGCGGCGGCGGGCTTCAGAAAGCCTCGGGGTGGCCCCGGCGCGGCGCTCATACTCGAGCAGCGCCTCGAGCACGCAGATCGTGGTGTTGAACGACGAGCGCACCGAGCCCCGCTCCGCCTCGCAGTTCCAGCCGCCGTCGGACAGTTGCTCGCCCAGCAGGCGGGTGATGATTCCGCCAACGTCCTGGCCAAAGTACGCTCCGGCCGTGGCCACCTGGCCGTTGATGCAGGGCTCGATTTCACCCGCAAAGAAGGCATTGCCGTCACACTCCGGCGGCCCACAGCCTTTCCAGGTGACGTGCTCGCGCACCAGCCCGACGGCGCGCCGCGCATGCTCGGATTCCGGATCGAGTCCAAGGTCCCGGAGCAGCAGCAGCACGTGCATGGTGGAATTCCACCCGTGGTTCCACGCCGCGCCGTTCCACCGCCCATCAGGGTCCTGCAGCGCCAGCAACTGCGCGCCCAGCCCTTCCGTCGCAACCTTGGCGCGCTCGGCCGAAACCTCTGCCGCCGGCGCACCGACGAGATCGCGCATCACCTGCCACCGGATCGCGGGATCGGAATCGAGCAGCCAAGCGATGGAGTCCACCCGCCTATTCACGCGACCCAGACGCATTGCGGTCAAGGCTCAGTGAAGACAACCGTGCGCCAACGCGATGAGGACATCGCGTTCCACCAGCGCGACGAGGACTCGTTCCACCTGGTTCGATGTAGGGCGGGGTCGCCGAACCCCGCCTGATGGATGGGGGTCGCGCAAGGCGTCTCGCCGAGCCGCGGCGGCGGGGTCAGGCGACCCCGCCCTGCATTCTCATTCGGCGCGGAGTGCGACCATGGGGTCGACCTTCGTGGCGCGGCGGGCGGGGAGCCAGCAGGCGAAGGCGGCGATCGCCAGCAGCGTCACCGTCACCGTGCCAATCGTCACGAAATCGGCCGGCGGCAATCCGGGCGCGATCGCGGCCAGGAGCCGCACCACGCTCCACGCTCCCGCCAGCCCAATGACCGAACCAAGGAGCGCCAGCCGCAGGCCCCGGCCCAGCACGAGCCGGAGGATGTCATTCACCTGCGCACCCAGCGCGAGCCGGATCCCGAATTCATTCGTGCGCTGCACGACGAAACCGGAGATCACGCCGTAGATACCAAGGCCGGCAAGCAGGAGTCCAAGGACTGCGAACCCCGCCAGGAGGTCGCCGGCCAATCGCGGACCGGAGACCCGATCGGATACCTCGTGCAGCACCGGCTCGATGTGGGCAACGGGCTGGTCGGGATCGATCTCGGCCACCGCCCGGCGCACCGCCGGCGCCAGCACACTGGGCGCGAGCGAGGTGCGCAGCGCGAGCGCGAGGGCGGTGGGCTCCTGCGCCAGCGGACGGTACTCCTGAAACCGGGTTTCCACCTGGAAGATGAATCCCACCGGTCCGGCGTCACGCACCACGCCCACGACTTCGCGCCAGTCGGGCTTCGTCGGATCGGGGTTGCCGATGCGTTTGCCGATCGGATTTTCGCCGGGCCAGAACGTCCGCGCCATCGTCTCGTTGATGATCGTGACGGCCGGCTTGCCGGCGCGATCCTCAGCGGTGAAGTCGCGGCCGGCCACCAGCGGCAACCCGATCGCCGCGAAATATCCGGGCGAAACCGATGCTTCCTCTGTCAGCGGCTCGGCGCCGGGCGCGGGCCGTGGGCGCCCTTCCACCATCACGCTGGTGCTCATGCCAAAGTTCCACGTCGGCAGCGACGAGCCGAAACCGGCGCGGTCGATGCCTGGAATCGTGGCGAGTTTCGCCTGCAGACGATCGTAGAACGTGCGCTTCTGGTCGTCCGTCGCATAGTTGTGCCCCTGCAGATTGATATAGCCCGTCACGAGTCCATCGGGGCGCCAGCCCTGGTCGCGTTGGAGGAGGCGATTCAGCCCGTGGAGCATGACGCCCGCGCCCGCCAGGAGGACCAGCGCGAGCGCGACCTCGGCGACGATCAGCGCGTGCCGGAGCCGGTGCGTCGCACGGCCGGACGTCGTACCGCGTCCGCCCTGTTTCAGCGCATCGGTCACGTCGGCCCGCGAGGAAAACCACGCCGGCAGGACGCCGAACGCGAGGCCCGTGGCCGCCGAGACGATGACGGCGAAGGCGAGCACCCGGACGTCGACGGGGACATTCAGTCCGTCCGGGCTATAGACGAGGAAACGCCGGCCGATCGCGTCGTTGCACCACACCGCGACGAGCAGGCCGAGCGCACCGCCAGTCAGCGACAGCAGGAGACTTTCCACGAGCACGCCACCGATGAGGCGGGCGCGTGAGGCCCCGAGCGCGGCGCGGATTGCGTGCTCGCGGGCACGGGCGGCATGGCGGGCAAATTGCAGGTTGGCGAGATTGGCGCAGGCGATGAGCAGGACGAAACCCGCAAGACCGGCGATGAACCACGTCAGCCGGGCGCCGAATTCGTCGCTGCGCGCCAGTGGCACCAGCCGGAGACCCGTCTTCCCATTCTGGCCGGGATATTCCGCGGCGAGCCGGGCGGCGATAGCGCTGACCTCAGCCTGCGCCTGCGCGAGCGTCACGCCGGGTTTCAGCCGCGCGACCTCGGCGAGATAGTTGTTCCCGCGTTCCCGCCGGGCTTCATCGCTGAAGGCGATCGGACGCCACGCATCGATCCGCGTCCACGCATTCGGATAATCGAACCGCTCCGGCATGACGCCGATCACCGTGACGGTTTCGCCGTTGATCCGGAGATGGCGGCCGAGCACGTCGGGCGAGCCCGCGAAACGCTGCAGCCAGATCGCATGACTGATGAGGATGACGTTGTTTTTCCCGGGACGGTCCTCGTCCGCGGTGAAGAACCGCCCGAGCTCCGGCTGTACGCCGAGGATCGGGAAGAAATCGGCGCTGACGTTCAATCCGCGCAACAGCTCCGCGGGCTGGCCGGGCTCCGCGAGATTGAAACTGGTCCACCCCACCGCCGCGACGCGCTCGAACACGGTGTTCTGCGCGCGCAGATCGAGGAAGTTCGGCGGCGAGTGGGGCCAGGTCTGCGACTGGGGCGACGTGCGGTAAATCCGCACGAGCCGCGTGTCGTCGGGATAGGGCGTCCGAAACAACAGCGCGTTGAGCACGCTGAACATCGACGTATTGGCGCCAATGCCGAGCGCGAGCGTGACGAGGGCGATGGCGGTGAAGCCGGGACTTTTCGCGAGCGAGCGAAGAGCGAACCTGAGATTCGTGGGCATGGGGAGCGAGGGGTCGTCGAGGAAAGCGGGCGTCCGTTGCAACGTCCATGCCAACGGCCGGCGCGTGCGCCTTAGCGCGTGCCCCCCAGCGGGAACGGCGGATCCGCGGCTTGGGCCAGCCGGACGCGAGGGCCGGCTCCGGGATCTCCCCGTCCCGTGAATGGGACGAAGTCCGTGACGCGAGAGTGGCGGATTGCAGGCAATTGCGTCACATCGCCACGCGACCAGGCGTTATTTTCTTGCGGATCGGTCGCAGCGCTTGCGGGGAGAAGAATTAGCTGCATAGCTTTGACGCTTGATTCCAAATTCACCCGCCAAACCGGAACCGCAGACGTCCACCGGGAACGTCATTGAAGTCGAAGGCAAGATCGTCGCGGTCCTCCCGGGAACCATGTTCAGAGTGCAGCTTGCGAACGGCCACATCGTGCTGGCGCATATTTCCGGCAAGCTCCGGAAGCATTTCATCCGGCTCGCCGCGGGCGACCGGGTGAAGATGGAGATGAGCCCGTACGACCTCGAGAAGGCTCGCATCACTTTCCGCGTCAAGGAGACGAACAGCACCTACCGCCCGCCCGTCCGCCGCCGGCACTGAGTCGGAGAAGTCAGGTTTCCTGAGTCTCTGAGGCTGAAGTCTGAATCCAGAAGCCCGTGGTCCCGCGCCCAATGTAGCCGCGTGGTGCGTCCGGACCAGCTGAGAGTCTGGAATGATTGAGAACCGATAGGGCGCGGACTCCTTTCCGCGCCATCGCCTTCAGCCCGATGAGGACATCGGTTTCCACCTGAAATCGCATTCGTGTCGATTCGTGTCCCTTCGTGGTTTCTCTCCTTCAGCCCTTCGATTGCTTCGCGGAAAACCCATCGATCTCGCGAAGGCTTCGAAGGAGCCGAAGGAAGCCGACCCGCTCTACGTCGCGCTCGCGCCGCTATACCTTGGCACGCCGCCCTTGAACGTGTCGGGCGGTGAAAGGTCGTGGCGGATCGGCGGCGCGGTCGGGTCACGACGATCCGACGTGAAGATCGTCCGGCCCTGGCTGATCAGGTAATCGGCCGTTCGCGCCGCGAGCGCCTGGATCGTCAGCCCGGGATTCGCCGAGCCCTGCGTCGGCAGGATGCTGCCGTCACAGATGAACAGGTTCGCGATGTCATGGGTTCGGCCGAACCCGTCCACCACGCTCGTCGCCGGATCGCTCCCCATCCGCGCCGCGCCGACGAGGTGCGCGTAACGCGCCTCCTGCACCACCTCCTGCGCGCCGGCCGCGTGCATGATCTCCTCGACCCTTTTGGTGCCGAACCGGATCAGCTTCCGGTCATTGTCGTGCAGGTTGAACGTCACATGCGCCACCGGCAGCCCGAACTGATCCTTCTCCTGCGCGAGCGTCACCCGATTGTCGGCCCACGGCAGGATCTCGCCGAGCAGCCCGAGCGCCGACCAATGGTTGTAGTCCATCATGATCCGCCGCAGCCCCCACCCCCAGGCTCCCCGCGCCGCCATCATCTGCTTGCCGAACGCGATCGGCAGCGGGCCGACGGTCTGCACCGCAAATCCCCGCGCGAAATCGCGCTTCGGATCCGTCTCGTAGAACTCCTCCGTCAATGCGTGCGCCGGCGGCGCCTTGTACATCCGGATCAGCGTCTCGAACCGCCCCAAGATCACGCTGCCCGCCTGCGCCATCAGATACTTCCCGACCACCCCGCTGGAGTTGGCGAGTCCGCCCGCGTAGCCGTCGCACGCCGAGTTGAGCAGCAGCCGCGGGGTCTCGATCGCATAGCCCGACACGATCACCGCCTTCGCCCGCTGAAAATGCTCGCGGCCGTCGCGATCGATGTAGCTCACGCCCGTCACGCGGTTCGTTTTCCGATCGTGGTGGATTCGCGCCACCATGCAGCGGTCGCGAATCTCCGCCCCGTGCGCGAGCGCATCCGGCACGTGCGTGATCAACGTGCTGGCCTTCGCCCCGACCTTGCAGCCCTGGATGCAATAGCCGCGGTAAATGCAATGCGGCCGGTCGGCGCGCGACCCGCTCAGGATCGCGACCGGCCCACCCGCGCTCACGCCGATGCCCAGCTTCGTGCAGCCCGCGATCAACATGTTGCCGACGCCGCCCATGGGATGCGGCCCGAACGGATAACCGTGCGGGTCGCCCCACGGAAAATACGCCGGACCCGCCACCGGCATCTCGCGCTCGAGCAGCTCGTAGTAGGGCTTCAGGTCCCAGTACGAGATCGGCCAGTCGGCGCCGACGCCATCGCGCGTGTACACTTCAAAATCCGACGGATGAAACCGTGGCGTGAACGCCGCCCAGTGCACCGACCCGCCGCCCACGCCTTTGCCGGAATTATTCGCCCCGAGCGCGAGAGGATCGGTCCCGCCCGTGATCCGCAGGTCCTCCCAATACAGTTGGTGCGAACCGGCCTCGTCACTCACCCAGTCGCGCTCCGTGTCCCAAAACGGCCCCGCCTCGAAACCCAGCACGCGAAACCCGGCGCGCGCGAGCCGCTGCAGCAGCACCCCGCCCGCGGAGCCGACGCCGACGATGACGTAGTCGACCTCCTCGCCGACGGGCCGCCGGCGCATCGGGAAATCGATCCGCTGCATCGGGCCGAGGAGGTGTTCGGGTCCGTCGGGCGCATCGAACGAGCCGCCGATCGGTGCCTTCAATGCGTGCCTCCTTGTCCGTGCGGCGCCAGGTGCCGGTGCGTCGCGATTTCGGGTTCGTCCGGGTCCGATACGGCCGCGGCCGGCGCATCCCACTTGTAGCGGCGTTCATCTTTTTCCCAGGGCTCCGGCTCGCCGTTTTCCAGCCGGAAGTAGGCGCGCGGGTACGCCGGGCCGCCGAAGCCGATCTCGTCCCAGGCCCAGGGATGCGCGTAGTACGCCTCGATGCAGTCCTGCAGCAGCAGCGCCCAGAACCGGTGATGGGGCATGGCGCGCCACACTTTCTCCGCGCCCGGCATCGGGTGCCCGTCGTGGATCGATTTGAGCAGCTTGTCCTGTTCGGCCCACGACAGGTCGAGGAAGGCCCGCCCGTGCGATTCCGTCGCCATCCCCTCGATCGCGGCAAATCCCAGCCGGTACGCCTCCTCGTCCGGCGGCATGTCCTCGAACCGGTAACCCGGCGTGCGGCGCAGAAAGAGCCGCTCGTCGATCCACGGCACGATCGGGATCCGGCGGTGCTTGGCGCGGTCGCGCTGCGGCAGAAGATGATCGGCCATCGCGGTCATCAGCGTCACCTCCTCCGGCGTGAAGAACCGGATGACCGGCGGATGCTCGACCCGCGCGAGCACCTTCCGGCGCGTCGCCGCGTCCCAGAACGTCTGCTGCGACAGCGTGCGGTAGCCGGGATAGTAGCCAGGCTGCGCGGTGGACGGCAGCGGATCGCCCGTCTCGGGATCGCGGGGACGCAGGAGGTCGGTTTCCCGGGGCGGTTCACCCGGATGTGAGTCCGGCTTCATCGGCGTTCCCTCCGCATCGCGTACGCGAGCAGCCCGAGCGCGCCGCACGCGGCAAAGAGCAGTGGGGCGAAGATCGGCGGCCCGTACATGATATTGTAAACCGGCTTCTTCAGCCCGCCGGGCCGGCGGAGCACGCCGCGCGCGTGGTAGAAGAACCCCACCCCGCCGTCGGCGATCGCGAGCAGCGACAGCGCCGGCAGCCAGGTTCGCGCGACCTTCGGGCTGCGGATCGAGGCGAAAGCCGCGACCATCAGCGCCGGCGCGATGAGGATCGGCGACCACTGCGCCTTGTACTTGAAGTTGTTTTTGTAGTGCGAATACAGCGCCTCGAATCCGCTGAACCCCGCGCTGAGCGCCGTGGCGACCGCCAGGTGTTTCTGGAACCGCCCCTCCCGGATGTCTTGCTCCCAGCCGGCTCGTGGTTCGGGCGAACCGTCCGAGCGACCGAGGGTTTGTGAGCCGGGCGAACCCTCCCGGTGAGCCGTGCCCGCGGCCGCATCCTCCGGCAACAAATACGACGCGATCAGCCCCAGGTAGGCGGCGATTCCGAACAGCAACGGCGCGAAGATCGGCGGACCCATGATGATGTTCGCGACCGGCAGCCGCCACCCGCCGGGTCTCCGGGAGATCCCGCGGATGTGAAACCCAAACCCGATCGCGCAATCGGCGAGCGTGAGCACCGAAATCCAGCGCAGCGGCCGCCGCGCCGTTTCCGGTTCGATGCATCCCCAGACGCCCGCGCCCGTAAGCGCAGTGCTGAGGATGACAGGCGTCCACATGACGCGCTGCCCGTAGCTGCCGCGGTAGTGCTCGTACGAAACCTCGAGTCCCGACAGCAGGCTCGAGCCGGCCGCCGCGAGCGCCAGACTCCGCTCGAACCTCCCATGTTGGATGTAGTTATTGGCCGCAATCGCCAGCCGGGCGAACGGTGGCGGCAAAACCGACCGCCAGAGGTGTTCCTCCGCCTCGCGTTGTTGCCGATCGATCGCGTCGGGGGCAGCCGTGACGTGTTCGTTCGCCATCCCGACCACAGTACGTCACGCCGGTCACCGGTGCCATGGGATCGCATCCCGCCCGTGCCGCGGGAAATACGCCGAATCCCGAGGGAGGCATATCACCACCGGCGCCCGTGCTCGGTGTAGCGGCGAGAGCAAGCCGACTGCGTCCGTTAGCCTTCACCTGCATAACAGCCAAGGGACTGGCCGCCCTACCACTCAGGCTCGGTTTGAACGGTAGCCCGATGAGGACATCGGACTCCGCTCGCTCGTTGCAGCGGCGAACGGGAGCGAGCCGATGTTCGTCGTGGCTGCGAGCGCCAGCGAGCGGACCAATTTTAGATTTTTGGGTTTTCGACTGGCCCACTCACGTAGCGGCGAGCGGGAGCAAGCCGATCCGAAAACCAATGAAGTAGAACCACGGACGGGAACACATATGCCCAAGCCGTCTGGTTCGCCCTCATCTATATATGTGTCGATCTGTCCATCTGTGGTTTCCTTTTTCAAACCCTTCGCGCCCTTCGCGAGATACCCTATCTCTTACTGCAGATCGCCCATCAGCCCGATGAGGACATCGGGCTCCACCGGAGATCGCATTCGTGTCGATTCGTGTCCCTTCGTGGTTTCTCTCCTTCAGCCCCTTCGCCCCTTCGCGAGACTCCCCAACTCTTCGCGTTTCGGAAACAATTCCGGCGCTTGTGCCGCAGCCAAAGGCACCTGCGAAACACGGTCTCGGCGCGACTTGCCGAAGGGCTCCGGCGTGATGACTTCGATTATGCCGGTACCGCCGCTCAAGCTGCCCAAGATTCTCCTCGTCGACGATCGGCCCGCGAACCTGCTCGCGCTCGAAGCCGTGCTCGGAGATGTGGAATACCGCCTGCTCAGGGCCCTCTCCGGCCGCGAGGCCCTCGCCATGCTCGAGCAGAATCCGGACACCGCGCTCGTCCTGTTGGACGTGCAGATGCCCGATATGGATGGGTTTGAGGTCGCGCGGCGGATCAAGGAGCACGCCGAGTGGCGGGAAATCCCCATCATCTTCATCACCGCAATCCACACGGAGGATCCCTTTGTCCGGCAAGGCTATGCCGCCGGTGCGGTGGACTACTTCAGCAAGCCGTTCGACTCCGAAGTCCTCCGACTCAAGGTCGGCATCTATGCGACGTTTCGGCAACGGGCGAACTTCCTGAAGGAGAAGGAACGCCAGTTGCGTGAGTCGGAGGAGCTACTGCGCACCGGCCGAAAGCTCTCCGGAATCCTGGAAACGCTGCCCGTCGGCGTGGTGATCGCCGACCACGCGGGTCGCGTTTGCCAGACCAACGACGAGGTCCTGCGTCTCCTCCAATCAATCGATCGGACGGCGACCGATTCGTACGGCGATTTCCTGACCTGGTGGGAGCACGACGGCCACGTGCTGAAACGCGAGGGTGGTCCACTCAAGCGTGCGCTGACGACCGGCTTCGACTCGCACAACGAGGTGATCCAGCTCAAGTGCCTCGATGGGACGCTCAAGTCGATGTTCACGTCGGCCTCGCCGCTCCGCGGCCTCGATCGTCGGATCGTCGGCGCGGTGGTGGTGCTGCAGGACGTGACCGCCCAGCGCGAGATCGAAGCCGACATCAAGAATCGAATCGTCCGCCTCGTCTCCCTCGGCGTGGAAATCGAGGAAGCCACGAAACCCGGCGGCTAACGCCGCCTGATTTTCGATTTTGGATTTTTGATTGGCTGGCAGGGCGCGGAGTGGGAGCTCCCAGCAGCGGCGGGGTCAGGCGACCCCGCCCTACATCGAACCATGGCGCGGAAGGGACTCCGCGCCCTACCGACGGCTGCGACTCAAATTAAACCGCACGAGTCACTCACCACCAATTACGAGCGACAAACGACCAACTACAAAGTCCCCGTCAGCCATTCCCCGTCACCGCCGCGCGGCGGCCGTACCAGGTGCGCGAGGCGTTGCAGACGCGGCAGACGGAGAGCATCACGGGCACCTCGACGAGGACGCCAACCACGCAGGCCAGTGCCGCGCCGGAACCGGCGCCAAAGAGCGTGATCGCCACTGCGACGGCCAGTTCGAAGAAATTGCTCGCGCCGATGAGCGAGCCCGGCGCCGCCACGTCGTGCGGCACCTTCAGGCGCCGCATCAGGAGGTACGTCAGGCCGCTGTTGAAATACACCTGGAGCGTGATCGGCACCGCCAGCAGCAGCACCGCCACCCAGCGGGAGGTGAGATTCTCCGCCTGGAACGCGAAGATCAGCACCAGCGTCGCCAGCAGCGCGGTCACCGTGACCGGATGGAATTTCGGCAGGAACGCGCCCTCGAACCACTCGCGGCCGCGCGACTTCAACAGGACCGTCCGCGTCAGCCAGCCGGCGGCGAGCGGGATCACGATGAACACGACCACGGATGTGACCAGCACGCGTGAGGGGACGACCACGTGCGCCACGCCGCAGAGGAACATCACGATCGGCGCGAACGCGACCAGCATGATGAGATCATTGAGCGCCACCTGCACGAGAGTGTAGGCAGGATCGCCGTCCGTCAGGTAGCTCCAGACGAACACCATCGCGGTGCACGGGGCCGCCGCGAGGATGATCAGTCCGGCGGTGTAGTCCGCGGCCGTCCGGGCATCGACCCACGGCGCGAAAAGATGCCGGAAAAAGAGCCACGCCAGGAACGCCATGCTAAACGGCTTCACGAGCCAGTTCACGAAGAGCGTCACGAGCAGGCCCTTCGGCCGGCGCGTCACGCCCGCGAGCGCGCCGAAGTCGACCTTGAGCATCATCGGGTAGATCATCAGCCAGATGAGCACGGCGATCGGGACGTTGACCTGCGAACCACGGCCGAATTGCAGGTCACTGAGCGCGCCCACGGTGCCGGGTGCGAGCTTCCCCAGCGTCACGCCGACGACCATGCAGGCGAGCACCCAGAGCGAGAGGTAGCGCTCGAAGAAGTTGAGCCGCTTGGCGGCCGGCTTCGCCGCCGGCGGATCGATTCGGGAGGTCGTTTCCATGGTCATTTCCCCGCCGCTTTCAGTGCGTCGCGCCGCCCGTCGGCATAGGCGGTGAACGTCCGGCGGATCTCGTTCCGCACCCGGCGGAACACCGCGAGGATGTCCTCGTCGGTGCCGGTCGCATGCGCCGGGTCGTCGAACGGCCAGTGATGTCGGTTCACCTGGCCGGGAAAGACGGGACATGCCTGGTCGACGTGTCCGCACACCGTGATGACCGTCTCGATGTCGCGGTGAAGGAACTCGCTGAGGTGCTTCGAGGTGTGGCGGGAGATGTCGATGCCGATCTCGTTCATCACCTGGATCGCCTGCGGATGCACGTATCCCGCCGGCTTCGAGCCGGCGCTGACGACCTCGAGGAGGTCGCCCGCCGCCGCGCGCAGCACGCCTTCGGCGAGGTGACTGCGGCAGGAATTGCCGGTGCAGAGGATGAGGACGGTGGGTTTGCCGGTCGTCATGGAAATCAACGTGCGCGAACGCCGGCCGGCCGGCCGCAGGGAGCGGCGCCGGCGATCGTCGGGGCGAGCTTGCGCAGCCGGGCGAGGTCGGCCCGGAAAACGGCATCCTCCCGCGCGCAGTCCTGGAGGCAGGCGAGATTGGCCGCGAGTTCGCGCGACGGATGCGCCGGCAGCGCGTACATCATCCAGTTCTGCCGGCGTGTGGCCTCCACCAGCCGCCGCGAGCGGAGGTAGCCGAGGTGCTTCGAGATCTTCACCTGGGGCTCCCGCAGCACCTCCTGGAAATGGCACACGCACAGCGGCCCCTGCGTGAGCAGGTGCAGGAGGCGCAGACGCGTCCGGTCGCACAGGCATTCGTAGATCTTGACCAGCTCCATCGCGCCCAACATGCCGGGCGGGGAATATACGTCAATGGGCATACTGTTACGAATTCGCGACCGCGCGCCACCTCCCGGGGCGCGGACGATTTCTTGCGTCCTCCGGGCGGCGGCTTCGTCAGCAGGGATGCATGAAACAGACACCTGATCCGGAAACCGTTCGTGCCGCGGTGCGGCAGCGTTACGGCGACATCGCCTCCCAGGCGGACGAGCGCGGCGGGCCCGCGACGGCCACGAGTTGCTGCGGAGGCCTGGCCAAGCCGCCGGCGCGCATCGGCTGCTGCGGCACCGATGACCAGGCCAGGACGCTCGGCTACTCCGAGGCCGACCTCGCGGCCGTCCCCGAGGGCGCGAATCTCGGGCTCGGCTGCGGAAATCCCGTCGCCATCGCCTCCCTGCGTTCCGGTCAGACGGTACTCGATCTCGGGGCGGGCGCGGGGTTCGACGCGTTCCTCGCCGGCCGGGCGGTCGGGCCGACCGGGCGCGTCATCGGCGTGGACATGACGCCCGAAATGGTCGCCAAGGCGCGGGCCAACGCGAAGAGGGGCGGCTACGCGCAGGTTGAATTCCGCCTCGGTGAAATCGAGGCGCTGCCAGTGGCGGATGCCACGATCGACGTGATCATCTCGAATTGCGTGATCAACCTCTGTCCCAACAAGCAACCGGTGTACCGCGAGGCGTTCCGGGTGCTGCGGCCGGGCGGGCGGATCGCGGTGTCGGATGTCGTCGCACGCGTGGAATTGCCGGAGGAGGTCAAACGCGACCTGGCGTTGCACAGCGGATGCCTCGCCGGCGCCACGCTGCAGGCCGAACTCGAGCGCATCCTGAAGGAGGCCGGATTCGTGGACATCGTGATCCGCGCGAAGGGCAACACCGACGAAGTGATCGGAAGCTGGGAGGCGAAGCGCGGTTTCGAGAGCAAGGTGTTCGCCGCCGAGGTGCTGGCGCGCAAGCCAGGTGGTGATTGCGGTACCTCCGCCTGCTGCCAATAGTCCGGCGCGAATGAGCGCCGTGATCCACGCGATGACCCCCGCCCACATCGACGCCGCCCGCGTCTTGTGGGCGGAAACGGAGGGCGTGGAGATCGCCGAAGGCGACCGCCCCGCCGACCTCGCGCGTTACCTCGCGCGAAATCCGGGGCTGAGCAGCGTCGCGCTCGACGATGCCGGCGAGCGTGTCGTCGGCGCCGTGCTCTGCGGGCATGACGGACGGCGCGGGTTCGTCTACCATCTCGCCGTCGCGACCGACCGGCGCGGGCGGGGCCTCGGGCGCGCCCTCATGCGCCGCTCGCTGGCGGAACTTCGGAAGCAGGGGCTGAGCCGGGTGCTGCTGCTGGTGGCGGCGGACAACGACGGCGGGCACGCCTTCTGGCAACGCGAGGGATGGGAGGACATGCCGTTCGCCCGTCCAATGGGATTCGACCTGTGAGCCACGCGAAGAAATCCACGGCCACGCTGAGGCTTCCGGGCCCGGGCGGCACGCAGCAACTGTGGCGGGAGTTCTCCGCACCGCTGCGCAGTTTCCTGCGCGCGCGGACCCGCTCCGCCGCGGATGCCGAGGACCTGCTGCAGGAAATCTTCGTCCGGATCCAGAAGCGGCTGCCGCTGCTGCACGATACCTCGAAGATCCAGGGCTGGGTGTACCGGATCGCACGCAATGCGGTGATCGATCACTACCGCACCCGCCGCGAGCACCTGCCGATGGATTTTGAACCGGAGTCCGATGACCCGGCCGGCGAAGCCACGGTCGACCTGCGGCCCAGCCTGCGCCGGTTCATCGCCGAACTGCCGCCCGCCTACCGCGAGCCGCTGGTCCGGCACGAGTTTCAGGGCGAATCGATGGAGGAGGTGGCGGCCGCGCTGGGGCTTTCGCTGACGGCGACGAAGAGCCGCGTGCGCCGGGCGCGGCTGATGCTCCGCGAGATGCTCGACCGCTGCTGCCGTTTCGAATTCGACCGCCGCGGACGCGTGATCGAAGCGACACCGCGCTCGCCCTGCGCGTGCCGGAACTAAGCCGTCCAGGGCAGGGCGCGGAGTCCCAAGGCGCGGCGGGGTCAGGCGACCCCGCCCTGCATCGAACCATGGCGCGGGCGAAGGGGACGCATGTTCCCGCGCGGCGAGGTCACCGCGCCTACAATGAATTGAGGGCGATCAGAGCTGGTGGAGACCGATGTCCTCATCGGGCTTGATCGTGTCTGCTGACTGAGTCGCAAGGCAGGGTGTCTCGCGAAGTGGGCGAAGGAAAAAAAGAACGAAGCCGGTTGAGGTAGGCGCAGCGACCTCACCGTGCGAGGCATGACGACCGCTCCTCCTCGCGCGGTGGTCCACGTCTTCGGCCGTTAACCGCGGACCGCACGCAACCCACCGCGTGAAAACCCGGCGTTCCCAGCCACCTCAGAGGTACTTGTTGATGTCGGGCACGTCCTTCAGCCGGCGGCCACCGTCGCTCCGGCGCGCGAAATAGGGATCCTCCTCGGGCTTCGCTTCGAGTTCCTCGTTCTCGTCGACCTCGTCATCCTCGTCGACCTGCTCCCCCTCCGCGTTGGTCACGACCCAGTCCTGCTCCTCGTCGAAGACATGGGTCATCCGGCGCGCCTCCGGCTCCAGGATCAGCGCGGGATTCTTCACGCGGCCGGCCTTCACCGTCTCAAAGATGCAGGGATAGTACTGCTTCTTGAAATGGCCCAGGAATTCGCTGAGCCACTTGTTCTCCACGCCCTCGCGATGGTTCAGCAGCACGACATCCGAAAAATGGACGCAGGCCTCGTACCAGACCAGGAGCGGCGGATGCTTCTCCGCGAGCTGACAGTCCACGACACAGAGGGCACGGGCCAGCACCCCACCCTGCGCTTCGACCCAGGACTTGAAGGCCTCGGCCTGGTCGACCGGGCTCACGCGACCGGCCGTGACGAGGAACACATGCGTCGCCCCGGCGGGTAGTTCGGCGACAATCGTGTTATCCTGCCACTCCCACCGGCTCACGTTCGGCAGTTTCGCATCGGCCTCGACGGCGGCGTCCGACGACGCCATGAGCACCGCGGGCCGGTCGGCGGCCTCGAGCCCCGCCTCGATGAGGTCGATGAGGATTTCGCGCCGCCCCGAGCCGGCCGCGCCGAGGATCAGGTAGACGAGCGGTTTTTCGTTTTCTGCCATGCCCGAAGAGCAAGTCCCGGAAGCGCCGCCGCGCAAGGATGGATGCCGTTAAAACCCAAACGTCCCGACCTGCGCGTGCTGGCGGAGCCAGTGGTCGACCAGCACGAGCGCGGCCATGGCCTCGACGATCGGGACCGCGCGCGGAACGACGCACGGATCATGGCGGCCCTTGCCCATCAATTCGGTCGGCTGCCCCTGGACATCAACGGTCGGCTGCGACTGGAGGATCGTCGCGGTCGGCTTGAACGCGACGCGGAAGACAATCTCCTCGCCGTTGCTGATGCCGCCCTGGATGCCACCGCTGCGGTTCGTGGCGGTCCGGACGCGGCCCTCGCGCGATTCGAAACGATCGTTGTGCTCGCTGCCGCGGAGCCGGGCGCCCGCGAAGCCGCTGCCGATCTCGAAACCCTTGGTGGCCGGGAGCGAAAGCATCGCCTTCGCCAGATCGGCCTCGAGCCGGTCGAACACCGGTTCACCGAGTCCCGGCGGCACGCCGCGGATCCGGCACTCGATCACGCCGCCGACGGAGTCACCCTCGCTGCGCACGGCCTTGATCCGCTCGATCATCCGCTCCGCCGTGGGCAGGTGCGGACAGCGGACGGCCGTCGCCTCGACCTGCGCCAGCGTGGGAAATTCGATCAACGCGTCGGCCGGCACCGCAATGTCGTGCACCTGCGTGAGGAAGGCGCGGATCTCGACCGGCGCCCCATTCCGCGCCTGCCCGCCGAGTGCGAGGACCTTCTTGGCGATTGCGCCGGCGGCGACGCGACCGACGGTCTCGCGGGCGGAACTGCGGCCGCCCCCGCGGTGGTCGCGGATCCCAAATTTCGCCTGGTACGTGTAGTCGGCGTGCGATGGCCGGAACTTGTCGCGCATTTCGTCATACGCGCCCGGCCGCTGGTCGGCATTGCGCACGAGCAGCGAGATCGGCGTGCCAGTCGTCCGGCCCTCGAACAGCCCCGACAGGATCTCAACCCGGTCTTCCTCCTTGCGCGGCGTGACGATGTCGCTCTGGCCCGGACGCCGCCGGTCAAGCTCCGCCTGGATCTCGGCGGCCTCGAGGGGAAGGCGCGGCGGACAACCGTCAACGACCGCGCCAACGCCCGGACCATGGCTTTCGCCCCAGGTCGTGACAGTGAAGAGTTTTCCGAAAGTGTTCGGCATCGGGTGAGCCCAAAGCATCCAAGCGTTGGGTCCGGGCCGCGGCCGGGCAAGGGGATAGTGGGAATCGTCGCCAGCGCCACCACTGGCCGGGTTACATAGTTGGAAAGTTCGGGAGTTGGAGAGTTGGCGAATCGGTGAGTTCGGAAATTCCCGCGTTCGAGAACTGGCGATGCGCGTCCTTATGACGCGCACGGAACGGGAGCCGACCGTTCGCTGATATGTCGAGCGCCCCGTCCCGGCCCGTTCACTCCGTCAATTTTCCCCTCCGCGCTCGTCGAATTCTCCCTCCTCCCCTCCCAACCCGCTTGTCACGTATTACGTGACATCGCCCTCGGAACGCCCCTCGAAGTTTGTCACGTATTACGTGACAAGAGGCCGAGGGTGGTTTTTTTCGCACCCGGGCAGCGGGAGTTTGCCGGCGGAAAACGTAGGGCAACTTTTGCCACAAACTGCCGTCTGAACCCCACACAAATCACGGTTTACAACGATTGCGCTTTGACCTCTGATTCGCGTTCCGGCGCAATCGCCTTATATCTCCCCCCTTTCGCATGACATCGCGTTTCGCCCGCCTGTGTTCCGCCGGCTTGGTTCTGATGACAGCTCTCGGCGCCCGCGCACAGGCCCCTGCTTCCCCGACGACCGCGCTTCCCGCCTCCCCTCCCGTCGGCCCCGCGGCCGTTCGGCCCGCATCCGCCAGTTCCGCGGATGAGCCGGTCATCCTGAAGCTGCCGGACGCCGACCTCGAAACGGTCCTGAGCGCACTCGAAATCTACACGGGCAAGATCATTCTGCGGCCATCGCAACTCCCGCTGGCACCCGGGGGATACAACCTGAAGATTTCGAAGCCGATCCCGAAGTCCCAGGCGATCCTGTACATCGAAACGATTCTCGCGATGAACAATATCGCGGTGATCCCGATGGGCACCGACGCACTGAAGGTTGTGCCGCTCCCGCAGGCGCGCGTGGAGGCCCCGAAGCTGATCGAGGGCTCGACGCTCGGGATGCCCCCCAGCAGCAAGGTGGCCTCGAAGCTGTTCCAGCTCGATTTCCTGCGCGTGCAGGAATTCCAGCAGATGCTGCAGACGATCACGAATCCGAACTTCGGCACCGCGATCCCGCTGGCGAACGCGAACGCGATCCTCGTCACCGATACCATTTCCAACCTCCAGCGCATCGAGACCCTGCTCCAGCAGGTCGACCGCCCCTACATGACGGGCATGTCGACGAAGTTCTACCAGCTGCGCAACGGGGCAAAGGCGAGCGACGTGGTGGCCAAGCTCCACGCGATCCTGACCGGCACGCTCCAGCAGCAGATCGGCATGGGGACGAGCTTCAACGCCGATGACCGGACGAACCAGATCATCCTCATCAGCGATCCGCGGCAGTTTCCGTTCTTCGACAACCTGATCGAGAAGCTGGACGTCACGTCCGCGCCGAACACGGAGAACAAGGTGATCTACCTCAAGCACGCGAAGGCGGCCGACGTCGCAGCGGTGCTGATCAAGATCATCTCGGGCCAGAACCAGGCGACTCAGAAGAACCAGCTTAGCGCCACGCCGCTCCAGCCCACCACGCCCACACCGACCGCCCCCCCCGGCCAGCCGGCCGCCGCGCCGCGGCCGACGATCGTTTCGGGCACCAGCGCGGCCAACCCGGCGCTCGACCAGGGCGGCACCACCGAGTTCAGCTCGCTCGTCACCGTCACGAACGACGATCGCAGCAATTCGATCGTCGTTTCCGGCACGATGGACGACATCAAGCTGATCCAGGAACTCATCGACCAGCTCGACATCGTGCTCGCGCAGGTCCGGATCGAGGTCGTCATCGCGGAGGTCACCCTCGACGACAATCACCAGTCGGGCATCAGCCAGCTCGGGTTGGAGGTGTCGGGTGACAAGCTGGTCGGCTTCTCGCTCGCGGGCGGAGACACCGGTTCGTCGATCACCGTCGGCGGTTCCGGCAACAACACCTTCGCCTCGCTCACGCGCAACGCCGCCAACGGCAATCTCGACCTCGCGGGCATCATTTCCCTCGGCACCTCGCCGCGGAAGACCAACACCACCATCCTCACGATCCCGGCGATCGTCACCAGCCACGGCAAGCAGGCGATCCTGAGCGACGGCGAGACGCGCCCGGTGATCACTGGCGCGACGACCTACACCGGCGCCTCGACCCCGGCGACCAGTTCGCAGGTCACGCAGCAGCAGATCGGCACCACTCTCACGGTCACGCCGTACATCGGCAACGACGGCACCGTGCAGCTTGATATCCAGACCGAGTTGTCGAACGTGACCGACACCGTGACCGTCGACGGCAACACCCAGTACGTGATCGGCACCCGCAAGACGAATTCCTACATCACCGCGAAGAGCGGCGACATCATCGTGATGGGCGGCTTCCGCCAGGAAAAGGACCAGAAGTCGAACAGCCGGCTCGGGTCGATCCCGATCATCGGCGACCTTCTCGGGCCGCGGAAGAAGGAGGTCAGCCACCAGGAACTGATCTTCTTCCTGCGCCCGACGGTGCTGACGAACAACCCGGCGATCGACAACGCCGAAACCATGAAACAGGTGGAGAAGCTTCCGACCCACGAAGAGATCAAGTCGGCGCTGGATCCGAACTACGTGGCGCCGAAGAAATCCATCCTCGATAAAATCCTGCGCAAGTAGCGCCGATTCCCTGAACCGCCGCCGGGGAGCAGCCGACCTCGCCCGGCGCCGGGATGATCCGCTCCGCCGGCTTCACGCATGACCCTTCTCGAATCCGAACTCCTGCCCACCACGCTCGGCTCGCTGCTCACGGATGAGCAGCGCCTGGCCCTGAACGAGGCCCCGCGCGAAAAGAAACTCGAGACCCTCGCGACTGCCCTCGGACGGCCCGAGCCGGAAGTGCTGGCCAAGCTGGCCGCCGCGGCCGGGCTCGATGTCGCCAGCAACCTCGAGACGGATCCAGCCGCGCGCGGGCTCCTGCCGGCCCGGCTCGTCCACGAGTTCCAGATCATTCCCATCCGCTTCGTCGTGCCGCCTCCGGCCGGGGCGCCGCGGCTCGACGAGGAGGCGCCAGACGAGGAGCCGAACGGCTCGACGCCGCTGCATTTCGCGACCGCCTGGCTGCCGGACCAGAACATCGTCGACTGGGTCCACACGTTCACGCCGCGGCCGCTGGCCTGGCACCTGGCGGTTCCGGAACGCGTTCACCAATTGATCATCGAGAACTTTGGCGTCGGTTCGGGTTCGCTCGAGGACACGGACGACAGCTACATCGCGCCCGAGGCACAGAAGGAAACCGAGGAGGTCGTCGACGAGGATGCGGCGGTCGTCCGGTTCGTCACCGACGTGATTTCGCAGGCGATCGAGGACCAGGCGACGGACATCCATTTCGAACCGCAGGAGGGCCAGTTGCGGATCCGCTACCGCGTGGACGGCCTGCTCGTGCCGGTGCCGGTCCCGGAGAACCTGCTGCGCTTCCAGGACGCGATCATCTCCCGCCTCAAGATCATGGCGCGGATGAACATCTCGGAGAAGCGGCTGCCGCAGGATGGCCGGATCAATTTCAAGGCCGGCACCGTGGTGCTCGACATCCGCGTGTCGACCGTGCCGACGATCTACGCCGAGTCGATTTCCCTCCGCCTCCTGAACCAGAAGAAGGAGGCGTACACGATGGACCGCCTCGGGATGAGTCCGGAGGAGCAGGCGCAGATCACGCACGTGCTCGATTACCCGCACGGCATCATCCTGGTCACCGGCCCGACCGGCTCCGGCAAGTCGACCTCGCTGAACGCGTTTCTGCGGAAGATCAACTCCACCGATCTGCGGATCATCACGATCGAGGATCCGATCGAGTACGAGGTCCCGGGCGTGAACCAGATGCAGGTGCGCCCCGAAATCGGGCTCACGTTCGCCGATGCCCTCCGCCACGTGCTCCGGCAGGACCCCGATGTGATCATGGTTGGTGAAATCCGCGACAAGGACACCGCCGAGATCGCGATCCGCGCGTCCCTCACGGGCCACCTGGTCTTCTCCACCCTGCACACGAACGACGCCCCCGGCGCGATCACGCGTCTCGTCGACATGGGCATCGAGCCCTTCCTGGTCGCTTCGGCGATCGAACTGGTGATCGCGCAACGCCTCGTGCGCCGGCTGTGCACGGAGTGCTCCCGGCCCGCCCCCGCCAACAAGGTGAAGCTGCGGGAGAATCTCGCGATCCTCGGCGTGAATCCCGCCGAGGCCGACCTGATCGAATCGCTGAAGGCGCCGGTCGGATGCGACCGCTGCCGCGGCACGGGCTATCGTGGCCGAATCGGGCTGTTCGAGATCTTCCGGCTGAACGACGAGATCCACGAGCTGGTGTTGAAGCGGGACAGCACGCGCACGCTGGCGGAATGCGCCCGCAAGAATGGCATGCGCACCCTCGGGCAGAGCGGCTGGGAGAAAATCAAGGATGGCAACACGACGTTCGACGAGGTGCTTCGCGTCATCACGGTGACGGATTCGTAGCATGCCTAGCTTCTCCTACACCGCGCGGGACCGCGCGGGAAAGACCGTGACCGCCACGCTGGACGCGCCGAGCCGCCGCGACGCGCTGCGGATCATCGCGGCGCGCGGGCTCCAGGTGGCGGCGGAGGCGACTTCCGACACCGCCGGCGGCAAGCCGGCACGGGCCGCAAAGCCGGAGAAGGCCGCGCCGACCGAACGCGTGCGCGGCGCGCAGGCGCCGCGGCGCACCGAGTGCCTCCCGTTCCTGCAGGCGTTGCACGACCTGCTCGCGTCGGGCCTGTCCGCCGGCGAAGCCGTGCGGCTGCTGTCGATGCGCGTGAAGGAGCCGCGGCTCCGGGCGCTCTGCGGCGGACTGTGGGAGCAGATCAGCGAGGGCGCCGCACTCTGGCGGGCGATGACCGCGTATCCGCAGGTCTTCGACCAATCGATCACGAACCTCATCCAGGCGGGCGAGGCGACCGGCTCGATCAACGACACCGTTCAGCGGCTGATCTCCCACCTCAACGATCAGCGCGAACTCCGCCGGCAGCTCGCGACCGCCCTGGCGTACCCCATCTTCATGGTGTTCGTCGCCTGCGGCGTCATTCTGTTCTTCCTGTTCTTCCTCCTGCCGCGCCTTCAGGGCCTCCTCTCGTCGCTCGGCGGCAAGATGCCGACCTCGACGGCGCTCCTGATCGCCGTCGCGAACTTCGCGATCCATTACGGCCTGATCATCATCATCGCGCTGGTGTTTGCCGCGATTTCGTTCTGGCGCTGGCGGGCCACCGAGGCCGGCCGCACGGTGACCGACGCCTGGATGCTGAAACTTCCGCTGCTCGGGCCGTTCGTTGTCGCCCGCACCGTGCTGGCCTTCAGCCAGACCCTGTCGGTGCTGCTCGAAAACGGCATCACCGCGGCGGAGGCGCTGCGGATGACCGAACGACAGATCGAAAATCGCGTCCATCGGGCCGCGTTCGCCACGGCCACCGCGCGGGTCCTCGAAGGCGAATCGCTTTCCGTCGCGCTCTCCCGCACCGGCTGCTTCCCCGACCTGGTGCTGGACCGGCTCGCCGTCGGTGAGAACACCGGCAACGTCGTGCCGAGCCTCAAGCAGATCGCGCACGACTACCAGCGGCTGATTGCCCAGCAGTTGAACACGTTCACCAAGGTGATCGCCAGCGCCGTGCTGATGGCCGTCTTCATTTTCGTCGGCTTCATCGCGTTCGCGATCGTGAACGCCGTGTTCCAGGTCAGCTCGAGCTTCCAGATGCATTGACGCGGCGGATGATCCGCCGCGGGTAGTTGGGAGTTGGTAGTTAGTAGTTGGTAATTGGTATTTCGGATTTGGGAGTTGGGAGGGTCGTCGCCGAAGGAGGCACGGACCCGGGCCAGCGCAGCAATCGACGGACGCATTCGCGACTGAAGGTTCGCTCCACATTACGAACTACCAACTACCAACTACTAATTACCAAATACTAACTACAAATTACCAACCACCCCTCACGGCACCTCGTACACTTCGACGAGCGCGACGCCGGTGCCGCCGTCGGCCCCGCTGACCTGCGCGGTGTAGTTGCCGGGCGGCAGCGTCACCAGCAAGGCCGCATCGGTGCTGGCGCCGTCCGTGATCGGGAACGCACCCACGCTGGTCGCCACGGCCGTGATTTGCGGATCGCCACCCCAGTTGTCGTTCGTCGCGATCGGGGTGTTGTTGCCCACGAGGTAGAGCTGCAACTTGGGATCGATGAGCCAACCGGTGACACCGTAGTTCTTCAGGGCCGGACCCGAGGCGCGGATCAGCACCGTTTTCGACGTGCTGCCGCGTACGACGAAGCCCGCGATCAGGATGTTGTTGCCCGTCCCCACCTCAGTGCGCGCGGACACGTTGATCAACCGGGGAGACGAAGCCGTGAACGCGTTGCCGGTCGCGTCGTAAATTTCCGCGAGCGCGGTGCCGCTGGAGGTGCCATTTCCGGTCACCTGCATCGTGTAGGCGCCCCCGCCGGGGGACGTCGCGAGGGCGGCGTCGTTGTCTGACGTGAGCGCGAACGCGCCGACGCTGTTTGCCAGGGCGGAGATGGCCGCATCGCCATTCCAGTTGTCGTTCGAGGCGATCACGCTGCCGTTGCTGTAAACGGTCGCCACCGGGTCGGGAAGAAAGTCATTCAGTCCGAATTGCGAGAGGGACGGCCCCACGGCGCGCAGCAGCAGGGGCAGCGAGCCGCCGGAGCCGCCGCCCACCGCGAAGCCGACCGTCAGCGTCTGGTCCGCCGTGCCAGCGCCCGAGCGGATCGACAGATTGACCAGCCGCCCGATGTCCGCCGGAGCGGCATTGGCGACGCTGAGGGTGGCGGCGCTGCTCGTCACCGAACCGAAGCTGTTCTGGGCGACGACGGTGTACGTGCCGGCATCGGCGCTGGTGGCGTTCCGGATGACCAGCGTCGCGCTCGTCGCGCCGCCAACGGCCGTGCCATTGTGCTCCCACTGATAAGAGGAAGCGCCGGTCACGCCCGCGCTAAAGACCACGGTGTTGCCGGTCGCGATGGTCTGGGAGGAAGGCTGCGACGTGATCGAAGGCGGTACCGCCGCGACCGTCACCGTGAACGTGCTGCTCACCGTATTGCCGCCGAGATCCGCCGCCTGGACGGTGACCGTGGCCGTGCCAGCGGCGACCGGCGTCACCGTCAGCGTCGAACCGCTGAGCGACACGGTCGCCACATTCGTCGCCGAACTCTGCGCCGTGAGCGTGAGCGCCGACGTCCCGCCCGTACCGGGATAGAGCGGAATGGCCGTCACCGAGTTCACCATCGCGAGGTTGTCCGGAATCTTGACGCTGCCGCTGGTGTAGTTGCGGACGGGAAGTTCCTGGAACGGGGAATTGGGATCGCCGCCACCCGCGTTCACGCGCGAGAGCGCGGCAATCGCGTCGAGGACGGTCATCCCGTTGCCGAGCACCTGCCCGAAGACAGTATAGCCGCCGCCATTGGACTGATCGAGGATCGAGCTGTTGTCCCGGACGTTGAAATACCATCCGCTCGTCGCGCTGTTGGGATCGGACGTCCGCGCGGCCGCGAGCGTCCCGCGGGCATTCGGCAGGTGGTATTCGAGTGGCACCGGGGCGTGCGTCGCGATCTGGGCGGCGGCGTTGGTCGAGTCGACGTAGAACCCGCCCCCCTGCACGATCGAGATCAAGCCGGACGCATCGAGGCTCGACGACCGGTGGAAGAAGGAATTCGTGTAGTTCGCGCCGGCCGGTCCCTGGACGTAGGAGAGGAAATTTGCCACCGCCTGGGGCGCGACATCGGGGCGCAGCCCCACGTCGAACTTGCCGAAGACCGTGTCAAACCGGACGACCTGGCCCGTGACCCCGGAGATGCCGAAGTAGGTGCTCAGGTCGAGCGTCGCCGCCGCGCCGCCAGGCGCGAGCGCTTGAGCCGGGACCGTCTGAGTAACGGTGGGGACGAAATTCTGGGCGCGCAGCGAGAGGGCAACGCAGCCGAGGAGAACAGCGAGGGTACGGAGAATGTACATACCGTGTAGCGGGCAACCTGACGCCTGTGGGTTTGGGAATGTTCCCGGCTAAATTTTCGGCGGAACACCCTCGCAGCCAACGATGGCCCCGCCCGCAAAACAAGCGCCGAATGCCGGCGCATGAAATTTCAGAAGCGAAGCGTCGCCTGCGTCGCGAAAAAGTGCGTCAGCCGGTCGTTGTCCGTGTTGCCCCGCTGAAGGCTGTACTGGAGCTTGAGCTGAAGGTGCGGCGTGAACCGGTAGGTCGGCGCAACGTCCCACCGCCACGTGTCCTGGCCCCAGCGCACGTCGATGCCGCGGTTCGGAACGGTCCCGAAGAGCTGCTGGTTCCAGCGCACCGCCGCGAAGAACTGGGGCGTGAACTTGTACTTCGCCTCGAGATAGTAGGCGACGCTGTCGGCGTCACCGACCGGTGGCACCGTGAACCGCGCGGCGAACACCTCGGCCCAAAGCTGAACATGGTGCCAGGCGAAGGAAACATCCTGCGCGAGCACCTCCTCGCGGTAATCGCCGCGGCGATACGCCGCCGGGATCAGCGGATCGGCCTCCGGCCGGAGGAAGGAGCCGCTGCTCGCCGACCACCCGATCCCCCAGCTCTCATCCGGCCGCCAGCCGATCCGACCGCTGACGGTCGGATATTCCCAATGCGTCGTCTCGGGCGACCACGTTTCCGGCCGCGACGACAGCGAGGCGTTCTTCACCTCGAACGCGTAGTTGAATTGTCCGATGTCGCCCGCGACGGCCGCGCCGGTCGCATAGTCCGGTCCCCACAGGATCGGAAGCCGGCGGTATTTCTCGTCCTCCGTCACCGCCGCGGGCAACCCCGGCCGGACATGCGACCAGACGAGGAGTTGTCCCGCCGAGTGCGGCGGCTCGGTGTCCCACACGCCGGTGAGATTCTCGTAGGGCAGCGGCGCGGTGATGAAGGGATCGGTCCACGACCCGTGCCGCTCCGTCCAGTTGCCGACCACCGTGGCGAACTTGCCCACCTGGAGGTTGATCCGGCCCCGCCCATCGATCGCCCAGCGCACGGCGTACTCATCGAGCCGCGCGCGCAGCGGATCGTTCGACGGGTCGAAGCCGCGATCGATCCGCACCTGCGCAAACGCGTAAACCGATTGACCCAACTGAACGTCGAGAAACGTCGTCACCCGCGGATTGAAGAGCAGGCTGCCGACGGCATCGATGACCCCCGGAGCCGGATCCGGCAGGGCGTAGCCCTCGGCATCCGCCGTCCCGCTGACGTGGGCGCGGACGGACGGGCCCAGACTCCAGGTGAGGGCGTCGTCGACGCGGTCGAGCGGATCCTCGCCCCGGGCGACGGCGGCCAGGAGGGTGAGGACGATGCCGATCGCAACCGCGGTTTTCATGCCGGCACGGGCTGCGGTTGGGCCACGCGGAAGCCAACCTCGAATTCCGTCCACTCGCCGTCGGAGCGGACCAGCCGGAGGTCCCCGCCGTGGAGCCGGGCCAGCTCCCGCGCAAGATTCAGGCCGAGGCCGTATCCCGGCACGTCCTCCCCCATCGCCCCCCGGTGGAACCGCTCGAAGATGTGCGCCTGGGCGGCCGGGGCGATGGACCGGCCGGTGTTCGCGATCGAAAGGGCAACGGTGCCGTCCTCCACGCGCGCCGCGACGCGGATCCGTCCGCCCGGCCGGTTGTACTTGCGCGCGTTCTCGAGGAGGTTGTGCAGGATGATCGCCGTGTAGCGTCGCTCGCCGCTGACGTGCAACGCCGGTGGAATGTCGGTCTCGATCTCCAGGCCCAGCGCGTCGGGCGTCGCCCCCAGGTCATCGAGCGCCGCGTCGAGCAGCAGTCGCAGATCCACCGGCGCGAGCGCCAGCTTCAGCCGGCCGGAATCCATCCGGGAAAGGAGCAGCAGGTCCTCGATCAGCGACGAGAGCCGGTAGGTCTGGTGAATCAGCGCGGCGATCGCATCGCACTCGGCGGGCGTGAGGTTTTCCCGCGCCAGCAGTTCCTCCAGCCCGGCGCGCAGCACCGTCACCGGCGTCTTCAACTGGTGGGAGGCGTCGGCGGAGAACCGGGCCGACCGCTCGGATTCGATCGCCAGCTGTTCCACCGGCGCCGACAGCCGCGCGGCGAGAAAGCCGCTGGCGAAAAACGCCCCCACGAGCAGCAGGATGCCGACGCCCAGGATCCGCAGCCGAACCCCCGTCGTCCGGGCGGCGAACTGTTCCAGCGGGTACAACGACACCTCGACCGCGGGCGAATAGAGCGAGCCCGGATTCAGGCGCTGGAAGAACACCAGGTACGGGGCGTCGCCCAGTTCGAGCCGCAGGCTTCCCTCGTCGTCCCGCGCGGCGGCGCGGCCGACCGCACTCGCGACCTGCGTCGACACCGCCGGCGCCAGGCCGGGGACATGCAGGGTGCCGGCCGTCCAAACGCCGCTGCGAAACTGGCGCTCGCCGACGAGGCCGAGCGGTTTGAATCCCAGCGCCAGCGCCGCGATGATCTCGCCGGTCTCCGTCGAGATGATCGGCGTGGTGATGATCTCGGCCACCGGATCATCGGGCGACCCGGGCACCGCGACGTAACCGAGCTGCTGCGCATCGTTGAGCGACGGCAGCGCGAGCTGCGCCTCGACCGCCGGCGGCAGGGCGCCGATCGGCGCGCCGGCCGGCGGGGGAATGATCCGGCCGTTCCGGTCGAGGAACCGGTAGAATCGCGCCCGGAGCGTCGGCACATGGTTCGCCCCCCCGGCATCGGCCGCATCCGGCACCATGACATCGCGCAGTTCGTCTTCGGCGCTCGGATACAGGAGATCGAGGGCGTCGTCCTCGAGCGCGGCATGGATCCGGGGCTTGCGGACCAGGGCGTGGCAGCGCTCGATCAGGGCGGCGTGGCGGATCGCCTGCGCGTTGTGCAGGGCGGCGAGCTTGGCCGCAAAATCGTTCTGCAACTCGCGGTTGATGTTCGCGGCGAGATTCCGCTCCGCGACATACGCGGCCAGCGCCATCACGCCGGTCACGACGACCATCATGGCGATCAGGAGCTTGAGCCGGAAACCGGCGACGGACCGCGAGTGCGGCAGGCTTCCGGTCGGGAGCGGTGCAGACGCGGGATTCACGACGCGATGGGTTCGGCGACGGGTCCCTGCTTCCGCCCGCTCACGGAAAATCGACGTGGAGCGTGGCGCCGTCCTGGAGATCGACCGGGCGTTCCCGCGTCGTCCGGCTGTCGATCCAGGCCTTCAGGACGTAGTGGCCGGCCGGCAGACCCTCGAGCCGGAAGCGGCCGGCGGCATCCGTGATGACGAAATGCGGCGTGGCCAGCACGAGGAGCAGCGCCCGCATGTGCTCGTGGATGTCGCAGCGCAGCGTCACCAGCCCCGGCTTGTCGAAGACCACGGACGGGATCGGCCGTTCGTCGGAACGGTAGCGGCCGAGGTCGAACCGCTTCGCCGGGGAGAACGAGAAGATGTTGTGGTAGGTGTTGTCGTAGTTCGGAAACTCGACGCGGGTCCCGACGCGGACCGCGAGCAGCGACGGCACGAACATCAGGTCCTTTTGCGCCACCTGCCTGACCGGCGGAGGAGTCGCGTCGAAAAAATTGCCCTCGAGGTAGACGATCGCGGCCGGCGGATTCGTCGACAGCACTCCCGCCCGGCTCACGATCTCGTACCGCTGGTTGACGACAGGGGTCGAGCGCCCCGCCGGCAGGCCGACCGTGCCCTCGATCGTCGCCGCGGCCAGCGCGGTGTTCGCGAACAGCAAGACGGCGGCCGCGGCCGCCGATGCGACCCGGAAATGCACGGGGATATTCATGAGGGAGCGCGGATCGCGTAGCCAACGCTCCGCAAGGTGTGGATCAGCGGCGCGTCGAAGCCCGCGTCGACCTTCTTCCGGAGCCGGGTGATGAAAATCTCGACCGTCCGGGTGTCGTACTCGTGGTCCCGCTGCCACACCCGCTCGCACAACTCGGTCCGCGAGAACGGCCGGCCCGGCTCCTGCATCAGCACCTGGAGCACGTCGAATTCCCGCGGCGAAAGCGCGATCGCGCGCCCGGCGCGCAGCACGCGCCGCTGCCGCACGTCCATCTGGAGGTCGGCCACCTTGAGGAGATCCTCCGGCATCGGCGCGCCCCCGCGGCGCCCCAGCGCCTCCACCCGGGCGGCGAGTTCGTCGATCGAGAACGGTTTCGCCAGGTAGTCGTCCGCGCCGGCGTGCAGCCCTTTGATCCGGTGCTCGACCTCCGCCCGGGCCGTGAGAATGAGGACACGCGAGGGGATCTTCGCCTCGCGCAGCCGGGCGAGCACCGTCAGCCCGTCGATCGTCGGCAGGTTCAGGTCGAGGATGATGAGATCCGGCGGGTCCGAAATCGCGGTTTGAAGTCCGTCCGCCCCGTCGAAGCGCGCGCTGACGCCGTGCCCGTGACGGGCCAACGCCCGCGATACGTGGCCGGCAAGCTGCCGTTCGTCTTCGATGACGAGGATGCGCATGTGGGGCGACGAAACGCAGGAGGGATTGAGGGACGGACCGCGCCGGCGGGCAAGGAAACAAGCGGCCACCGCCACGACGGGATGATCGCCGGACGACCGCGCGCGTCCGTTTCCGGAGCCGCGCCCAGCGGACGCGACTCCCTCGACGAACGGACCAAGGCGGCTCAGTGCAGTTCGTAAATCTCCACCAGCGCCTGGCCCGTGCCTCCGTCGGCACCCTTGACCTCCACCGTGTACGTCGCGCCGGCCGGACCACCCGGCACGGTGACGACCAGCGCCGAATCCTTGCTCGAGGTGTAATGGAAGGCGCCGACCGAGTCGAAAACCGACGTGAGGGACGGATCCCAGTCGTTGTTCTGCGCGATCAGGTTGTTGTTGCCGTCGAAGACCTCGACCATCGGATCCACGAGGACATTGGAGACCCCGAAGCCGGTGAGCGTCGGGCCGGAAGCACGGATCAACAGATTCACCATGCCGGTGCCCCGCACCGCGAAGCCGGCGATCAGGAGGTTGTCGCCCGTTCCCACGACGTTGCGGGCGGAGAGGTTGGTCAGCCGCGAGGAGGTGGTGGTCGGGTCGACATCATACGCTTCGACCAGGACGTTGCCGCCGCCGTTGGCGGGTTCCCACACGGTGTACCCACCCTGGAGCGTCTGCACGAACGCGGCGTCCTTGCTATTCTGGGTGAAGGGGAAGGCCCCCAGGCTCGTGGCGGTCGCGGCCAGCGAGAAGTCCCAATTGTCGTTCGAGAGCTGCGGGCTGCTTGCCCCCGCCGCATACAGGCTCAGTTGCGGGTCGGCCATGAAGTTGGTGACGTTGAAATTGGCGAGCGCGGGACCGGCCGCGCGAACCAGAATCCCCTTCGACCCCGTGACGCTCAGCCCGACGATCAGCGGGTCCTGGCCGACCTGCATCGTGGTGCGGACGGACACATTGGTCAGCCAGGCGGTCGGGGCGCCGGTGACGGTCGTCACATTCAGAATGGCAGGATTGCTCGTGACACTGCCGCCGGCGTTTGTCGCCACGACCGTATACACGCCGGCGTTGGCCGGGCTGACGTTTGCGATCTGAAGCGTCGCGCTCGTGGCGCCGGCGATCGCGGTGCCACCCAAGCTCCATTGGTAACTCGTCGCGCCGGAAGCCGCGGCGGTGAGGGTCGCGGTGGCGCCGATGGGCACGGACTTGGACGACGGCTGGGTCGTGAAACTCGGCACCGCGGTGACACCGGTGACTGTCAAGGTGGCGTTGTTGCTGGGAGTGGACGAAACCGAGTTCGTGGCAACCACGCTGTACGTGGCGGCATCGCCGGCCTGGACGTTGGTGAGCGTGAGATTGGCCGTCTTGCTCCCCGAAACATTGCCACCATCGGTCAGGGCGGCGCCGTTCTTTTTCCATTGGTACGTGAACGGAGACGTACCCGCAACCTGCACCGCAAAGATGGCGGTGCCTCCGGCGGACACGGACTCATTCTGCGGCTGCGTGGAGAAGCTCGGAGCGGTGGGCGCCACGCCGGGATTGACGGTGATGGTGTAATTAAAGCCATTCACACTAAATGATGATCCATCGGGGCCGGCGTAAGGAGTAAGCGTGACTGAGTAAGAGCCGGCCGTCGTCGGCGTACCCTCCAGCTTCAGTACTTGCACGTTCTGAATGCCCGAGGAGGTAAGCCCGGAAAAATCCAAGCCCGGCGGAATACTGCCCTGCACTTGCCAGGACACCGGAGGCGTCTGGGTGCCATCGACCGTATAGCCGATCGTCACCTGCGTGCCGACGGTCAACGTCACACCGGTCGCCGATCCGGACGTCGCCACCAGCGGCGTCGCACCGACCAGCGTGTCCATCGCCCCGAGCGAGGCCACGGCCGTGATGACCGACCGCAGGACCACGCCGACGGGAGAGCCGATGATGGCGGACTCGGCCTGGGTGACGACCTGGACGGCGGGCGTCCGCTGGAGAAATGCCAGGAGCATGGCGCCAGGAACATTCAGCCGGCGAAAACGGTGGGAGAAACGCGGGAGCTTCATGGGAACGGAAATGGGGATTGGAAGGTGACCGGGTGGGAAAGGGATCGGGCGCGCGCGTTAGTTGCAGCCGCAGCCGCTGCCGCCGACACCGCGACCACCGCTCGCGGTTTCGCGCGAGTAGTAGACGTGCTCGGCCATCGCGACATCGAGCGGATCGCGGTCGGATCGCATCGTGTAATTGGCGAGCGTGCCGCGCTGCCAGGGTTTCACCCGCTCGAGGCTGGCCGACGCGCACCCGGTAAAGAGCAGCGCGCCGAGCAGGCCCGCCAGGAGGAGCGCCACCGGAATGGACGACGCGCGGCGCAGACGACCACCGGCGATGGCACGGGCTGGGATGGAGGCAGACGATTTCATGGGCGGCGGGCTCCCGGGTTCAGCTCTTCTCGTCGAGCAGTTGTTCGACTTCCTTCTGCAGCTCCGCCAAGTCGCCGTGAAAACCGCTGTGGACGAAGCGGACGCGGCCGTGGCGATCGAGCAGGTAGCTGGTCGGCATCGTCGGGACGGACACCTCCTGCACGAGCTTCTGCTGCCGGTCGCGGAGCGTGATGAACGGCGGCGCGAGACGCTTCCAGAACGAGACGGCGTCCGCCGGCTTTTCGTCGACGCTCACCGCGATGATGCGAAACCCGCGCGGCCCGAGCGCCGCGTAGAGCTTCGCCATGGCGGGGAACGACGCCTTGCACGGCGCACACCACGAGGCCCAGAAATCGACGAGCGTCACCTGGCCGGTGACCTCGGGGATGTCGCCGCCGGCGAGATTGACCAGGCCGGCCGGCGCGAGCGCCGGGAACGCATCACCCACCTTGACGTCCGCGCGGGCGCGGGCGGCCAGCAGGGCGGCAACGGCCAAAGCGGCCGCCGCACGGAGAATCTTAGTCGCAGACATAGTGGTAAAATCCCCGGGTTTGGGCGCGGGTGCGCTCGGTGACGATCAGTCCCTCCGCGCCCGGGCAGGATTGGATGAGTTCGAGGCCGCGCGGCACACCGAGCACGAACGCGGTGGTGGAAAGCACGCCCGCCTGCAGGCAGCTCGGGGCGATCACCGTCGCCTGCGAGCAGCCGTTCGCGACGGGATAACCCGTCCGCGGATCGATGATGTGGCCGTAACGCCGGCCGCCGATGACGAAGCAGCGCAGGTAGTCGCCGGAGGACGCGACCCCGCGGTCACGGAGGCCGAAGCTCCCGTTGGCGCGCCCGGGCTGGCGCGGGTCCTCGAGCCCGATGTGCCACGCCGGGCGTCCGGGCGGCGCGCCCACCGCGCGGAGATCGTGACCGAAGTCGACCAGCACGGCCGGGATGCCGCGCTCGAGCGCGAGCTGCGCGACCATGTCGACGGCGTACTCCTTGCCGAACCCGCCGAAATCCAGCGCCATGCCCGGTTGGGGCAGGAAAACCCGGCCGGGCGCGCGCTCGACCTTGGTCCATCCCACCAGCGCCCGCGCCGCGTCGATTTCGGCCGGAGCCGGAAGGCGCGGCTGCTCCGCCTTGTAGTTCCAGAGCCGGATCAGCGGCAGCGCCGTCGGATCGAGCACGCCCTGCGTCATCACGTGGAGCGTGTCGCAGAGCTTGAGCAGCAGCTCCATGTCAGCATCGACGTCGACCCACTCGCAGCCTGCCGCCGCGTTGATCCGGCTGACGAGGCTGTCGGACCGGAACCGGGAATATTTCGCCTCGAAGGCGGTGACCCAGCCGACGGCGGCCCGCTCGAACGCCTGCGCCTGGACGTCGCCATTTGGCGCCACGTACTGGACCTCGCACGGCGTTCCCATCGCGGAGAAGGACAACCGGCGCAGCGCCAACGCCGCGCCGTGGCCGTTCGGCTCGGGCGGGGTTACGCGATGCGACGAAGAGACGAGCGACATGGGAGCCTCCTCACCAGGCGAACTTGGCGCCGACCGTGATGATCCGCGCCGACGGATACGCGCTCTGGGGCGTGATGCCGTCGCGCCCGCGCATCCGGTACTCCTCGAGCGCGGCATCGAAGGCCAGCGCCTGGGTCGCGTTCCAGATCAGCTTCACGCCATACGTGTAGCTGTTGAGCGCGGAGAGCCGGTAATCGGACGAGTAGAACGGTCCGGCAGGATTCGGAGCGCCACCCGTCGGCAGGATCGAGGTGGCGTCGAGGTTGTAGTGATAGAAGACAGCGCCGGTCTGCGTGTAGTACCGGAACGACGGCCGGAGGATCAGGCGCTGACCGATCCGCTGGAACCAGGCAAGGTCGACCGTATGCGCGTCCGTCCCGAACGTGTCATGATAATACCGGTACGAGGCATCGACGGTCCCGTTGACGGCCGGAAAGGCGTGGTTCAGTTCGAGCAGCACGACCCACTTCTCGCGATAGTCGGGTCGGTTCTCGCTGTAGGTGAACGGTAGGAACGCGCCCGCGAACACTTCGACGGTCTTCTGGACCAGCTTGTAGGGGTCCGACAAATACCCGCTCTGCCGGCCCCAGGATACGTTGGCGGTGAACGAGGTATTGGGATCGATGAGCTGCGTCACCCCGAGGATCAGGTCGTTCGTGTGCTTGCGCTGCCGCGGGGCGACGGACGAGTACAGGACCTTGATCTTGTCGTCGGTCCCGGCGATGCCGGCGAGGAGCTCGGTGTTCTTCTGGTTGAAATCCGTGATCGTGTTGAACGACCAACCGTTCGAAATGTAGTCGCTTTCGCGGCTGTTGCCGGCGCCGAAGTCGAGCGTGACGCCGGGAAACTCGTGCGAGAGATCGGCGTTCCAGGCCTTGCGCCGGTCATGCATCTCGGTGAGCGGCACCTGGTCCGACCCGGCCGGGGCGGGACGGCCGTCGGGGGTTGCGCCGGTGATGGCATCGAGCACGCCCTCGAGCTTGAGGTGGGTGTCCGGGCCGAAATCCTGCTGGGCATACGCGCCCTGGGTCCTCACGCCGATGCGCGCGCCGGATTCCTGGTAATCCTCGTACTTGTAGCTGATGGAGTTCTCCGCGCGGCCGCTCCGGGGAGCGAGCCACGCCAGAACGACGGCCAGAGCACAGGCACGAGGGGTCGGGGACAAAGCCAACTTCATCGGTGGGAACAGGTGGGAATCTCGCGGGGCTAGCGGACGCCGCAAACGGAGAAAGGTAACAAGTCGTACAGGTTCCGTAAAACGGACCGGGGCGCACAGGTAAAGCACAACACCCTCCCCTGCTGAACAATGCGGCCGGAGCGCCGAAGTCACGCCGCGCACGCGTACGGTAGGGCAAAAGCTCCGCTCCACGCCATGGCGGCTACGCCCCCCTGATGTCCGCCCGCCAAACGCACGCCACGATCCCACCTCTCATGCTTGATGTGGGCGCGGTGACCGCACCGCGCGCCTCAGCCCGCCTGACTCCGATGTGGGTGCGGTGCTCACCGCGCGAGTAGGTTGGGCCCGATTTGAAGGCGGCCAAGGGACTGGCCGCCCTACCATTGAATGCGGACTCCGCTCCGCGCCACCCGTCGCTCAGTGCCGGATCTCGAACGACTCAACCGTCATCGTCGCCATGATCTGCGACGGATTGGCCGGGATCGGCTGCATCGCCAGCTCGGTGATCGCGAGATAAGGGGCGCGTTCCTGGAGGTGCTGGTAGAAGACCGCGAAGGCATGCCAGTCCGTATTCAGAACCTGGACCGGCAGCCGGTTGATCGAGAATTGTCCGTTGCTGACCTCCGGCTCGGCGCGGCCGGTGTTGATCCGTACGCCGGAATCGCCGGCCAGTTGCCGCACGACGACAGTCAGGTGGACCGGATCGAGCGTCTTGCTCGGATCCATCTGCGACGCGGCCTTCTGGGTCGCCGATTCAATCTGCGCCCGGTGCGTCAGCCAGTAGTCCTGGTCCTTGAGGGCGACGGTGGTGTTGTGCTCCGCTCGGAAGAAGGCGGTGATCCGCGACGAATAGGCGGAGGCCCACATGACGACCGCCACGCCGAGAAAACCGACCAGGAGGAGCTTCTCGCGGAGGGCGCGGCTGAGGAAAAAGGCGCGAAAGCTTCGGATCATGCGGGTTGAGGTTTGAGCGCGCCGGGCTTGAACGTGACGGTGAGCCGGTATTTCGACTGCACCCCCTGTGACGGCAGGACGTCCAGATTGACGCTGTCGCATTCCGGCAGCTTTTGCAGCGCGGCGCGGTAGACGGGGACCTGCGCGGCATTCGTGGTCTGAAGTTCGAGCACGACCGTGTACAGTCCCAGGGTGCCGCCGGACTGGATCCGCGTGACAACGACGTCGGCCGGCTTGCGTTCGCCATTCGTTCCGAGGATGGCCGTGACCATTTCGATCGGAAGCAGCCGCTTCGTCAGCAGATCGTCGATCCCCGTGGCAAGCTCCTGGGACTGCTTGATCTTGTCGACCGTGGGCGCCCGGGCGTTGAGCTGGGTCAGCCGGACCTTGTGCCAGGCGTTGCCGCCGAGCAGCGCAAACTCACCGAGGAGGAAAAGGCACAGCGCCGCGGCGCAGCCGAGGACGACGCGCCACAGCACGATATCGCGCTGGCGGGCGGAGCGCCGCGCGGCGAGTTCCGCCTTGTCGCGCACGTCGAGCGCCGCAGCGGTCGTCACCGGCAGCCGCGAGACGAAATCGCCCGACCGGAGCACGATCTCGCGGTCCGGCTGGCCGCTGTCGGCTGCGGGCGGCACGAGCAGGTCGATCACCGTCCGACTGCCGCCCAGGCCGCGGATCAGCTCCTCGCGCAGTTGCACACGCTGCTCGTCGGACGCCTCCGGGTCGATTGGACGAAAGACCACCCGCGACGGCACCGCCGGCGATTCCCAATGGATGGCCGTGAGGCCTTCGGGCGAGTTCAGGAGGAGGGTCGTGGCAGGCTCCACGGCTCCGCCAAAAAGCGCCGCGGACGCCGGAATGACCAGCTCGGCGTCGGCCCACGCTGCCGTCTGCTCCGTGGTGAAGCGGCGTCGGTACGAGGCAAAGACAAAGGCCTGTTCCGCGCCGGGCGTCCAGTACCAGCCGTAGTAGAGCTGGGCCAGGGGAAAGGGGGAGGACGACTCGAGGGCGAGCTCAACCTGGGAGGCGACCTCGGCGGCGGTGGCGCCGGCGGTGATCGGCACGGCCCGGCTGAAGAACAGTCCATCCGGCAGCAGCACCACCTTGGGCGGGGGCGGGCCGGCGCGGAGGAAACTTAGGGGCGAGGCGGACATCAGGAACGGGGCGGGATAGAAATGGGAACGTCAGGATGAGGGCGTGGCGACCGGCGGCGGCGCGGGAGGAATCTCATCATTTTCTTGAATTTCCAGGAGTGTAAAGGGGTAACGCAGGTTCTGGGTGGCGGCCGTGGAGGCGTTGGTCCCGGAGGCGCCCGCCGTTCCCTGCGTCGCGTTGGGCCCGGATTGCTTCTGAGCCGCCGTCTGGGCGGACGAGGCAGACGTCTGGGTTTTCTGGGAAGTTGCAGTTTCCTGCACCGTCGTCGCCCCGTTTGGCGGCGCCACGACGGCCGAGAGCCGGAACATGGTCCTGCCCTCGTACACGGTGATGTTGATCCGCAGCGCACTGATCGTGGTGCCGAATCCCGTCGTGTTGCCTCCCTGCCCCGTCACGGTCGCGGCTTGCCGTGGATCCTGGAAGTACTGCGGCCCGTTGGATTGGTACTGGCCCGCCCCACTGAGGTAATCCGAGATCATCTGCTGCTGGTTGGGATCGAACTGCCCCACGGCGGCCAGGGTGTCGGGCAGCGCACCATTGATGTTCGGCTGCGCGAAATTGAACAGCGAAACGTCGGCCACGAAGCGCCGCCAATAATCGTTGGGCTCGCCGTTCTTATCATAAAAAAAGTCGCGGACCTTATCGATGGCAGCGAGTTCCGCATATGACCGCATGGGCCGCCCGGGTGGCTCGTAGGGAATAGCGCTCTCGTCGTAGTCGGGATTGATCGGGGTGGAATAGACGTGGTTGCGCTGCATCCAACCCATCATCGCATCGGCCAGCGAATCCGCGTCGGTCGGCTGCACGCCCCACGCCTGGAAGAGCCGCGACAGCGTCGGCGCATCCGCCCGGGGCAGCGAGATCTTGCCGCTCTCGTCCTCGAACGAAACCTCGACACGCCGATCTTCGGTCGGGGTGTAGCCCGCAAACCCGAGGGGATCGGTCCAACCCTCGGCCGGGCTGTGGAGCCCGTTGTCGACCTGCTGGAAATTGTTCAGCACCGCGAGCGTGACCTCGAGGGCCGAGTAGGCCTCCATCCGCAGCCGCCGTGCGATCGCGTCGCGATGCGTCACGAGCAGGTCGTTCGTCGCCCGGTCCATGAACGCGATGAGCGCGAACGTCGCGAACAGCATCGTCACCAGCACGATGATCAGCACGGAACCGCGGCGGCGGGACGGGCGAACCCCGCCCTCGCCCCGCGCGGGCGCGCCCGTCGCCGAACGCGCAGCGGTCGCGGAACGGCCGTCCGTGGGCGCGCGGCCGTCGGCTTGCGATCGGGGGTTGGAGGATCGGGACGGCATCAGAATGTCGGAAGGCCCTGGCCGACGACCGGAATCGTGATCACGGTCTCACGGGTCAGCTTCTGGTAGGTGAACTGGAGCCGGAGCCGCTGCGGCAGCATCGGATTGCCCTGGCTGTCGAGCTTGAGCGCGGTCTCGTTCGTCCAGCGGTCCCCGTCGGAGTCGTAGTAGTCGTAGGTCATGCCGGTCACGAGCGGGGACACGACGGTCTCGCGCGGCGGATCGGTGTCGAAGTTCTTCTCCAGCCGCGAATGCCAGAGCAGGATCAGTCCCTGGCCCGGCCGGACCTGGAGCGAACAGACGACCTCGGGCAGCGGCTTGTTGTCCGGCCAGTTGAACAGCCGGCAGCCGGACGGGAGTTCGAAGGTCAGCAGCTTGTCCGTCGCGCCGTTCTGCGGACGGATGTCCTGCAATCCGATCGGGTTCGAGTTGGCGCGCGCGGCGGGCGGGAGCGCGGCGGTCCGGAGCTCGTCCTGCAGAAACCGCGTGACCGCCCGCACGTGCAGGTCGAACAGCCGCACGTCGGAGTTCTTGCCCCACAGTTCGCCCATCGAGAACACAAACGTGTTCATCGCCAGCAGGACGACGGACACGAGGGCGAGCGACAGCAGGACCTCGATGAGAGTGAACCCGCGACCGCCCCGGGAACCGACGTTGTCGCGCCGCAGGCCACGCCCCGGCCGCGCCAGTCGGGCAAGCCCGGCGCGGGGGAAAAGTGGGCGGCGGCGAAGACCGGTCATGACGTCGTGTTCGTCTGCTTTCCCTGGATCTCGAGGATCCGCGTCTTCGCGTCCTGGAGGAGCTTGTCGCGCTCGGACGCGTCGACCGACCAGGTGGGACGAAGGACAGTGAATGTCTCCACGGTCTTCTCCGGCTCCCGCTGGTCCGCGGCGGTGCTCTCGCACGTGAACGTCACGGTGAAAAGGTCGGCGATGTTCGTCGATTCGATGTCGACGCTCCACTGGACCTGGTGGCCCTCGGCGGTCTCAAACTGGCCGCCCTGCTCCAGCTTGGTCCGGTCGGGCTCCTGCAGCACGAGCGAGCGCGCAAACGCGACATCCTCGTTGGCCTGGTTCGCGCGATTGGCGACGTCGTAGCCGTTGAGGATGTTGAGATACGCGCCGGCGAGCACCACGGCCCCGAGCGCGAAGACCGCCAGCGCCACGAGCACCTCGAGGATGGTGAAGCCGCGACGACGCCGCGCGGCAATGGACCGGCCCGATCCGCGGCAGATTCGGATTCCGCGCCTCACGACGGATTTCCCGGGCCGGAGTTGTTGTTGTCGCCGGTCGTCAGCACCGGTGCGCACGTCCACGGATCGATGGAGGCGGTGTGCGCCGCGCCGCTGCGGTAGAACTGAACCTTGAAAGGCGTACAGGTGCCGTCCGGGTAAAACGTCACCGCCGGGATCTTGGAGGTATCCAGCACCACGCCGGCCACCATCGCGAGGTTGCCGCTCGACTGCGGGGCGAGAAACGAAACGTCCAGGTCGCCCGGATTCACGATCGGGAAGTTCTTCGTCGACTCCCCGTTCGAGACGACGAACTCCTTGGTCTTGTTCGCGACGTCGTCGACGTACTGGAACGTGACCTCCCGCTCGGACTTCAACGACATCGCGCGAGCTTCCTGGACCGCCTTCCAGAACACCTCGTCGGGCGTGACCGGCTTGTCGGACAACAGGTTTGTCGCTCCGCTGATCAGGACCGAAGCCATCAGCCCGATGATCGCGAGGACGAGCAGGATTTCGAGCAGCGTGAAACCGCTCCGCCGGCGCGCCGGCCGCGACCCGGTGTCCGCGCGGTGCGACCAAAGATCTGGACGGGAAGGCGAATGCACGAGGCAGACGACGGAAAGGCACTCACCGCGCATTCGCGGCCGGTTTCGCAATTACTGCTGCTTGGGCGCGGCGACGTCCCAGTTGCCGATGTCGTCGTCCGTGCCGCTCTGGTGATCCGGGCCGCTCGACCAGATATCGTAGCCGTCCTTGTTGTGGGTGCCGGGATACTGGTAGTGATAGGGTTCGCCCCACGGATCGAGGGGAAGAGTCGACGACTCGAGATATGGCCCGCGCCACCGGTCCGCGCGATTGGCGGGCGCCGTGATGAGCGACTGGATGCCGTCCTGCGTCGAAGGGAAGTCACCCATCGCCATCTTGTAGCTGAACAGCGGGACCTTGACGCTCGTCGTGACGAACAGCCGGGCGGCATCCTTCTTCGCGTTGTCGTACGTTCCGCCCAGCTTCGTGATCGCGAGGCCGGCCAGGAGACCGAGAATGGCGAGCACGACCAGAATTTCCATCAACGTGAAGCCCCGTTGGCGTGGCGCGGAATGCGAATTTCGAAATTGCATAGTGATAAAAGCTTGGGTGAGCGACGAGTGGTTGTCGAGACGCGGGCGCTTCGGGAAAGTTCCATCCGCCCGTTGCGGCCCCAAGCCGATGTTGGAAGGAAACGCTGACCCTAAAATGGCTTTGGCCAAGGCGCAAATTCGGCATCGTCCTTCGTGCCGAACTTGCGATCGGGACCGGCAGATCGGATTTCCATCTCCGTCCCGCTCAACTGGTGAAACCGGAACGGCGTGCCCCAGCGGTCGCACAACTCACCGCGGGAATTGATCGCGGGATGGTCGGGCGCGATGAAGGCAAAATGCACGGGGTTGTCGCCCACGAGCGCGCGAGTGATTTCGTCGTTTTCCCCGACCGGGTTGCCCTCCTTTGGGAAATTGGAGCGCCACGCCTCGAAGACCGCGTTGAGGATGTCGAGATCGTGACGGATCGTGCCGCCCGGCGCGTTCAGGTCGTTCGCAATCGGGCTGATCTGATCGCGCGGTATTTCGCGAATGAGCGCGGCGATCCGCGGATCGCGTCCCGCAGCGGTAGGCGCGGCGTGCCCGGCCGCCGGTGGCGCAGGTGGCTTCGCCGGCCGCTCGGCTCGGCGTAGAAGAAGCACCGCCGCGATCGCGAGAATGACAACGGCCCAGGCAACGCGACGTCGGTTGGTCATGGTTCGATGTAGGGCGGGGTCGCCGGACCCCGCCGCGAATTGATCACATTACGATCAGGCGGGGTCAGCGACCCCGCCCTACATTCAAGGCGTCTACGTTCCTGACCTCTGTCTCGTGGATTCTGCATTCTGTCTCCTGACTCCGGTCTCCTGGATTCTGACTCCTGTCTCCTCCCTCCTGGCTCCTGAATTCCGCATTCCGCCTCGCGCGTGAGGTCACCGCGCCTACATCATGAATCCAAGATCCGGATTCGCGAACCGGTTCAAGTTCGGCAGCACCACCGGCATGTCCGTCGCGCTCACGCCGAACCACTTGGCCAGCGTCGCGGAATACTCGTCCACGCTCGTCGTCGGAATCCAGCGGCCGCGGCCCGTGTCGTCCGGCCCGTTGATCGCAAAGGTCGGCATCCGGCCGTAGATGTCGCCACCGTTCACCGCGCCGCCGATGACGAGGTGGTGGCTGCCCCAGCCGTGGTCGGACCCGTCGCCGTTCGTGTTGTAGGTCCGGCCAAAATCCGAGGCCGTGAACGTCGTCACCTGGTTCTGGGCGCCGACGGACGTGAGCGCGTTGTAGAAGGCGGTGACCGACTGGCTCACGTCACGGAAGAGGCTGGCGTGCGCTCCGTTCGTCGTGTTGCCGAGGTTCACCTGGCTGTCGTGCAGGTCCCAGCCGCCGATTCGCGCGAAGAACACCTGCCGCTTGAGTCCGAGCTGCGACTGCACGTTGACGAGCCGGGCGATCATGTGGAGCTGCTGGCTGAGGTTCGAAGTCAGCCCGGTGAAGTAGCTCGCGAACGGACTGCTGGTCCCGATGGCCGAGGCGAGCAGGGCACTGTTGCTGAGCGCACTGCTGGTCATGCCGCCGAACGCGGTCTCGAACAGGTTCGCATTCTGCGCCGCGAGCGCGTCGTTCAGCGCGGCCGTGCGGATGCCGTTCGTCGTCGCGATGTTCGTGCTGCTGCCGGTCAGGGCGATCGCGCCGTTCGTGCCGACGGCATACTGCGACACCGTCTTCCCAACCTGGAACGAATTCTGGCCATTCAGCGTGATGGCCATCGAGATCCGGTTGTTGGAATTGAAGGCGTTCGTGAGATCGGCGAGCCGGCCGCCCCACCCCGTCGTGAACGGCTTGTCGGCGATGCTGCTCTGCCATTCGACCTGCTGGTCGTTGTGCGAGAACAACTGGAACGGCCGGAGATCCGGGCGCGAGGTGTACTGCGCCTGCGTGAGCGGGTACGCCAGCGTGCCGACGTTGGCGAGGATGGCCGCCTTGCCCTGGTCGAAGAGCGACTTGATGCCGCCGTTCGCCGTCCCGTCGGGATTCGTGCCGAGCGCGGGGTGCAGGCCCCACGCGTGCCCGTCCGAGGTCCGGGGCGTGATGCCGAGGAGGGCGGCCTGCGGCAGCGCCAGCACGCCGCGTCCGGCGGCGTAGGCCGCGTAGGTCGCGTCATCCGCCGGCACGACCATGTTGTTCGCATCGTTGCCGCCGGCGAGAAAGAGGCAGACGAGCGCCTTGAAATCGGACTGCAGCGCCGCCGAGACGGTCGGTAGGACAGGTCCGTTCGTGGGACTGGCCACGGCGCCGATCAGCCGGAGCTGGGCGAGGGCGGACAGCATGCCGGTGGCGCCCACGGCCGCGCAGCAGGCGCCGACGAACTTGCGGCGGGTGAGATCAGGAGCGGGATTCTTCGGGTTCATCGGGCGGAGGTTGGTTATTTCTGAATCGCGGCCTGCGGCACGGCGACGGTGAGATAGATGGCCGTCCGCACGCGCTCGATGGAGTTGCTCGTGATGTTCTTCGGGTTCGGCATCAGGTTCAGTGCCGCCACGATCCGGTCGGAAATCGTCTTCGGCAGTTCGCCGCCCGCGAGGATCAGGTTGGTCGCATCGACGAGGGCCTGCGAATCGTTCGCCAGCGGCATCAGCGAATCGAGCTGGATCCCGAGCAGCTTGTCGGACCGCGTCCCGTAGATCGTATTCCAAAGCTGGTTCAGGACGCTGATCGCCGTCGTGTCGGTCAGGATCTCGAATTCCGGCGCGTACAGCCCGTTGTTCGCGAGCAGGCCCGGCTGGACGTAAGCCGGTTCGAAGAAATTGAACACCGTCGGAGAGCGGAGGGCCGCCTGGCCGAAGACGTTCTCCGGATTGGGGAAGTTGAACCGGTTCGTGAGCGTGCCGTTGAAGGCGCGCAGGATCGCGGTTTCGCGGAGCAGCGGCTCCTTGAGCTTGCCGAAACTCGCGGTGGCCGCGACGGCGTCCGACCGCGCCTCGTAATCCAGCAGGATCGCCCGCACCACCGCGCCCAGGTCGCCGCGCACGCCGTGGCCGTTGTCGGCGAACACCTGCGCGACGCGGTAGACGTAGCCCGGACTCGGGTTGCTCGTCACGAGCCGCTCGATCAGCTGCCGCGCGACGAACGGCCCCGTGTTCGGATGATTGAACAGCGCGTCCAGCGCCCCATTCAGGTCGGCCGTGCCGCCCTGGTTTGCCGCGAGCTGCACCCCGCCGATGATGGTCTTGGCGCCGGTGTCATGGTACGTGGGATACAGCACCATCGGGGAGATGTAGTTGGCCGGCGCGCCGCGGAAATTCGACGCCACCGACGTGTCGGCGGAGAATCCCCAGCCGGTGAACACGCGGGCCATTTCCGTGACCGTCTTCTGGTCGTACGTCGGCACCGGCAGGCCGAGCGCGTCGAGCTTCAGCGTGCCGTCCGGCTGGAGCTGGTTCAGCCCGATCGTGAAGAGCTGCATGACCTCGCGGGCGTAGTTTTCATCCGGAGACGTCAGGAGCTTGCCCGACTTGTCGTAGGTGGCCTTCGTGTTGCGCAGCGAACTGAGGTACGTGCCCATGATCGGGCTGAGCGTCACGTTTTGGAGGAGGTCGCGGAAATTGCCGAAGGCGCCGTTGACGAGGATGTCGTAGTAGTTGGCCAGCGCGCGCGCGTTGCCGGAGAGCGTGCTGTTGACGTCCGAAACGACGAACAGCTCGCTCAGCGCGAAGGCGACGCGCTGCCGGAGCTGGTCGGGGGCGGTGACGACCACCTTCCACCAGGCGTCCTGGCGGTTCGCCTGGCTGTATTGCGGATTGTTGCCGGTGGCGTACGCCTGGAAATCGGCATCGATCGCGGCGAGATGCGACGTCGCGGGGAGCGCCATCTGGGCGTCGATCCACGCGGCCAGGTCCGACGGGTGCTTGCCCGTGAGCGCGTCGATCTCGGCCTTCGTCGGCCCGAACGTCGCCTGGATCAGGAAGCGCGACGCGTCCGACGCCGTCAGCGCATTGTCGGCCAGGACCGGCGGGGCCGGTGGCACCGAGAACGCGGACGAGCCGCTCGACTGGATGAAGCTGCCGCGCAGTTCGCCGCCCGGATAGCTGGCCGTCTGGACGTCGAGGAAGATCTGCCCGCTCTTCAGCGCCTGGATGAGATCCGCCGCCGTGTACGTGCCCGTGGGGACGATCGTCCACGTCATCCCGTTGACCTGGCCCGTCGGCAGCCGGAGGACCTCGGCGCCGACATCGGTGAGGCTGCCGAGCCGGAGGTAAACGGCCGTCTCCGGCGAACTCAGGTTCGAGAGCGAGACGTTGACCGACGCGAACGTGTTGTCGGAGCTCAACTGGACGGTGGCGGTCCCGTACGCCGTCGACGCCGAGGCCGAGGACGTCGCGCGCAGCGACGCGATGTAGAGCGTGCCGGGATTGTAGAAGATCGTCACCTCGGCCGTGTTGTTCGTGCCGATCGCGTAGCCGGCGCCGGGCGCGACGTTGACGATGACGTCCTTGTTGATGCTGGTGCTCGCGTTGGCGGTGAGGGCCGAAACGGTGGCCGTGGTCGAGGTGGCGCCGGCGGGAATCGTGACCGAGCCTCCGAGCTTCGTGTAGTCGACACCGTTGATCGCCGCGCCGGCGGTCGTGTAGTACACCGTCAGCGGCGCGGTCGTCGGTCCGGTGCGCGAAAACGTGAAGACGCCCGGCGGCGCGCCCTTTGTGTCGGTCGTCGCCGTGCTCGTCGCGACGGAGACCGTCGCGCCGCTGTCCGGCGTGAGATCGTAGACCTCGACGAGCGCCGAGCCGGTCGTGGCCCCCACCCCGCTGACCTGGATCGTGTAGCTGGCGCCGGGCGCGAGGGTCACGAGGAGCGCGGCATCCTTCGAGCCGGCGGCAAATGGAAACGCGCCGGCTTGCACAAATGCGGCGGACAGCGCCGCGCCGCCGTTCGCGTCCCAGTTGTCGTTCGACGCGATCTGCTGGGCGTTGCCGTCGAGGACGGCGATCGCCGGATCAGCCAGGTAATCAGTCACTCCGAATGGCAGGAGCGCCGGACCGGCGGCCCGGACCAGGATCGTGCGCGCGCCCGCGCCCGGGGCAATGACCAGCCCCGAGACCATCACGCCGGCACCGGTGCCGACCTGCGCGCGCGTGGACAGATTGAGCAGCCGCGCGGAGCCGGTGATATCGTAAACCTCGATGAGCCCGACTCCGGCGGCCGTGCCGACGCCGCTCACCTGGGCGGTGTACGAACCGGGTGCGAGCGTCGCGACCAGCGCGGCATCATGGCTGCCGGCGGTCAGTTGAAAGGCACCGACGGAGGAAAACGTCCCGGCCGTCGCAGCGCCCGCGGGCGCGACCGTGGTGCCCCAGTTGTCGTTGGCGAGGATCTTCTTCCCGCTGCTATCGAAGACGGTGATCTGCGGATCGGATACGACTCCCGAAACATTGAATCCCGAGAGCGCGGGACCGACCGCGCGGATCAGGACCGTCTTCGTCGTGCCCGGTCCGATCACGAAACCGACGGTGGCGATGTTACCGCCGGATCCCACCTGCGCGCGGGTGGAGAGGTTCAGGAGGCGTTCGTTATATTCGGCCGCGCGGCCGCTGGCGGCGCCGAAAACGGCACAAACGAAAAGGACCGCCAGTGGAATCAGGCGTTTTGTCATGGGCGGGTGGGAATTGTCCCGACGATCCGGGACAGAAACGTGGGGTGGGAGAACGGTGGAGGGGGGTGGGACTGTCAGCAGCCAAAATCTGGCCGCGTCGCAAGCAGCGCCGATGTGACGGCTTCCGCTGATCTCGGTTGCCGCAAAAAAACGCAAAAAAAGGCGCCGGCCAGGCGGCCGGCGCACGAGTCCCCGGATGCCAGGGACTTGGAGGCGGACGAATTCTCAGTGGGCCGCAGCCGCGACGGGCGTCCCCGCCGGTTGACCAATGGCACTCAAGACCTTCTGGAACCAGTCGACCGAGGAATTGAAGGCCTTCCCGCCCTTGATCCGTGAAAATTCAATCGCACGCAGGGCGTCGTCCCGCTCCTCGTCCTGCCCAATCACGCCGCTTTCGCGCCGCAGCGCGCACTCGACGGAGTGGTGCGCACACTGGCGGATGAGGTCGAGGTCGGCGGTGTTCGCCGGGGCCGATCGCGCGAAGTATCCGCTCTTCTGAACGAGCACCTTCTCGGCGCCGATCATCTTCGCGAACTGTTCGCCGAACCATTTGCCTGGGTTGACCGCATCCAGTTTCACATGGCCGAACGCGTCGCGCGGCACCTCCTGTCCGCGCGCGGTCATTTCGGCGACGATGCTCTCCACGCCGGCGCCCTCGCTGACGAAAATGTTCACGTTGCCGACGCGTTCCATCACCTCGCGGAGCCGCTTCGACTCAGCCGCGATGTCGAGCGCGAGCTCCGGCACGTAAACGCCGTGCACCGCCAGCCGGTCGCGCGTGAGCCCGAGTCCCGGCGCGACGGGCGTCGCGTCGAGTCGCTTCAGGTATTCGGCCGCCGTGGCCGCCGTGAGCCAGCCGCAGTTGCGCCCCATCACCTCGTGCACGATGAGCATCCTCGGGTTGGCGTTGAACTCGGCGACGACGCGCTCGAAGAAGAGCGCGCCCTGCTCCGCCGCGGTCCACGCCCCGAGGCTCTGGCGGATCGGCACGACGTCGTTGTCGATCGTCTTGGGGAGGCCGATGACGGTGAGCTGGTAATTGTTCTTCGCGAGATACGCGGCGAGGTCGGCGGCGGTGGTGTTGGTGTCGTCCCCGCCGATCGTGTGGAGCACGTCGACGGCATCGCGCACGAGCTGCTCGGCCGCGACCTGGAGGGGATTCTGTCCCTCCTTCACCAACCCGCGCTTCACGCAATCCTTCACGTTGGTCAGCTTGACGCGACTATTGCCGATCGGACTGCCGCCGTGGCGCCGGAGGATATGCGCCGCGGACCGGTCCGCGGAGGA
>DASZYH010000180.1:0-4208 GCA_035545515.1 Opitutaceae bacterium
GCATACCTTCCGCCCTCAGTAGGCGCGACGGAACGGTGGAAAATTTTGGTTGAGCTCGTGACGCGGCTCGACAGCGATTTGTTTGCACGATGGGACGCGCAGGCACGGGGGCCAATCCGAAGGGGGCATCCCTAACCTTTCACCTTGTGGCTGTTGGAGTGGCTAGGCAGTGTCTTCAAACCCGGAAGGTGAGCCAATCGATTACTGCCGCGAGATGAACGAAGGCGAGAAACGTGACGGCGAGCTTGTCGTACCGGGTGCTGATCCGCCGGTGGCGTTTTGTGCGGCAAAAGAAGTTTTCGACGCGATGGCGACGGCGGTAATACCCGCGATGGAAGGCCACGAGCGTGCGCCGTCGTCGTTTTGGTGGGATGCAAACTCGAGTACGTTGGCGACACAGGCGAGCGCGGAAGGAGTCGGCATCAAAACCTTTGTCAGCGACCGCGCGGAAACCGCGCAGACAGGGCAGCAGCGGTTCGACCGCATAGAGATCGTGCCGTTGGCCGGCCGCAACACCAAGTGTCACGGACAAATTCCGGCGCGCGTTCGAAAGGTCGGTCTGCGAGGCGCACAGTTTCTGCCGGTCGTCAAACATCACATCGTGGAGCTTGATTGGGGTGCGTGGGATACCACGCAAGATGAGCCACCCGAAATTCCGGAATCGGGTGAGCCGGAAGATTACATCCTCCGGCGGCCTCACTCACCTGCGGTGGCCGCCGCGATGCCCGACCTGTGGGAGCTGGTCGCCAGTGAAGATCAGACGGCCGACGTATACTACCTTCCCGGCACCCGCGTGACCGCACTCTCGCCGCAGGCGAAACACTGGTTCGAACGCAATCACGGCGAATACGTCTCGATTAAGATCAGGAGCTAGGGACGGGGCCTTCGGATCGTTACTCTCGCAGCGACTAGGATTACCGCAATTCCGACCGCGCAGTTACCCGAGCCGAGCTGCTGATCCCAAACGCAATGCTGAATATGCATATATCGGCCTGCCCCCGTCAGTCCGTCCGCGCCGCCGGTGCGGTCTTTGAACTGCTGGACGCGAAGCTTGAGTCGGGCTTCGATTTCGCGGGCCAGGGCTTTTCCGTCGAGGATCAGGGCAGGCACAAGGAATGAGCTTAACGGTTGTTCAACCTGCCCAGGCGCGCGACAGATCTCGGTTAACTCCCTGTGGTGACTCCACGGAGCGCCAGTCGTTGTGAAGCCGCATGAGACCCGAACCCGACCCGACTGCAAGCATGCCGGCTCCGGTTGCGCTGTGGCAGAATTCTAAAAATAGTTGTCCGGCCGGTTCGAGTTCCCGCGTCAACTCTCGAACCATCCAAATACTATGACCGAATTCACCCTCCTTTACCGCGGCGGCCACAACCGCCCCACTTCCCCGGAAGAAACGCAGAAAATTTACCAGAAATGGGCCGTCTGGTTTGAAGATCTCAAAAAGAGGAACGCACTCGTCGCGGTCGGACAAATGGGTTCACCAGGCGCTATATTTGCTGTTTAACGGCGGATACCACGGCGCCTCGCCGGAATTCCCCGTGCGAGCGGAGCTCTGCCGCGAGGCCATGCGACTGGTTGCGTTGCTGATGCAGCATCCCCTTGGCCGGGTGTCGGCGACCTACGCTCTGGGCGCTCTCATGTGCCTCACTTCGGCGCGCCTTCCAGCGAAGGTCGGCCCCGACGGTCACCTAAAGCGACTTGCTGAACAGAATCGCAGCCTGTGGGACAAGGAGCTGATTCGGGACGGGATGGGGCTCCTCACCGAAGCCGGCGTGGGCGGCGAGATCACTCCCTACCATTTCGAAGCGGGCATTGCCGCCTATCATGCAACCAGCCGCACCTGGGAAGACACGGACTGGCCGGCGATCTTGTCACTCTACAACGAGCTCCTGCGGATCCGGCCCTCACCCGTAATCGCCCTCAATCGAGCCGTTGCGCTGGCCGAGGCGGAGGGCGCAGCCGCGGGGCTCAAAGCGATCGAAGCGATCGAGGACAAGGAGCGGCTCAGGCGATACCCGTACTATTATACCGGGCTGGCCGATCTGAATCTGCGCCTGGGCCGGATGGATGCTGCGCGTCGGAACTTTTTGAAGGCGAGCGAACTGGTCGAAAGCCCGGCAGAGAAGCAGTTCTTGCTGGGTCGAATGCGCGAGTGTCAGGAGGATCTCGATCCTTCGTCGGCTGACGCTCAATAATCCCCTCTCCCGATGAACTATTTTGTCCTTAAACTTCTTCCACCTCGGCCGACCTTTGCGAGCGACATGACCACCGCCGAAAGGGCGCTCATGGGCCAGCATCGGCAGTACTGGTCAACGCTCATGCAGGCCGGAAAAGTTGCGATATTCGGACCGGTCGCCGATCCCAACGGAATGTACGGGATCGGGATCGCCTCATTTGCTGATTCGCAGGAGGCCACTGCATTCGCGAACAACGACCCGGTGGTCCTGGCGAACGCGGGTTTCCAATATCACATCGCCCCGATGGCGGCAGCGGTTCTCCCGGGGATGCTCTAGCTGTCTAGAGTGTCGTTCAGCCGCGCAACGCGGACGACCTTCAGCGAGCGCGGAGCAACAACGCTCAATCCGACTTCACCCTCGATCGCAGCGGGAAATCGATCCGAAGGGGTCATCCCTTACTATTCACCTCCAGCGAGCGCGGCAACGGCCGTGAGGTTTGCCCGGTGGGGTGCATGAGCTGGGCTGTCGGCAAACGCGGAAACATAAGGCGTCGGCTCGCTCTCGCTCCACCTTCGCCGAGGCTTCGACGGACAGGTCGCCGCTACGCGTCGATCCTCGGCTCACTGCCGTTCGTCGCTAGACGGAGCCTCGGCTCGCTGCACTCGCCGCTACAGCCGGATGAATTGAAATCATATCGGCCTAAAGGCGGACGCGGTGGTTTCCGCGTTTCGCCGTCCGCGGTTCGGCTTTCTTTTCTGCACGGAGAAATTTTCGGCGGGGTCAGGCCTGGCCGACATAGCCTTTGGCGAAGGCGGCCGACCCCGCCCTACATCGATCCGGGTTTTTCGCGGGGCGAAAGGCCTCACTTTCACCCTCACTGTCACTCCCGGATGATGAGTTCATACGCGCCCAGGTCACAGTGGATGGCGTAGCGCGCGGGGGGGACAAGACGGCGGCCAAGGGACTGGCACGCCGTAGCCGATCGACTGATCTTCGGTTCGAACGGATGCCTACGGCGCCGGGGCCACGGGTAATTCCGGCTGCTTCGGCTCGGGTTTGGAGTCCGGGCGAAAATTCACCGTGGGGATCAGCATTCCCGGATACGGACCAGCGCTCGTCACCTGGCGCACGATTTCCCGAGCGACGCCATAAAGAACGCTGGCCCCGTTCACCCGCACGAGGGTCTCGATGTCTGGAGGCGTGAAGTCGGGCGCGGTCGCGAACACGCCGGCCAACTGAAGCGCCACGTGGTACGGGCCGTTCGAAGCCGTCCGCGGTTGGAGCTGGAACTTCATCGTCATCGTCCACCGCGATGAATCTTTCGGATCGCGCTCGAGCGTGACGTTCGCCGCCATTTCCTCTTCTGCGTACATCGTCGGCGAGCCAGGGCGGTAATCCTGGTTCGCTCGATAGGCCATCTCGATGAGCGCGTATCCCTCAAGTTGAATTGCCGAGAGGTTCATGCGGCCAGGGGAGAACGTTCGGTCTTACCGGCGTCAGCGGGAGGATTGGCGTCCGCGGGCCGCGCGACATTCAGCTTCGCCAACATCTGCAGGACCGCAGATGAGCCCGATAGAATATCGCCTCGCATTTCATCCGTTGCCTGGCCGAGCGATGCGCCGCGCATCTCCCAACTCGAATAACCGCTGAGGAGCGCCTCGGCCGGGAATCCGCGCAAGACGGATCCGGGAGCGCGCTCCGCCGGAGCGGGAAGCTTGGTTCGCCGCTAAGCGGGATCGATTTTGCCGTCGTTCAGCGCGAGGAGCAGCATGTTTAGCAATCGCGAGGGTCGCTCGCGGCCCGTCTCCCAGCGGCTCCAGGTCTTTTCGCCGATCTGCAGGAGTTCACCGATTTCCTTTTGCTTCAGACCGAGCCGCCTCCGCAAGGTGGCGAGTTCCTGGGGCGACAAGACACCGAGACGGCGCGCCTTCGCCTTGTCCAAGATCGCGATCGCATCGGCATCCAGATAGATCTCGCCGTCCTTCGGATCTCTCCATGCCGGCACCTTTACCTGGATCGTCTCGACGATCG
>DASZYH010000181.1:0-12065 GCA_035545515.1 Opitutaceae bacterium
ATGCCAACGATCCGAGCGGGATCAGCCCGGTCCGGAACCTCGTCGACGGGGATCCGCGCACGGAGTACGCCTCGGCCGGGAAGGGGCTCCAGACATTCGTCGAGTTTGATTTCGGCGCGCCGACCGCGATCGCCGGATTCCGGCACCAGGACCGCAAGAACGGCACGATCGCCGGATCGGAGCTGACCTTGTTCGATGCGGCCGGCCGTGTGCTCCGGCGGATCGCGATCACGCATCCCGACCAGAGCAGCGCCGTGACGTTCGTCCCGGTCTGGCCGGCGGTGGTCGCGCAGCGGGCCCGCTGGCAGGTCACGCGGCTGGGCGCCGGCAATGCGGCCGCGGTCGGTGGCGCCGAGGTGGAGTTCTTCGGCGTCGGTCCGGAGGAGCCGGCGCCGACCGGAACCCGCGTCGACGCGATCGCGCTCCCGATCGCGACCCCGGAGGCGGGCGGTCTCGACCAGCCGCTGCGGGTCACGGTCGACTATCCGTACCCGGAGCCGTCCGACGCGACCTTGCGGGTTGGCGATCTGTCCCCCCGCGCCGTGCATCTGGTGGCCGGCCCGCAGACGGTCGTGTTCTCGATTCCGATCGCGGATCACGCGCGCCGCTTTCCGCTGACGGTCACCGGGCCGGCGGGCGCCGTGCTCGCGCAGGGAAACGCGCAGGTGCCGGCATTTCGGAAACTCACCGTGTACGTGCTCCCTCACTCCCATGTCGACATCGGCTACACCGAGCTTCAGACCGCGATCGAGCAGAAGCAGCTCAACAACCTCCTGGTCGGCATGGCCGAGGCGCGACGGACGGCGAATTACCCGGCCGATGCGCGTTTCATCTGGAATCTCGAGGGCCTCTGGCCGGCCGACAACCTGCTGCGGCGGCTCAATCCGCATGAGCGCGACGCGTTTTTCGACGCGATCCGCCATGGCCAGGTCGGGCTCGATGGAATGTATTTCAACACCCTGACGGGACTCTGCCGTCCGGAGGAACTCGTGCGGCTGTTCCGTTTTGGCACGAAGCTCAGCCAGGACATCGGGGTGCCGCTCGACGCCGCGATGATCAGCGACGTCCCGGGCTACACCTGGGGAACCGTCGCGGCCCTGCGCCAGGCCGGGATCAAGTATTTTTCCGCCGCGCCGAACATCTTCGACCGGATCGGCGACACTTACGTGGCCTGGGAAAACAAGCCTTTCTGGTGGGTCGGCTCGTCGCCGCAGGACCGCGTCCTCGTCTGGGTTCCCGTCGGCGGTTACAATCTCGCCGCGCGGATCGGCCGGATCTCGGACCCCTGGGTGGAAAACTTCACCGAGGAACTGACGCGCACCGGTTATCCGTACGACATCGAGTACATCCGCTGGTCGCGCGGGGACAACGCGCCGCCGGATCTGGCGGTCGCCGACGAGGTGCGCGCCTGGAACGCGCAGCACCCATGGCCTCACTTCGTGATCGGCACGGTCCATCAGGCCTTCTCCGCGCTCGAGCAGAAATACGGCGATGTGCTGCCAAAGTACCGCGGCGACTGGACGCCGTACTGGGAGGACGGGGCAGGGTCGTCGGCCCGCGAGACGGCGATGAACCGCGACAGTTCCGACCGGCTGGCGCAGGCTGAGGCGCTCTGGGCGATGCAGCAGCCGTCGACGTATCCCGCCTCCGATTTCGCGAACGCCATGCGCCAGCTCCTCCTCTATGACGAGCACACGTGGGGCGCCTCCGGGAGCGTCACGAACCCCGCCGGGAAGGCCACGATCGAGCAGTGGGAAATCAAGAGCGCAGACGCGGCGACCGCGGCCGATGATTCGCGCGACCTGCTGCTGCGGGCCCTCGCGCTGGCCGATCGCGGCGAGACGGCGGCACCGGCGGTCGACGTGTTCAACGCGAATTCCTGGACCCGCAGCGGGCTGGTGACACTCGCGCGGGACGTCGCGCCCTTCGGCGACAACCGCGTCACGGACGATCATGGCGCGCCGGTCCCGTCGCAGCGGCTGTCCTCGGGCGATCTCGTATTCTACGCGCGTGACCTGCCGGCGTTCTCGGCGCGCCGGTACGTTGTCTCACCCGGGCCCGCGTTCGCCGGATCCGCGGTGACGGTGACGCCGACCTCCCTGGACAACGGCGTGGTCCGCGTCGGCCTCGACCCGAAGACCGGCGGCATTGTCGAACTCCGGGGTCCGGGTGCGCCGGGAAATCTCGCCCAGCCATCCGACCCGCTGAACACGTATCTGTATTTCAACGGCAACGATCCCCGGACCGCCCGCAGCAACGGAGCGGTCACGATCCGCGTGGAGGACAAGGGACCGCTCGTCGCCACGCTGCGGATCGAGTCCTCGGCTCCGGGCTGCTACTCGCTGGTCCGTCGTGTCACCCTCGTGGCGGGAGAGGATCACGCCGAGATCGACGACACCGTCGACAAGCAGCGGATCGTGGCCTCGAACTACCGTCCACCGGAGGCGAAGGAGAGCGTGAATTTCGGGTTTCCGTTCGCGGTGCCCGGCGGCCAGGTGCGGATCGAGGTGCCGTTCGGCGTGGTCCGCCCCGATGCCGACCAGATTCCCGGCGCCTGCAAGAATTGGTTCACCGTCGATCGCTGGGCCGATGTCAGCAACGGCGACTACGGCGTCACCTGGGTGACGCTCGACGCGCCGCTCGTGCAGGTCGGCGGGTTGACGGCGGACCTGTTGAATTCGCAGACCAACCCGGCGGTGTGGCGTCAGCACGTCGGGCCGACGCAGAGCCTTTACGCCTGGGTGATGAACAATCACTGGGGCACCAACTACCGCGCCTACCAGGAGGGCCCGGTGACATTCCGGTTTCTGCTTCGTCCGCATGGCGCCTATGATCCCGCGGCGGCTTCCCGGCTTGCGATCGCGGCCAGCCAGCCGCTGCAGGCGGTGCGGGCGCGCGGCCCCGTGTTCGCCGCGCCACGACTGACCCTCGATTCGCCGGACGTGATTGTCACGGGCATGAAGCCCAGCGACGATGGCCGCGCGCTCATCGTCCGGCTCTGGGCCGCGGCGGATCACCCGGTCGGCGTGCACCTTCGGTTCTCCGACCCGCAACCGACGAAAGTCTGGCTCAGCGACACGGGAGAACGACGGCTGCGGCCCGCGGGCGACCTGGTCACCCTTCCGTCCTGGGGACTCGTGAGCATCCGCGCCGACCTGCCCTGAGTTCCGCGCCGGCCTCGTCCGGTTCACCCGCGCCGCCCTCCTCATCCGATCCGCCGCCATGAATTCCAGTCCCGCCCTTTCCAGTCCAACGACGACACGTTCGGGCGTCCTCACGCTGGTCGGACTCGTCGCCGTCGCCGGCGGCTTTCTCTTCGGGTACGACACCGCCGTGATCAACGGTGCGAACCAGTATCTCACGGCGCACTTTCACCTCGATCCCTTCCAGCAGGGGCTCGCCGGCGCGAGTGCGATCCTCGGCTGCATCCCGGGCGCGATGGCGGCCGGGTTCCTGAGCGACCGCTATGGCCGGCGCCGGCTGTTGTTCCTCTGCGCCATCCTCTATGCGCTCTCGGGCGTGCTCTCGGCGATCCCGCGGACGTTTTTTGAATTCGTCGCCGCCCGGTTCATCAGCGGACTCGGCATCGGCGCGTCGTCGATGATTTGTCCCGTCTATATCGCCGAACTTGCCCCGGCGGAGAAACGCGGCCGGATGGGCACGCTGTTTCAGTTCGGGATCGTGGTCGGCATCTTTCTCACGCTTTTCATCAACGCCCGGATCCAGGGCGCCGGCGACGAGGCCTGGAACGCGTCGGCCGGATGGCGGTGGATGCTGGGGACCGAGGCGCTGCCCGCCGTTGCGCTGTTCAGCCTGCTGTTCGCCGTGCCGGAAAGCCCGCGGTGGCTCGTTCAAGCCGGACGTGAGACGGAAGCCCGGAGCGTGCTGGGCCGGATCGTGCCGCCGGCGCAGGCCGACGCCGAGATCGCCGAGGTGCATGCCGCGGCCCAGGAGGAGGCGGGCACGCTGGCCGAGGTGTTCGGCGCGCGTTTCCGACGGCCGCTGGTCATCGCGGTCGTGCTGATGGCCGTCTCCCAGTTCAGCGGGATCAACGCAATCATGTACTACTCGACGAAGATCTTCACGACGGCCGGCGTCGGCGTGAAGGACTCGTTCAGTTCCTCGGTGCTCGTCGGACTCGTGAACGTCGTCTTCACCTTTGTGGCCATTGCGTTGGTCGACCGCGCCGGCCGGCGTCCGCTGCTGCTGGCGGGACTCGCGATCCAGACGGCCGCACTGGCCGCCGTCGGCTTCATGTTCCACGGCGGCTACTCCGGACCCGCCCTGATGGCCGGCGTGCTGGTGTTCATCGCGTCCTTTGCGATGGCGCTGGGTCCGATCCCGTGGATCCTGTGCTCGGAGATCTTTCCGACGAAGGTGAGGGGCCGCGCGATGTCACTGGCGACGTTCGTGATCTGGACGGCCTGCTACGCAGTCGCGCAGACCTTCCCGATGTTGAATGACTCCCCCGCGATTGGGCCGGCGCTCACCTTCGGGGTCTACGCAGCCTGCAGCGTCGTCGGCCTGGTCTTCGTCCTTGCCCTCGTACCCGAAACCAAGGGACGCCGGCTGGAGGAAATCGAAGCGTCGTGGCAGACGTGAACGTCGTAGTTGATAGTTGGTAATTGGTATTTGGGAGTTTGAAATTGGTCGTTGGTTATAGGCCGCCGGGAAAGGAGAAGCCGGTGGCGAATGCCCTGTTCTCCATCCAACCGCGGGGTGATTCGCGTACCCAACTCTCAACGACCAAACACCAATTACTAAATACCAACTCCCAACGCCTAACCCCAACAATACCCTCACCACTCCGCGGCCGAGGCGTCCGCATTCCGCCAATTCGGATCCCGCAACGACCAGACGTGATGTCGCTCTCGTACCAGCGCTTCGTTAATCTCGATGCCGAGTCCCGGCCCCGGTGGGATCGAGAGCCAGCCATCGGTGACGGCCAACACCTCCGGATTCAGCACGTAGTCGTTCAGTTCCCCGCGCGCCAGACCCGCATAGCCCGTATGATAATGCAGCCCGAGGCTGTACTCCTGATAAACGACGTTCGGCACGGCGGCGTCGACCTGGAGTGTCGCCGCCAGGCTGATCGGACCGTTCGGACAATGGGGCGCAACCGTGACGTCGTACGCTTCCGCCATCCGGGCCAGGGTGTGGAGCTCGTGCAGTCCAGTGAGCGAGACGTCCGGTTGGATGATATCGACCACGCGCTGTTCGAACACTCGCTTGAAGTCCCAGCGGGTGTACAGCCGTTCGCCCGTCGCGAGCAGCACGCGGCTGACGCGGGCCACCGAGTCGAGGGCATCGAGGTGCTCGCTCAGCAGGGGCTCCTCGATCCAAAGCGGAGAGTGCGGCTCGAGCGCGGAGAGAAGCGGCTTCGCCATCGCGCGGTGAACCCGTCCGTGAAAATCCACCGCGATCCCGAAGTCAGGTCCGGTTTCGCGACGGACGGCGGCCATCCGCTCGGCTGCGGCGGCGACCGCCGAAGGCGAGTCGAGGTAGTGGAGTTCGGCGGTGGCGTTCATCTTTACGGCGGTGAACCCCTGGCGGACGCGCTCGCGGACGGCGTCGACAACGTTCTGCGGACGGTCGCCTCCGATCCAGGCGTAAGCCCTCACGCGCTCGCGTACCTTGCCGCCGAGCAGCGCATGCACGGGTGCGTCCAGCCTCCGGCCTTTGATATCCCAGAGCGCCTGCTCGATGCCCGCGGCCGCGGTCCCAAGCACCGGACCGCCGCGGAAAAAACCGCCGCGGAGCATCCGCGACCAGAGATCCGTGATTCGATCGGCATCCACCCCCTTCACCGCGTCGGAGAGGTCGCGCAGGGCACCCAGCACTGCGTGAACGCGCCGCGGGAGGATGCATTCACCCCAGCCGACCAAGCCGGTATCGGTTTCGACGCGGACGAAGATCCACCGCGGTGGAACGCAGAAGGATTCGATCCGCGTGATGGTCATGAAAGGCAGGCAGCTGAGAGGGTGGGCAGGGGAAAGGCGAAATGCCTCCCGGGGCGCCAGGCGCACGGTGCCGTCGAGGAGCGCCGTGGAAAGAGAGGTTCGCGCCGGGCAGTGTCGGTAAATTCGAAACCAAAACAAGTGAAAAAAAGGAAGGACGGAGCTGGCTTCCACCCGGTCACGGGAATTCGGACTGGCCGGGCGCTCGGGGAACCCCGGCGCGTCGCGTCCCGACGGAGAGTGGCCAAAATTGTGACCGTTTCGGTGGGAAAACACCGGAAATTGGGTTGACAGGACTAGCCAGTGCAATACGCATTATTCCGCTTTCAAAAGAATAGGTACCCCACGCAATTTCCCCCTCGGCCCCGGAGGGGAATAGAGACCACCACCATGCGACTACTCCCCACCGCCGCCACCGGCGTATGCTCCTCCCGGCTTGCTCTCCTCGCCGTCCTCGCCCTGCTTCCGGTCGGACTGGCCGCCCAGACCGCCCCGGCAGCCGGCGGCTCCGGCAAGTCGGACGACGTGATCCAGCTCAATCCCTTCGAGGTGAAGACCGACAAGGACACGAGCTACGGCGCGTTGAACTCGACGTCCGTGACGAAGTTCAACGTCGAACTGTCGAAGGTGCCGATTACCGCCGACGTGTTCACGCAGGACTTCATGAACGACGTCGATGCGACGGACATCAACTCGATGCTCCTGCAGTACGGCGCCGGCATGGGCCAGAGCTTCATGGATGCGGCGGGCAATGCGAACAACACGCAGCCGGGTGACCGCGCGACGGACGGCGACCGGTTCGCCTCGCCGCGCCTCGGCAGCCGCGGCCTGCCCGCGAGCTACATCCGGCGCGACGGCTTCGACGTCGCCGCGACCAGCACGAACGGCACGAGCAATTTCGACGTCGAGCGCGTCGAAGTTCTCAAGGGCCCCCAGGGTCTGCTGTACGGCGCCGGTGGTCCCGGTGGCACGATCGTGGTCACGTCGAAACAGGCGCGGTTTTCCAGCAGCACGCGGACGCCGCGCACCAGCGGCCAGGCCCAGTTCCGCATCGACCAGTACGGCGGCAAGCGGTCGTTGTTCGATGCCAACGTCGGGACGAAGAATGTCGCGGTCCGGATGGTGGTGTTGCGCCAGGACGACCGGCAGCGCCGGCTGTTCATCGGCGGGCTGACGCAGGGCTACTACGGCCAGGTGGCGGTCAAGCTGCCGTTCAACTCCATCCTCCGTCTCGAGGACGAGTACACGTACAGCAAGCGGACGACGCCGAACAACATCTCGGTCAACACCGGCGCCCTTGACCCGCGCAACGGCGAAAGCCTCGCGTATCTCCTCGCGACCAACCAGACCGGCGCGACCAATCCGGACCCGACCGGCAAGCCATTCACCGCCGGCGCGATCGACAACGGACATCTCGACTGGTTCGACTACGCGTCCTTTGGCGGGTGGCGGGGTGAGGACCGGCACAGCAATCATATCGTGCAGGCGACGATCGAGAGCGTGTGGTCGTCCTGGTTCTCCACCCGGATCGGCTACAATTGGAACAAGGACATGGAGGTGCTGAACGACTCGACGATCAGCCAGCTCACCGCGCCGGGTGTCTCAGGCAACCCGACCGGCGACTGGGCCGTTTCGTCGAACATGTTCACCACGCATCGGCCGCAATTGCACCGGTCGCTCCAGGCGTCCGGCCTGCTTTCGAATCACCTGTTCTCGGGGCACGTGACCTCGCAGTCGGCCTTCGGCTACGATCACGAATGGATTGGTTCGAGTCCGGACGACTTCGGTTACTTTCTCTCGGACGCGAACGGTGCGGTCACCTACGATCCGACGATCAGGACCAACCTGGGTCGCACGCCGATGCCGGTTCAGTGGTGGTCGGTTGGGAACGGACCGCTGATGCATCCGTTCGTACCCATCGAGACGCCGACCTACCTCGCGCAGGACGGGAAGCATTATTCGTTGATCGAAAAGAACCCGATCAATCCGGCGTGGATCACGCCGACCAATCCCTGGGGCAACGCGGCCGGACAATTCCCGGGCACCGGGATCAGCGGCATCAACAACGGCCCGTGGGGCTTCATCCAGCAGCGGATCGATGCATTCTACGCCACGAACTACACGCAGTGGTACCGCGACTGGATCGACACCCTCGTGGGTTTCCGCCATTCGCACACCGCGAACCCCGTCGCTTCCGGCGGCAACCTGACCGGTTCGAGCTACAGCAACAACAGCTACAACCTCGGACTCGACGGACGGATCACGAACAACCTGCGCTGGTACGCGGCGCTTTCGAGCACCTATGACAATCCGTTCGGGTTCAGCGACCCGATGGGCGTGCCGCCGCCGACGAGCAGCGCCGTCGGACGCGAGGCGGGTCTCAAGTTCAACTTCCTCGACAACCGGATTTCCGGCTCGGTCTCGTACTATCGCACCAACGCGAAGGATGAAAACGTGGCGTACGGCTTCGGGATCGTGAACAACATCAATCCGAATGGTCTCAACGGCATCTACAAGGGCCAGGTCGGGCGCAACGGTTTCATCCCGCTCGACTACACCGCGGACGGCGAGGAACTGATGGTCACGGCCGCGCCGACGTCGCACTGGCGGATCCGCCTCTCGGCCGCGATTTCGAACGGCCGCGTGGGCACGAACAAGGTCTACCCGATCGTGTACAACGACCAGTTCTACGTGAACGGCAAGGCGGGCGGAAAGGGCGCGGTCACGTACAACGACGGCTCACCGTTCCTCGTGCCGACCGATCCGACGAAGATCAAGGCGGTCGCGGGCCTGAGGGGGCAGACGAATCCGTCGACGCTGTTGGGCAGCACGCCGACGGTTCAGCTCACGACCGACATGATGAGCACGCCGGGAAGCCCGTACTACGCGTGGAGCAGTTCGACCCAGGATCCGGCCAACGCCGCGCACTGGCTGCCCAATGCGATCACGGCCGCGGGCAACATCGATCCAAACTCCCCGGTCGGAAAGGCCCTCCAGTACTTCAACAAGCCGGGCGTCGGCACGGCGCTCACCGGCGCGCTCGACCTGCCGTTTGCGGACATGCAGTACACCTGGCCCGACCCGGCCAACACGCATGGCGCTTTCACCGTGGCGAAGGCGGGCGAGAAGACGGTCGGGTATCCGGCGTACGCCGTCAGTCTCACGAATGCGTATGAGTTCAGCCAGGGCTGGCTCCGCGGCGTCGGGATCGTCGTGTCGCTGAACGACTCGTGGCAGTACCGCTCGTACTACTACAACACTCCCGACGGCTCGCGCGTGCTGTTCAGCCAACCGTCGCTGGGCTGGATCGTGAACGTGAACCCGTACTATCAGCGGAAGATCTTCGGCCGGTTCATGTGGCGCACGCAGTTGAACATTGCGAACCTGTTCAATCATTACCTTGTCGTCCAGACCCCGAACAACGGACTTGGCTTCACCCGTCCTTCGTCGATCGGTGTCGCCTGGTACGGCCAACCCCGCGCCATTTCCTGGACCAATACGATCAGCTTCTGAGGATCGCATTGGTTATTCGTTGTTGGTTGTTCGTTGTTGGGTGGGGGGTGCGGTGTTTGTAGTTCCAGCCAAGCCGGAGCGCCGGCGGGCAGCTGCCTTCTTGTGGCGGCGACTTGTCCGCCGTGGCGCCGGCGAAGGCGGCGCGCCAGCGAGCGGCCATGCTCCGGCGCGTCCTCATTTTCGGGCGCCAAAGGCGGCGAAGCAGGAATTCTTGTGCAGGACGTCGATGCTCTGGAAGCCGGAGCGGCGCAGCAGGTCGAGTTGGTAACCGAGCGACACGGGGGTGTCCTCCGCCTCGATGTACTGAAAGACCTTCTCGCGGTAGGCCGCGCCGCCGAGTCCTTCGAGGTACTGGCCATACCGGGACCACAGCAATTGCTGGATCGCGCCGATGTCGTGGGTGACGAGGTCGAAGATCCAGACGCTTCCGCCCGGGGCGAGCCAGCGATGCAAGCGCCCGAACATCTCCTCCCATTCCCGGGCCGTGCGGAGATGGTGCAGCACCGCGGCCGCGAGGATCACGTCGAACGAATGGTCGGCGAACTCGAGAGAGCGGATGTCCGCCGGGCGAACCTCGGCCGCCGCCGGGCCGAGCCGCGCCCGGGCCCGCTCCAGCATCGGCACGCTGAGGTCGACGAGGGTGAAGCGTGCGTCCGGGAGCAGTTCGCGCAGTTTCAGCGAGTAGTTGCCCGCGCCGCAACCGAGGTCCAGCACCGCCTTGGCCTGCGGGGTGGTGGCGGCTGCCGCCTGCGCCACCAGCGCCATGCACAACGCGGCGTCGACCGTCGCGGCCTGACCGGTGTCGAGGTTCGAAAAGCGTTCGACGTCGGCGTCAAACCGGGCGCGGATTTCCTCCACCGTGGATTTGTGGGTTGCCATCCGGCCACTCTAGCAGAGGGCTGCGATGCCGTAAAATACCTTGATGGCCGAGAATGATGCCGCTTGGGCATCAGTGTTCACGGACGACGGAGGGCGGAGGACAGACGACGGAAGAGGGGAAAAGCGGAAAGGCGGAAAAGCGAGAAACGGTGAAACCCGGAAGGTGGAATCCTTGAATTTGAATCCAGCATTCAGGAAACAAAGGTGGACGGACGCGATCCGCCCGCTGGCGCTCGCAGCCACGCACAAACAACAACCAACAACGAACAACCCACTTCCACCTCCTCCGCACATCCCCTGTTGCGCTGCGGATCCGCAACGGTTTTCGTGAAAGTCCGCGACTCACGCGGTACCCCGATGAAATCCCTGTTCCTGATCACACTCGCACTCGGCTCCCTCGCGATGGGCGCGGAGCCGGACTTCCAGCCGCATTTCGTGTCTCCCGGTGCGCCGACGGCGATGGAGGCGCTGGCGCTCAAGCTCGCCTCGCATCCCCGGATCGCCCCGGGACCTTTCCAGCCGACCTGGGATTCCCTGGCGAAGCAGTACCGGTGTCCCGAGTGGTTTCGCGACGCCAAGTTCGGCATCTGGGCTCATTGGTCGGCGCAGTGCGAACCCGAGCACGGCGATTGGTACGCCCGCGACATGTACCTCCAGGGGTCGAAGGACTACGAGTCGCACCTGAAGGAATACGGGCATCCGTCCCAAGCGGGATTCATGGAGATCGACCATCTCTGGAAGGCGGACAAGTGGGACCCGGAGAAGCTGATGACGCTGTATCAGCGCGCGGGAGCGAAGTACTTCGTCGCGCTGGCGAACCATCACGACAACTTCGACACCTATGACTCGAAGTACCAGCCCTGGAACTCCATCAATGTCGGACCGAAGAAGGATATCGTCGGCACGTGGGCGAAGGTCGCCCGCGAGCACGGGCTCCGGTTCGGCGTGAGCAACCACTCCTCCCACGCGTGGCACTGGTTCCAGGTGGCGTACGGTCACGATGTCGAGGGGCCGCAGGCGGGCGTGCCCTACGATGCCGCCCGGCTGACGAAGGCGGACGGGAAGGGAAAATGGTGGGAGGGGCTCGACCCGAAGGACCTTTACGGCGGACTCCGCATCCCGATGCCGGATACGATCAAGACGGTGAAGGAGGCCGCCGAATGGCACCGCCGCGTCGACGGCCACTGGTACGAGTCGATCCCGCCCTACGACAACGGCTACGCGGAAAAGTGGTTTCTCCGCGCACAGGACCTCGTCGACAAATATCATCCCGACCTGCTGTACTTCGACGACACCGAGCTGCCGCTCGACCAGTTCGGCCTCGCGATCGCGGCGCACTATTACAACGCCAACGAGGCGTACCACCACGGCAGGCTCGAGGCGGTGATCAATGCGAAGCACCTCGGCCCCGGGCACGCGCCCGCGGTGGTCCCCGACATCGAGCGCGGCGTGGCCGAAGGGATCCGGAGCGAGCCGTGGCAGACGGACACCTGCATCGGTTCCTGGCATTACGATCGCGCCATTTTCGAGCAGCACCGGTACAAGACGGTCGGGCAGGTCGTCCGCATGCTGGTCGATATCGTGAGCAAGAACGGCAACCTGCTGCTGAGCATCCCGGTGAAGGGGAACGGCGAGATCGATGCGGATGAGGTGAAGTTCCTGCAGGGGATGGCGGCCTGGATGGACGTCAACGGCGAGGCGATCTTTGCCACGCGG
>DASZYH010000182.1:0-12729 GCA_035545515.1 Opitutaceae bacterium
TGGCGACCGCGCAGACGACGGTGCCGGCCGGAGACTCGGTGGCCACGTTGGCGGCGGCACAGCGGGCCCAGGAACTCGGGCTGCCGACGATCGCGGTGGGGCTTTATCAGGAACTCCTGGCGGCGCCGCGGGCGAGCCGCGCCGCGCTGACCCTGCCGCTGGCGACGGCGCTGCTCGATGCCGGACAGGCAGCGGAGGCGGAACGCGTGTTGCAGGCGCTGCCAGCGCCGCGCGGTCCGGACTGGCGGCTCCGTCTCGGGCTGGCGGAAGCGCAGCAGAAGAAATTCGACGCGGCGCGGAACGAGGTGAACGCGATCAACGTCGACGAGCTCACGCGGCCCGATCGCGCCTGGTTCTGGTTCCTGCAGGGCGTGCTGGCGGACACCGCCACCCCGCGGGACGTGCCGAAGGCGAACGAATTTTACGTCAAGGCGCAGCACGAAGCGCCGAGCGATCTCGCCCGGGCCACGTTCCTGATCGCCGGCGAGCGGGTGCGGCTGCAGTCGGTCCCTTACCAGCCGGAGGAAATCGAGGCGGCCCGGAAGAATTACGAGGCGCGGCAGGACTCCAGCCTCGGGTACCGGTCGGCGGAGGATTACGCGGTGATGCGGGATGCCTCGGGCGGCAAGGGCGACGCGGTGCGCTTCCTGTCCGACGTGCTGCTGCGGATCCCGCGGGCCGAACGGGAGTGGACGGACCGGTTCCAACTGCTGCTCGGGATGATCGGCGACCGCTCGCGCGGGGGCGCGGGCCGACATGCGCTCAACCAGTTGCTCGAAACCGGCTCGGTGCCGGACCTGCAGCGGGAAGCCCTCCAGATCCTGGCGCAGTCGTCGCTGCGCGAACCGGAGCGCGGGCAGTTCCGGGCCGAGCTGGACAAGCTGATCGCGGCTCCCACGACGAAGCCGGCCATCATGGACGGCCTGCTGCTGATGCGGGCGCAACTGGCGCTGGGTGACAACCCGAAGGATTACCCGACCGCCGAACGGCGGGCGAACGAACTGAAGGACAAGTTCCCCGGCTCGAGCCTGCGGCCGCATGCGTTCGCGATCCTGGCGACCTCGGCCTGGGAACAGCACCGTTACCGGATGGCCGCCGACAACGCGCGGCAGGCGCGCGAGGCGCTCGCCAACCTGCCGGCGGCGCGTTCGCCAACCGAGGCGAAGGTGATCGCGGAATCGCTGGCCGAGCTGCGGGTGCTCGAGGCGGAGGCCTCCTTCCGGGCGGGCATGCTGGCAAACAGCGCGAGCGATTTTCGCAACGCCGCCGACGCCTACGGCGCCGCGCTGCGCGATCCGCCGGCGACGATCCCCGCGGGCGACCTGCTGTTTCAGCGGGCGCTGGCCGAGATCAAGGCCGACGCGAACGACCCGACGAAGGACCTCGTGGCGGTGATCGACCGCCTCGAGGCCGACCCGCGGTTCGACGCGACGAACCGGTGGGAGGCCGAGTGGAGTCTGGCGCGAGCGCTGAAGGTGCAGGGCAAGACGAAGGAGGCGCTGGAGCGGGTGACGCGCGTCCTTGCCGCGGCGGGATCAGCGCCGATCACGCCGGAGCTGCGGGCCCGGATGGCCTGGCTGCAGGCGCGGCTTTCGTTCGATGCCGACCAGCCCAAGCTCACGCTCGAGCTCGTGCCGAAGCTCGACGCGGTGACGAAGGACATCCCCGCGGCCCTGCGGGACGAGATCAAGAGCACGTCGGCGCTGCTGCAGGCCCAGGCGGAATTTGCGCTGGACCGCGAAGCCGGGGCGCTCGCCACCCTCAAGCAACTGGTGGCGGCCTATCCGCGGACCGATGCTGCGATCTACTCCTATCTGGTCGCCGCGGGCTATTACGCGGAACCCGGCCGCGACCGGATCCAGGACGCCCAGCGCACGCTGCGGCGGCTGATCGACAATCCGGATTACCGGCAGAGCGAGTACGTGCCGTACGCCCTGTTCCAACTGGCGCTGCTGTCGGAACGGCTCGGCCAGGAGAAGGATCTTCGGGACGCGGACCACCTGATCGAGGAACTCGTCAACCCCGAGCGGAACCCACCGGCACCGGCGGACCTGGTCTTCGTGGCGCGGCTGAAGCAGGGCGACCTGCTGCGGAAGCTGAACGATTTTCCGTCGGCGCAGCGGGCGTACGAATATCTGGTGAACGATCCGCGTTTCGCCCAGCGGCCCGACGTTGTCTATGCGCAGCTGCGGCTGGCGGAATGCCACAACGCGCAGTCGGCGGCCGACCCCTCCGGCGCCCACGCCGACCTCGCGCAATCGATGTTCGAGGAGCTGCTCTACCGGGTCGACGCCCCGCCGGACGTGCGGGTCGAGGCGGGCTACAACCTGGGCGAGCTCCTGGAGCGGCGCGGCCAGCCGGACAAGGCGCGGGACGTGTGGTGGAGCGACGTGGTCAACAAGTTCCTCGTCGACCAGCCGCAGCCGGCGCCGCCGGGAGCAACCCGGCCGTACTGGCTGGCGCGGACCCTCCTCAAGCTTGGCGACCTGCTGGAACACCAGGGCGCGATCGACGACGCGCGACGCGTCTACGTGCTGTTGCGTGACAGCAAGCTGGTGCCGTTTGCCGAATCCATGGCGACCGAGCGATTGCAGCGCCTCGGCGTCGCGGCGGCGCCCGTCCCCGCCTCCGCGAAATCATGACCCGGCGCCGCGCTCGATACTAGACTCCTGCGTCGAGACCCTTGATGATGCCTTTCATGTCCGGATTTGACTACAATCTGTTTGCGCGCGGCGGGCCGATGATGTGGGTGCTGCTCGTGCTCGGATTCCTCGGCGTGATGCTCTTCATCGAGCGCGTGCTGTACCTGCATCGCGGGCAGATCCGGGCGAAGGCGTTCGTGGACGGGATCAAGAACATCCTGGCCAAGCGCCGGCTGATCGAGGCGCTGACCGTGTGCGAGGAGACGCCGGGACCGGTCGCGGCCGTGGTGAAGGCGGCGCTGCTGCATGCGGACGATTCGCCGGAGGCGATGCGGTTCCACGTGCAGGAGGCGGGCATCGTGGAGGTGCCGGCGCTGGAACGGCGGCTGCACTCGATTGCGGCGATCGCGCAGGTGTCGCCGCTGGTCGGCATCCTCGGCACGATCCTCGGATTCATCACGACCCTCCGGGCCTTCGAGCATGGCGGCAACTACGTCAGCGCGACCGCGCTTTCGGCGGGCATGTGGCAGGCGCTCCTGGCGACGGCCGGCGGCCTGATGCTGGCGATTCCCGCGCACCTCGCGTACCATTTCCTTTCGGGCCGGGTCCGGGCGATCATCCGCGACGTGGAATGGGGCGGCAACGAGATCATGAAGTATCTGCTGACCGAATACCGGACCGCGTCGGCCGCGCCGGAGGCGAATGCCGCCGCGGCGCCCGCCCCGGTGCGCGCGGCGGTGAAGGCGGCCCCATGATCACGCGCCCGCTCGACCTCGCCTCGAAGCTGCGCCCGGAGCCGCGCGGCCTGGACTGGCTGTTCTTCGTAAACGGGGCGCTGCTGGTGTTCTTCTTCGTGCTGTTCGGCTCCCGGTTCGTCCTCTCTCCCGGGCTCGGCGTCGATTTTGCCCTGCCGCACGTCCCCGGGGCGAGCGCCGGCGCGCGGCCGACGACCCACGTCATCACGGTCGTGAACGCCGGCCAGATCTTTGTCCCGGACGGGGTGCGGAACGTGGAGCAGCTGCAGACGTGGCTCAACCAGCAGGCGCGGACGCAGCGGAACCCGTCGCTGCTCATCCGCGCCAGTGCGGACGTTCCCACCGCGCTCACGGCCCGGATCCTCGGGATGGCGCACGCGGCGGGGTTCGCGGTGACGCTCGCGGCCGAGGATGCGAACGGAGCGGAAAGGCACTGACGTGACGGCGGCGATGCGCGGCGCCAAGCGCCGATGGATGGTTTCGGCGGCGGGGGCCGCGCTCCTGACCGCGCTGTGCCTCCTGTTGATCCGGGTGCCGGCGGAGCCGCGGCCGAACGCGCCCGACGAGCGGCCCCGGCCGCCGATCCTGGTGAATCCCGGCAGCCAGGATGAACTGGCGATGAACGACCTGACGCCGCTGTTCCTGCCGACCCGGTACAACGCGGGACCGGCCGCAATGGCCGCCCCGCGGCCGGGCCGGGGGTTGCTCGACCGCGACGCCGTCCGACTGAAGTTCAACGAGGACGATCCGGCCTTGCCGATGCCGCCGGCGGCGCGGGTGCCGGCGACCGCGGCCGACGTGCTGGCCGACACGCCGGGACCGCTCGCATTCGGCATGGGACGCACGGATTTTGCCGTCCGCGCCGCCGCGCCCCACGAAGCCTACGTCGACGTCTTCGCGATCGACACCGGCGAGCGGGTTTTCGCGCACACGCTCGCCATCGACGCGCACCCGCCCGCCGCGGGACACGGGAACACCGGCTGGACGCCGCTGGTTTTCTCGGCCGCCGTCGATCCGGCCGGGCTGGTTGGCCCGCTGACGCTCGTCACCAGTTCCGGGGTGGAGGAGGTGGACAACTATTTTCGGAATTATCTCGCCCGGACCTTCCGGCTCGGGGATCGTTTATCCCCTGGTTTCTATCGAGTAGTGGTCGGGCCATAGAATTTTGGAGCTTTGGGCGAATTTGCTGTTGACGGTGCAAAACCGCGGCTGCACTTTCTTCGCTCTTTTTCGTTTTTTGGCACTTCCCTTACTCTGCCCAGATAGCTCAGTTGGTAGAGCACCCCCTTGGTAAGGGGGAGGTCGACGGTTCAAATCCGTTTCTGGGCTCCAGGGGCAGAAAGTCCGTCGGTTCAGGCTTCTACGACGCAAATCCAGAAGTCGCATTTCCATCAACCACCCAATCAAAACGTCTCAACTCACATGGCAAAAGGCACATTCGAACGCAAGAAACCGCACGTGAACGTCGGCACGATCGGTCACATCGATCACGGCAAGACGACGCTGACCGCGAGCATTCTCGCCTGTCAGGCACGCAAGGGCCTCGCCGAGGTGAAGGCCTATTCCGACATCGCGAAGGGTGGTACCGTTCGTGACGCCACGAAGACCGTCACGATCGCGGTCGCGCACGTCGAGTACGAGTCGGACAAGCGCCACTACGCGCACGTCGACTGCCCCGGCCACGCCGACTTCGTCAAGAACATGATCACCGGTGCCGCCCAGATGGACGGCGCGATCCTCGTGGTCTCCGCCGCTGACGGCCCGATGCCGCAGACGAAGGAGCACGTGCTGCTCGCCCGCCAGGTCGGCGTGCCGAAGATCGTCGTCTTCCTTAACAAGGTCGACCTGATCGACGACAAGGACCTCCTCGACCTCGTCGAAGAGGAAATCCGCGACCTCCTGACCAAGTACCAATTCGACGGCAAGAACGCCAAGATCATCCGTGGCTCGGCCACGGCGGCGCTCGAGGGCAAGCCCGAGGGCGAGAAGGCGATCGCCGACCTCATGAACGCGATCGACACCGAGATCCCGGAGCCGGTCCGCGAGATGGACAAGCCGTTCCTGATGTCGGTTGAGGACGTGTTCTCGATCACCGGCCGCGGCACCGTCGCCACCGGTCGTATCGAGCGTGGCGTCGTCAAGCTCAACGACAACGTCGAGATCGTCGGCCTCCGCGACACGTCCGTCACGGTCGTGACCGGCATCGAAATGTTCCGCAAGCTGCTCGACCAGGGCCAGGCCGGCGACAACGTCGGACTGCTCCTCCGTGGCGTCGACAAGGACGGCATCGAGCGCGGCCAGGTCGTCGCGGCTCCGAAGTCGATCACCCCGCACAAGAAGGCCAAGGCCGAGATCTACGTCCTGACGAAGGACGAGGGTGGACGCCACACGCCGTTCTTCAACGGCTATCGTCCGCAGTTCTACTTCCGGACGACGGACGTGACCGGAGTGGTCAACCTCCCGAAGGGCGTCGAGATGATCATGCCCGGCGACAACATCAACGTCGACATCGAGCTGATCGCCCCGATCGCCATGGAGAAGACCCAGCGCTTCGCCATCCGCGAGGGCGGTCGTACGATCGGTGCCGGTCGTATCACTGAAATCACCGAATAATTTAAACCCAATCGGTTAACGACCGCCGAGGCCCTGAAGCGGGGCCTCGGCTGCGTCGTCTAAAAGACTTTCCTAAAGGCGTGTAGCTCAATTGGTAGAGTAGCGGTCTCCAAAACCGTCGGTTGGGGGTTCGAGTCCCTCCGCGCCTGCCAAATCCTCCGAATGAAAAACCCGTTCCGCAGCACTCGCATCTTCCTTGGTGAAATGGTCGACGAACTTCAGAAGGCCGCCTGGCCGACGAAGACGGAGCTGCGTGATTCCACGATCGTGGTGATCGTGGCCATTGCCATTCTCGGCGTGTTCACGATGATCAGCGACTTCTCCCTCTTCCAGGTCGTCGATCTCGTCACGTCCTGGGTCAGTTAATCTCTCCCGTCGATGTCCGCCCAAACGTCCGCGCCTCCCGGCGCCCAGTGGTTCGCGTTGCACACTCTCTCCGGTCAGGAGGGCAAGGTGAAGACCTACGTGGAAAAGTTCAAGAAGGCCGAGGAGCTCGACGATTTCATCTTCGAGGTCCTGCTGCCGACGGAGATCGTGTCCGAGGTCAAGGGCGGGAAGAAGAGCACGAAGGTGCGGAAGCTCTATCCGGGATACGTGTTCGTGCACGCGAAGCTCTTCGATGAGGAGAAGAAGCTCATCAACAAGCCGTGGTACTTCCTGAAGGAAACCACCGGCGTGATCGGGTTTGTCGGCGGCGACCGTCCGGCGGCGCTGCAGCAGTCCGAAATCGACGAAATTCACGCGCGCATCGAGGCGGCCAGCGGCAAGGAAGTGCCGAAGGTCCAGTACACCGTCGGCGAGGAGGTCAAGATCACCGACGGGGCGTTCGCGTCGCTAACCGGCCGGATCGACGAGATCGATCCGGAGCGCGGCAAGCTCAAGGTTTCCGTTTCCATCTTCGGCCGCTTCACGCCGGTCGAGCTCGAATACTGGCAGGTCCAGCGCGCTGCCGAATGACGGAATAAATTTCAGAAATTCGATTTGGATTTTCGATTTCAGCCAGCCTCGGGCGATTCGGAGTCCGCCAAATCGAAAATCGAGACCCGAATAATCGAAAATCGCTCAACATGGCCAAGAAGATCCAAGGTTACATCCGCCTCCAGTTGCCCGCCGGCGCCGCGAATCCCGCGCCCCCGGTCGGCCCCGCGCTTGGCGCGCAGGGTGTCAACATCATGGCGTTCTGCAAGGAGTTCAACGCGAAGACCAAAGACCAGAACGGGATGATTCTCCCGGTGGTCATCACGGTTTTCACGGACAAGAGCTTCACGTTCATCCTCAAGTCGCCGCCCGCGTCGGTCCTCCTCAAGAAGGCGGCCAACATCGCCAGCGGCTCCGGCAAGCCCAACGTCGACAAGGTCGGCAAGGTCAACAAGAAGCAGCTGCTGGAGATCTACAACATCAAGAAGAACGACCTCAACGCGAACTCGCCTGAGGCCGGCATCAAGATCATCGCCGGAACCGCCCGCAACATGGGCATCGAGGTCGTCGACTGATTCGACTGGAGCCGGCAGCCCGCGTTGGGAGCCGGAAGGCTCGCGCTTCGGGTTTCCCGCTTCGGACTCAGACTTTTCATCCCAACAACATCCCGCGGGAGGCCTCCGGGCCGCATGCACCGCAAGGAGTAGAAAATGCCAAAACTGCACAGCAAACGCTACCGCAGCGCCGTCAAGGTCGCTGATCTCGCGAAGGAGTATCCGCTGAAGGAAGCGGTCGACATCCTCGCCAAGTTCCCGAAGGCCAAGTTCGACGAGACCGTCGAGCTGTCATTCCGCCTGGGCGTCGACGCCACCTCCGGTGAGCAGAACGTCCGCGGAACGACGCCGCTGCCCAACGGCTCCGGCAAGAAGGTCCGGGTGATCGTGTTCACCGATGACCCGCAGAAGGCCGTAGCGGCCGGCGCGGATGAGGCCGGTCTCGCCGACCTCATGAAGAAGATCCAGGACGGCTGGCTCGAATTCGACGTCGCGATCGCGACCACGGAGGCGATGAAGCAGGTCCGCACGCTCGCCCGCATCCTCGGCCCGAAGGGGTTGATGCCGAACCCGAAGGCGGGGACGGTCACCGACGACATCACCGCCGGCATCAAGGCGGTGAAGGCGGGGCGCGTGGAGTTCAAGATGGACAAGACCGCGAACATCGGGGTCGGGGTGGGCAAGCGTTCGTTCACGCCGCAGCAGATCCTGGAAAACGCCGCGGCTGTCCTCGAGGCGGTGGGCAAAGCCAAGCCGAACACGTTCCACGGCGGCCAGTTCATCAAGACCGTCACGATTTCCTCGAGCATGAGCCCGAGCGTGAAGGTCGCGTCGACCGAATTCAGCAAGTTCTGAGGAGCCCGACCATGAGAGCCGAAAAACAATACCTGATTTCCGAGGTCGAGTCCCACCTCAAGAAGTCCGACTACGTCATTCTCGCCAACTTCACCGGTGTGTCGGTTTCCGACACGGCGGATTTGCGCAAGAAGCTGGCCGCCGAGAAGGCTGAATTCCATGTGGTGAAGAACAGCTCGCTGCGCGTGGCCGCGAAGTCGCTGGGTCTTCCGGAACTCGACGCCTCGCTCACCGGCCCGACGGCCGTGGTGGTCGGCGGAAAGAACTCGCCGGCGGTCGCCAAGATCCTGAAGCAGTTCTTCAAGGAGAAGCAGAAGCTGCAGGTGAAGTCGGGCGTGCTGAGCAACAAGGCGATCAGCGCCAAGGACATTGACGCGCTGGCCGATATGCCGTCGATGGACAGCCTCCGGGCGCAGCTGCTCGGTCTGCTCAACCAGCCCGCGGGCATGTTCGTCCGCGTCATCAACGCCGCGCCGAGCGGTCTCGTCAACGTCCTCCAGGCGAAGGTCCGCGCCGCCGAGGGCAAGTAAGACTCAACCACAGGATGGAGGCCGGACCTTCGGGACCGGCCGTCCGCCGAACCCAACCCATATTTTTCAAAGACGCGTTTCGCCCCCGCGGGGCGCGCCCGTGAAAGCCCAAACATCAATCGCTTCGCGCTAGGAGATACGTCTCTTAAACGCACGGCCGATCGCCGTCGCTAGCCGGGGCAGGAGATCACCATGAGCAACATCACCAAAGATCAAGTCATCGAGTGGCTCTCGAGCCAGTCGGTTCTCGAAATCGCCGGTCTCGTCAAGGACCTCGAAACCAAGTGGGGCGTTTCCGCCGCCGCTCCGGTCGCCGTTGCCGCCGCTCCCGCGGGCGGTGCCGCCGCCGGCGCCGCTCCGGCCGCCGAGGCGCAGACCGAGTTCACCGTCATCCTCAAGGATGCCGGCGCCAACAAGATCGGCGTCATCAAGGAAGTCCGGGCCATCACCGGCCTGGGCCTCAAGGAAGCCAAGGATCTCGTCGAGGGCGCTCCGAAGAACGTCAAGGAGAACGCCCCCAAGGCCGAAGCCGAGGACATCAAGAAGAAGCTCGAGGCTGCCGGCGCGAAGGTCGAACTGAAGTAAGACCGCGTCGCGAAGCTTTGGCGATTTCACTCGCACAACTTCCGATTTCTTCGGGACAGGCCGCGTTTCGCCGCGGCCTGTCCTTTGCCTTTTCTCGTTTTGTTCGTTTCTTCCCTGCTCCCAGCTCTCGCCGCGCGCTGCGCGCGTAAGTGCCGCGCTTTTTTGTCTCCAAATTTCACCGGGAAATCTCATGGCCGACCGCAACCACTCTGAACGCATCAACTTCGGCAAGCTCCGCGAAGTCATCCAGCCGCCGAATCTCATCGAGATTCAGATCAATTCGTACCTCGACTTCCTCCAGAAGGGCCTGCCCGAGAAGCAGCGCAAGCCGCAGGGCTTGGAAGCCGTCTTCCGCGAGGTCTTCCCGATCCTGTCGTACGACGAGCGGCTGACGCTCGAATACGTTTCCTACAATCTCGGCGATCCCAAGAACAGCGAGCTCGAGTGCCTGCGCGAGGGGATCACCTACTCGGTGCCGCTCTATGTGAAGCTCCGGCTCCGCGAGGAGGATTTCATCAAGGACGAGGATATCTACATGGGCGAGATCCCGATGGTGACCGAGCGCGGCTCCTTCATCATCAACGGCGCGGAGCGCGTCGTCGTCTCGCAGTTGCACCGTTCGCCCGGCATCGCCTTCGAGGTGACGCCGCATCCGAACGGCAAGCCGCTTCATTCCTTCCGCATCATCCCGGATCGCGGCACCTGGCTCGAGGTCCAGTTCGACAACAACGACCTGCTGTACGTCTACCTCGACCGCCGCCGCCGCCGCCGGAAGTTCCTGATCACGACCCTGCTGCGCGCGATCGGCTACTCGAGCGACATCGACATCCTGAACCTCTTCTACGAGATCAAGGATCTGAAGGTCGCCAAGGCGCTCGACATGGAGAACGTCTCCACGCTCGTGCTCGTCGAGGATGCGATCGATGCCCAGAAGGGCGTCGTGCTCGCCCGTGCGTTTGAGCCGTTGACGAAGGCGATTGTCCGCACCTTCGAGAAGCACGAGATCTCCACGCTGCGCGTGATCGACACCTCGATCGACGAGGGCGCGATCATCCGCGCGCTGAAGAAGGACCCGACCCGCAACGAAGAGGAGGCGCTGAAGGAAATCTACAAGCGCCTGCGCCCGGGCGAGCCGCCGACCACGGCGAACGCCAAGGCCCTCCTGAAGCGGCTGTTCTTCGATCCGAAGCGCTACGACCTCGGCCGGGTCGGCCGTTACAAGGTCAACCAGAAGCTCGGGCTCAAGACCGACCTCGAGCAGCGCATCCTCGAGAGCGCCGACATTGTCGCCGCGACCAAGTATCTCGTCCGCCTGAAGAAGGGCGTCGGCGTCGTTGACGACATCGACCACCTCGGCTCCCGCCGCGTCCGCACCGTCGGCGAACTGCTGGCCAACCAGTGCCGCGTGGGCCTGAGCCGGACCGAGCGTCTCGTCCGCGAGCGCATGACGATGTACGACCAGAGCGTCGACTCGATCACGCCGCAGAAGCTGATCAACCCGAAGGCGCTCACGACCGTCATCCGCGACTTTTTCGCGCGCAGCCAGCTGTCGCAGTTCATGGACCAGATCAACCCGCTGGCCGAGGTGACGCACAAGCGGCGTCTCTCCGCGCTTGGGCCGGGTGGTCTGAACCGTGAGCGTGCCGGCTTCGAAGTCCGCGACGTCCATCCGTCGCACTACGGCCGCATCTGCCCGATCGAGACGCCCGAAGGCCCGAACATCGGCCTGATCAACTCCCTCTCGACCTACGCCCGCGTGAACGAGTTCGGCTTCATCGAGACGCCATACCGCGTCGCGAAGGACGGCCGGGTCACCGACAAGATCGAGTACCTCACCGCCGACCAGGAAGAGGGCAAGGTCATCGCGCAGGCGAACGCCGAGCTCGATGACAAGGGTCACTTCGTCGGCAAGGTCACCGTCCGCCAGGACGGCAACTTCCTCGAGGTCGCCGCCGCCGACGTCCACCTGATGGACGTCTCGCCGAAGCAGGTCATCTCGATCGCCGCCGGCATGATTCCGTTCCTCGAGCACGACGACGCGAACCGCGCGCTCATGGGTGCGAACATGCAACGCCAGGGCGTGCCGCTGCTCCAGGCCGAAGCGCCGCTCGTCGGCACCGGCATCGAGGAACGCGTCGCCCGCGACTCCAAGATTGTCCTCGTGGCCGAGGAGCCCGGGGTGGTCGCCTCCGTCGATGCCAAGCGCATCGTCATCACCAAGGACGGGGAACTGCCCCGCAGCCTGAAGAACGACCCGAAGAACGGCGTGCGCGTGTACGAGCTGCGGAAATTCATGCGCTCGAACGCGGGCACGTGCTTCAACCAGAAGCCGATCGTCAAGCAGGGCCAGAAGGTCAAGGCCGGCCAGATCATCGCCGACGGTCCCTCGACCGACGGCGGCGAGATGGCGCTCGGCCGCAACGTCCTGGTCGCGTTCATGCCGTGGAACGGCTACAACTTCGAAGACGCCATCCTCATCTCCGAGAAGGTGCTGAAGGAGGACATCTTCACCTCGATCCACATCCAGGAATTCGAGGTCACCGCCCGCGACACGAAGCTGGGGCCCGAGGAAATCACGCGCGACATCCCGAACGTCGGTGAGGAAGCGCTGAAGAACCTCGACCACAACGGCGTCATCCGCGTCGGCGCCGAGGTGAAGCCCGGCGACATCCTCGTCGGCAAGATCACCCCGAAGTCGGAGACGGAGCTCGCGCCCGAAGAGAAGCTGCTCCGCGCGATCTTCGGTGAAAAGGCCGCCGACGTGAAGGACACGTCGCTGATCGTCCCGTCCGGCGTCACCGGCATCATCATGGATGTGAAGGTTTCCTCCCGGATCGACAACCAGGAGGAGAAGCTCTCGCCGTCCGACCGCCGCCGCCAGGCGAAGCAGATCCAGGAGGAGTACAAGACGCAGATGGACAAGCTGCGCGAAGGCCTCACCGAGGCCCTTTCGAACATCCTCCTCGGCGAAAAGATCCCGCTCGACGTGATCAACGGCGAGACCGGCGAAATCATCATCCCGGCGAACCGCAAGATCACGAAGACGCTGCTGCGCAAGCTCGCGGCGGTCTCGAAGCACGTCCAGATCGATCCTTCCCCGGTTCGCATCAAGATCATGGAGATCATCGGCTCGTATCAGACGAAATTCGACGAGCTCGAGACCGACCGTGAGCGCAAGATCGGCGGCATCGAATCGGGTGCCGACGCTGGCGACGGTGCGATCAAGCAGGTCAAGGTCTACATCGCCGAGAAGCAGAAACTCGAAGTCGGCGACAAG
>DASZYH010000183.1:0-26705 GCA_035545515.1 Opitutaceae bacterium
AGCTGCGGGCGGGCGCGGTGAAATCTCCCGAACGGGCACGACGGTGGCAAGCCGCATAGCGGTCTCCGGCGCAGGGCGAGGCCCGGTCCCCAACGCCCGGGTGGCGCCATCCGGTGCCGTCGTCGGAACCACCGTCGCGTGGGGTTTCACGGTGTCCCCGATAATGCCGACCGGGCGGCGGCAGCCATCGTTGATGCGGTCTGGTCCGCAGGAACACCGGTCCAGATCTCGAGTGCCTTGGCCCCCTGGTGGACGAGCATGCTGAGCCCGTTCGCACGCGGCAGCCCGAGGAACGCGGCCTGCCGCAGCAGCCGCGTCTCGGGTGGATTGTAGATCATGTCGTAAACCGCCGCCGGGCGCGGCAGCGTCGCGAGGTCGATCGGCGACGCGTCGCTTTCCCGCAGTCCTGCACTCGTGGCATTGATGACGATGGCGCCGTCCGGCAGGTCGTTGGGAATCGCCGCCGGGACGAATCCGTGAAATGGGATGCCATGGGCGAGGGGCGCCAGCGCATCGAACAGCCGGTGAAGGTTGTCGCGTGTCCGGTTCACGACCCACAACGAGCGGCAGCGACGCTGCAGGCACTCGACGGCCGCCCCGCGCGCCGCCCCGCCGGCACCGATCAGGATCACGTGTGATCCGGCGAGTTCGCGGTGCAGCGTCTCGCGGATCGCCGCCGCCAGCCCGTAGCCGTCGGTGTTGAAGCCTTCCCAGCCGGTGTCGCTCCGTCGCAGGGTGTTGATCGCGCCGACGGGACGCGCGGCGGTATCGATGGTCGCGACCCGGTCAAATGCGATGACCTTGTGCGGGACCGTGAGATTCACGCCGCGAAACCGCCGGGCCTCGAGCAGGTCGAGCGCGCGGGGCAGGTCATCGGGTGGAATGTCGCAGCGGAAATAGCGCCACTCGGCGAACCGCTCGTCCCGTGCGGCCAGCTCGGCCAGCGCGGCATTGTGCATCGCCGGGCTGACGGAGTGCTTGATCGGATGTCCCAGCACGGCCAGCGACGTGCCGGCGCGTGTCCACGCTTCCAGGTCGGCCAGAGTGAGGACATCGTCGATCGCCATGCGCGCGGATTGGCGATCGGGCACGAGGGATTGTCAATCCGCCGTACGCCCGCGGCAGCGGCCGTCAGCGCACCGGCCGCAGCGGTCGCAAATTCGCGCCCTACGAATCGCCGGGCGGGTGACGATGCAGATGCGGTCGAGCCGTGATCGCGGCGCCCCCCGTCCGCACTCCGCCCTCCCAATGCGGCGTTCGTTACGACCGCGCGTGCCGCTCGTACGTCGCCTCGAACTCCTCGACGAAATGAGCGAAGAGCTTCGCCCGGTCCGGTTCGCCGGCGGCGGTGTAGTGATTCACCAGGTTACGGCAGCTCCGGCACAGCACCTCGCGGATCGGCGTCGGCGCGAGGTCGGTCGGTTTCGGGACGATGTTGTTTGCCCGCAGCAGCTCGAAGATTTCGTCGGCGTCGCGAAAGACACCGCGATCGAAGGCGTCGATGAAGAACGGCAGGTCGTCGGAAAAGCAGCCGACGATGAAGTGTCCCGGCAGGCCGACGGGTTCGAGTTCCAGGCCCAGGCGGCCGGCGACGAGCAGATAGACCACGCTCAGCGAGATCGGAATGCCCGTGCGGCGCGCGAGCACCTGGTTGACGAAGCTGTTCCGCGGATCGGTGTAATGCTCGACGTTGCCGTGGAAGCCCCACTCGTGAAACAGCACCCGGTTCAGCACGCGGCACTTTTCGCGCATCGAGGACGGCTCGACGATGAGCTCGCGGCAGCGATCCGCGATCGCATCGAGCTGGGCGCAGCATTCGCCCACGTCGAGGCGCGGTTCCATCGTGCGGGCAAGCAGCAGCACGCCGGACTCGAGCTCGTAATTCTGCGAACGGATGAAGCCGCGAAACTCGGCGACGGGATCCGTGAATTTCAGCTCGTCAAGAAACCAGGTGGCGTGCCGGGCCTTCACCCGGTTCGTGCCCTGGGCGATCGCCTGCAGGAACGCGCCGGCCGAGTTGCCCAACTGCGAAAAGCGGGCGAGCAACGCGCGGCGCACCGTCGGACTGGTGTCATCGAGCAGGCTGAGAAGTGCGTCCTGCTCGGTCGCGCTGAGCGGTTCGGTTTCCACGCTGCCGAGCGGAGAATCATTTCGTTCGCGGCGCAACTGGGAAACCCGCGCGGCGGGAGAAATTTTTGTTTGATTTACGAGGGCGCGACCGCGCGCATCCGTAGGACGAAATCGGACATCGTTCCGGCCGTTTTCGGAGATCCGAACGGCCGGCGCCGCTCCTCAGCCGAACAACGTCTGCAACACCAGCGCGAAGAGAAACATGTCGCACAGCTGCACGACGAATTTGACCGCCATCGCGGTCAGCACCGCGTTTTGCAGCCGCTGGTTGATGCAGAATTTCCGGATCGTGAACACCATGACCAGGGCGCAGATGCCGCTCTGGATCGCCGTCATGGAGGAAAGGCCGTCGGTGAGAGGCCCCAGCATCTGGAGCAAGCCGTAGACCGCCAGATCGATGGCCGCGATGGCGAAGGTCCCCGACCGCAGCGCGTCCATTTCCTCGATTTTGAATGCGATGCGCAGCGCGAGCATCGTCACGCCGAAATGCAGCGCCAGCCCGATGATCAGCTTGGCGGCGCGACTGGCCGCCGATTTTGCGTGGGTCCGCCCCGAGGGCGTCAGGGATGCCAGTGCTGACCCCGGGTTCATTGTCGTGAGCTGCTTCGTGAGCGCCTCCGCTGACTGGGCGGGATTCGGCGCGTTCTCCATTTGCTCGGTCAGTTTCTCGAGGCTCGCTTCCGAGGACGGCGGCGGCCCGGGCGATTCGGCGCGCGGCGCCGCCGCGGGTGGAACGGAAGCCGTCGGCGCGGCCGCGGTGGCCGGCGCCGCGACCGCGGCGACGGGCTTCGGCAATTCGCCATCGACCTCCACGACGCGACCATCGGTGAATTCGATCCGGCCGCCGTGTGGGTAGAGGAAGATTTCCCGATCACCGCGGCGGGCACGCGCCGCGGGCTCGCCAAATTGCTCCAGCACCGAGGCGCGTGAATCGCCGATGCCGACGGCAGCGTGCGCAAACGGAAACACCAGGAACCCGAGAATCACCAGACAGACGCGTGGGAACGTCACGATGGCCGCGAGCGTGGCAGTCCGGCTCCGCAGCACAAGCGCGGAGGTTGGATTCACCTCAGCCGGCGGCGGCGGGCGCTTCGCGCGCGCCGAATAACGCGGTGCCGACCCGCACGATCGTGCTGCCGGCCGCGACGGCCAGGTCGAGGTCGCCGGTCATTCCCATGGAAAGTTCGCGCAACGGCGTGCCGAACCGGGCCGCGAGATCGTCCCGGAGCGTCCGGAGATTGCCAAAGGTCCGGCGGGCGTGCTCGGCGGTTTCGGCCGGAGTGGTGCCGAGCGGGGCGATGGTCATCAGTCCGTCGATCCGCAGGTGGGCCTTCGCCAGCGCGAGTTCCAGCAGCCGCGGCGCATCGGCCGGCTCGGCCCCGAATTTCGCCGGATCGTTGCCTGCGTTCACCTGGAGCAGGATCGCCAGGGTCTTGCCCAATTCCCCGGCCGCCCGATCGAGATGCGTGACCAGTTTCTCGCTGTCCACGCTTTGGATGCGATCGAAGTGCTGCGCCGCCAGCCTCGCCTTGTTCGACTGGAGATGCCCGATCAGTTCCCAGGCGATGCGGGCTTCCGTCTGCGAGCGTTTGTCCACCGCCTCCTGGACGCGATTTTCGCCGACGGCCCTCAGCCCGTAGCGCGCGGCGTATTCGACCGCCGCCGCGGGATGGGTCTTCGTCACGGCTAACAGCTCCACTTCTGAGGGCATTCTGCCAATTTCTGCGCAGGCTTTCGCAATTGCAGCGCGGACTTTGTCGGCCCGTTGGGCAAACTCATCGTAGTTAATCAGCACGGCTGAACCGGAGTCGACGGTTAGATGTTCTACTTAATCGTTTACGCCTCCGGCGATGCTTCTAGAATGACGAACACAACGCCAGCTAATCATGCAGATCGAAAACTTCAAAATCTTCGCTGATCTCGTCGAGACGAAGAGCTTCTCAAAATCGGCGAAGTTGAATGGCATCACCCAGTCGGCTGTGAGCCAGCAGGCAAGGGCGATGGAGCGGCATTTCAAGACGCTGCTCATCGATCGCAGCCAGAAGCAATTTCAGCTCACGCGTGAGGGCCAGCGCGTTTACGACGCGGCCAAGGAGATGCTGCACACGTACGAGAAGCTGCTCTCCGAGCTGCAGGAGATGAAGAAGGTGATCAGCGGCACGATCCGGATCTCGACCATCTACTCCATCGGCCTGCATGAGCTGCCGCCGTTCATCAAGAAGTTCCTCCACGACTACCCGTCCGTGAACGTCCGCGTCGAGTACCGCCGGTCGAATCTCGTGTACGAGGATATCCTGCACAACTCGGTCGATTTCGGCCTCGTCGCCTTTCCCGTGAAGCAGCGCCAGATCGAGGTGCTGCCGTTCCGCAACGATCACCTCGTCCTCATCACGCATCCGCAACACCCGCTGTCGAAGCGAGGCGAGGTCGAAGTGCGCGAGCTTGCGACCCAGAAGTTCATCGGGTTCGACCCGGACATCCCGACGCGCAAGGCGGTCGACCAGATTTTCCGCGAGTACAAGCTGGAGCTCGAACCGGTGATGGAGTTCGACAACATCGAGACGGTGAAGCGGGCCGTTGAAATTGACCACGGCATCGCGATCGTCCCGCAGGCGACGGTGCTTCAGGAGTCCAAACAGGGCACGCTCGCGGTGCTTCCCTTCAAGGACAAGCAGTTCACCCGTCCCCTGGCCATTCTCCACCGCAAGGGCCGGGTGCTCACGCCGGCGATGAAGAAGTTCATCGAGACGCTCGGCCTCGATCTCCCGGAAATGCGCGAGAGCTGAGCCGGCTCAACCGATTGATGGTCCGCATCTACCATGATGCGGCGCACGGCGTCGCCGCGGTTTTTGCGCGGTGCGGGAAGAGAATTTGCGCACGCGTCTCTCACCTGTACGTTCCCGCAAACATATGACGCCGCGTCTTCTCGTCCTCCTTGCCCTCGTCCCGCTTCTCACGGCCGGATGCAATCCGAAGAAGCAGCCCAAGCCGGACGTCAATGTCAGCGGCGACGCCGCGATGGCGGCGGCGAACGAAGGCACCGTGCATGCCGCGCCTGTGGCCATCCCGGCCGATACGGCGAGCACGACGATGGCCGCCGGCGGAACTTCGGGCTCGCTGCCCGTCCTCGGCCCCGCGCCGGCATGGAAGCTCAAGGACCTCGATGGACACACCGTCAGCTCGGATCAGTTCAAAGGGAAGGTGCTCGTCGTGGATTTCTGGGCCACGTGGTGTCCACCCTGCCGCGAGGAAATTCCCGGCTACGTCGACCTCTACAAGAAGTACGGCAAGGACGGGCTGGCGATCGTCGGCGTCTCGCTCGATCAAACCGGCGTGCAGGGCGTGAAGGACTTCGTGACGAAGTACGGCGTCGCCTACCCGGTCGTCATGGGGGATGACGCGGTCGTGTCCGCGTTCGGCGGGATGGAGGCGATCCCGACGACGTTCCTGATCGATCGGGACGGCCGGATCCGGGACAAGAAGGTCGGCGCCGAGCCCACCGACGAATACGAGCGGAAGATCAAGGCGATCCTCCACTGACGGAAAATTCGGGTTGGTGCCCCACCCATGATCGGGACACCAACCCGGGAGTCATGGATCGCGGGAGCAGGCGCGTGGCGCCTGGCATCCCGCCATCCGCCATCCAAATCGATCAGCGAACAACCAGGACCCCGCGCATTCCGGCACCGCAGTGGGCAGGGAATGAGCAGAGATACGTGTAGGTGCCGGGAATGGTCGGCGCAGTGAAGGTCACCTCCGCCGTTTGCCCGGGCCCGAGCAGCGGGATCGCGGCGAGTACGTTGGATTTGAGCGCCGCCGGTTCGTAGTTCTCCGCCTTCGCGGTCAGCGCGGCGGCGGTGTACGAGTCAGGGTTTTCGCCGGCGGCGAGCAGCACCCAGTTGTGGCCCATGACTTCCTTCGGAACGGTGCCGCCATTGTGCAGCACGATCCGCAGCGTCTGGCCGGGGGCGGCTTCGATTCGCGTCACGTTGAACCGCAGCGTGTCGTTCGCGGTGATGTCGACGGTCTTCACCGCATCGGACGCCGCGAGGAGGACGGGAAGCGCGGCGAGCAAGGCGGCCGCGACCAGGAGTGGACGGATTCGGGTTTTCATGTGGGTCAAAAGGCAATCCAGGTTTCGAGATACAGGGTGTTGTTGGCGTGGGCGTTCGTGCCGGCGCCATCGAAGTTCGTCCGGGCGCCGTCGAATCGGTTGTACGTCACGTATTGGGCGGAGAACTTCACGTTGCTCCGCGGCCAGAACGCGGGTCCGCCGGACTTGTTGAAGGGCAGGTAATCCACCTGGAAGATCTCGCCGTCGCTGTTGGGCGATCCGGTGGCGCTGTCGCCGTACAGCAGGGCGTCCGCCCCGCCGTTGAGATTGAAATACTGCGCGGTGACGCCGTAGGTCTTGTCGAACAGGTAATGCAGCGTGGCCTTGAACTCGTGCAGCGTGTCGCGTGTGTTCGAGGTGGATCCCAGGACGGCACTGGCGTTCCAGTTCTGCCGTTCGTCAATCCACGAGAGCATGCCGGTGACGTCGCTGCGGCCGACGGCCATCTGGTATTCGCTGTCCAGGCCCACATCGACCGTTCGGTCCTGCCCCGCGCTGGAATCACGGCCGGGATAGGTGTTGGCGGCCATGCCGAACGTGCCGACCTCGAGCGTACCGTTGCCGAGGGTTTCCTGGAGGGCGACGCGCCAGTAGGGGGCCAGCCCTCCGATCTGCGCCTCGCCCGACGGATCCACGCCGAGCGATCTTTGGGCGTGGGCGCCGAAGGTGTGAAACGCCGCGGCGTCGACGTACAGCGTGTTGTCGAACATCGCGTACGCACCCGTGCCGGCCACCTGGGTCGCGAGGGCGCCGTCAATCAGCGTCGATGCTGCCGGCGTCGGCGCGAGCGACGAGCCGGAGAACGGATAGCCCCAGGCAGGCGTGCTGTTCCAGGGGTCTTCCATCGTCGGATTGTTGTTCGCGTAGATCCCGTAGGTCGCGCTGTGACCGAAGAGCGTGCCGGAGTCCGCGTAACGCATCTCGGCGTTGTCCCACGACCATGTCTTGCCCACGCCGTCGTACGTCGTTTGCAGGAACACGCCGATCTTGTCGACGTAGCTGGCACCGCTGGATCCGAAGAGCGACTTGGCGTAGGGGCCGAACAGCCGTCCGGCGTAGAACACGCTGGCCTGCGTCAGGGCGAAATTGTTGTTCGCGTTGAAACCCGGCGCCGCGCCGCCCGCTTGCGGCTGTTCGGTCCGGGTAAACGACGGTTGGAGCATCACCGCCAGCGGCGGCAGATCGCTCTGGCCCGTGCTCATCGTGTACCCGCTCAGCTTGAACTGGCGGCCGAACGGCGTGAGCTCGGGAAATTCCGTGTGGCAGGCGATGCACGCCATGTTCATCTGGCGGGCAAAGCTTGGCAGCGCGTGCATCGTCGCCGGCCAAAGGCTGCCGGCCAGGGCAGCGGCGATGATCAGGCGTCCGCGCAAACGCGGACGCGATGGGGACGACGACGGCGTTTCCGGCGAAAAGCCGGTGGCCGTGATGTGGTGTAGAGTTGGGAACATACAGGATAGCGGGTACGCCCGCAGGATCGCATCCGTGCGTCCAACTCGCTGTGCAGTTCTTGCGCAACGCTGCGCAAAATTGCGCAGATTTTGGTCATCACCGTAGAAATCCTAACGCACCGGCAATAGACGCGAACCCGTCACGCCGGTGGTCGGGTGGATCATGGTCCCACCCATGTCATCCCCACGTGCAACCAGAACGGAATCAGGAAAAGACCCAACGCAGTCGTGGTCAGGACGATCTGCACTGCGGTCCGGGGATGTCCGCCGAACAACTGCGCCAGGATGATCGGCAGGACGGCACTCGGCATGGCCGCCTGCACCACGATCACGTGTTTCAATTCGATCGGGCAGGGGAGATAGCGCGCGAGCAGCAGCATCAGCAGCGGCAGGACGCCCATGCGCAGCGCATTCGCCGCGATGGTGACTTTCGCGTCGAACAACTCGGCGGGGCGTTGGAGGTATTTCGCGAGGTTGGCGCCCGTCATCACGAGTCCGAGCGGGATCGCGCACACGGCCAGCGCGTGAACCGTATCCGTCACCACCTTCGGCAGGAGCGGTGCGATGCCGGTCAGGTTCGCGAGCACCGCCAGAACCAGCGCTCCGGTGACGGGACTGAGCAGCCGGCGCCAGCCTTCGCGCAGCGACGTTCCGCTCAACACCAGCAGACCGACCGTCCAGATGGCGACTTCCACGCCCACGTTGTGGACGAGCAGCACGCCGACGCTTCCCTTGCCCCAGATTCCCTCGATCACCGGCAGCGCGAGATAAGCGTAGTTCGTGAGCCCGACCGAAAGCGCGAAGGTGCGCATCCCCGAGCCGAGCTGGAGGCCGATCAGCCGGGCGACCAGCAGACCGGCGCGGATGCTCGCCCACGTGACGAAGAATCCGACCAGCGGCGGTAGCAGGAGATTGCCTGGAGTCCGCAGTGCCGCGTTGTTCGCGATCGATTCGAAGATCAGGCACGGATAGCAGAGGTACAACGCGACCCGGATGAGGCTGGTTTCGGCCTCGGCTTCCATCCAGCCGACCCGACGCACGCCGACGCCCACACTAATCAGCGCGAACACGGGGACGATGAGCAGCAGGAGCTGCCAATAGGTCGGCATTGGGTCAGCGTCGCAGCCGCGTGGAGGGAGAGTCAAATATCTGGGATTGGACATCGGCACGAACCATGCCACGCTGCCTCCCACTATTCCCCGGTTAACCTCCATGTTGGCGCTCGTGGTGTGCGTTAGCTACGCTCTCGGCTGCTTCGCGCCCGGTTGGCTTCTGGTCCGACGCCGGACCGGCGCCGATCTTCGTGACACCGGCAGCGGCGGCACAGGTGCGACCAATGCGGCGCGGGTGCTCGGGGGCGGAGGGTTTCTGATCGTGCTGCTGCTCGACGCCGGCAAGGCGGTGCTGGCATTGGCGCTTGCCCGCTGGCTGTTGCCCGACGACCCCTGGTCGGCGGTTGCCCTGCCGGCCGTCGTGGCGGGTCATATCTGGCCCGCGCCACTTCGGTTCCGCGGAGGCCGGGGCGCCGGACCGTTCCTCGGCGGCTGCCTGATGCTGAACCCGCTTTTTGCCGCGGCGGCTGCGATCCCGGCCGCCATTGCCGCCACCTTCACCCGGCGCTCCCTGTATATCACCACCTCCGCGGCGATGGGTGGCATTGTATGCGCCTGGTGGCTGCTGCCCGGTGCTCCGGCGCGTGTCGCGTTTGGTGTCGCGCTGCTCTTCGTCGTACTTGCGCATCGCACGCATTTTATGCGAGCGTTGCACCGTCCGGCTCCCTGACCCACCCAGTTCCGCATGGAAACAGTGACTACGTTCAAGATCGCGACGACGGACGATGAGTTCGAGCAGATCCACCGGCTGAACTACCGGACTTTCGTCGAGGAAATCCCTCAGCATGCGCCGAATCCGGATGGACGTCAGGTCGATCGGTTTCACACCGAAAACACGTATGTCATCGGCGTCCGGGACGGCCGCGTGATCGCCCAACTGGCCGTGCGGCGCCGCCGCCCGTTTTCGCTCGACGCGAAACTGGCGCAGCTGGATGGCTACCTTCCGCACGGACGCAATATCGTCGAAATGCGGCTACTGGCGGTCGAACCCGGGCACCGCAACGGACCGGTGGCGGCGCAGCTCATGCAATTTGTCGCCCAATACTGCCGGGATCGCGGGGACGATGTGGCCGTAATTTCCGGCGCCGTGCGACAGCTGCGGCTCTACCGTGCGCTCGGGTTTGAGCCGTTCGGACCGGTCGTCGGCACGGCTGACGCCCCGTACCAGCCCATGCTGTTGACCTTGGAGAAGTACCTCGCGGCGATGCAGTCCCGGCGAAGTCTCCAGCGCAGCGCCGGCACCCCCGTGTTTGCCGACCTTCCCCCGGCTCCGGTCAACCTGCTGCCCGGACCGGTGGCTGTGTCGCCGGCGGTGCTGGCCGGCGTGGCCCGTCATCCCGTGCCGCATCGCGCGCCCGAATTCATGGCCCAGATCGCGAGTGTCCGCCGGCGCCTCGCGGCACTGGTGCGGGCGGCGGACGTGCAGGTGATGCCGGGCAGCGGCTCACTCGCCAACGATGTGATCGCGGCGCAGATTGCCGGCCTCGGCCGGCCCGGTGTCGTCGTCTCGACCGGCGAGTTTGGCGAACGCCTCGCCGACCACGCGCGCCGCGCCGGACTCGAGTTTCACTGGGCGAAGCTGCCGTGGGGCACCCCGCTCGACCGTGACCTCCTCACCCATGCGACCGGACAGGTCCGCGCGCCGGGTTGGATCTGGCTGGTCCACCACGAAACCTCCACCGGCGTACTCCACGATCTTGCCGCGTTGAAGGAGTTCGCCCGCGATCACCAGCTCCTGCTTTGCCTCGACTGCATCAGTTCGATCGGCGCCGTGCGCGTCGACCTGGAGGGGGTTCATCTTGCGAGTTGCGTCAGCGGCAAAGGGATCGCCTCGCTGCCCGGGTTGGCGCTGGTTTTCCACCAGACCCGGCCGGCCGCGCGGCCCGACCTCCCGCGGTACCTGGATCTTGGCATGTGGGCCGCCTGCGACGGCGTTCCGTTCACCCATTCCTCGAATCTCGTCACCGCCCTCGATTTGGCGCTGGCCGAAGTCGAGCGGCTTCCGGCCGGCCGCTGTGAGACGGGCGACAACGCCCGCTGGCTGCGCGGCGAATTTCGCGCCGCCGGTTTCAAGCTCGTCGCCGATGAACCGCACGCATCGCCAATCATCGTCACGATCGAATTGCCGTCCGATGTCGGAGCCGAGGAATTGGGCGCCCGGCTCGAGCGCCGCGGTTTTCTGACTAGCCATCGCAGCGGTTACCTTGCCCAGCGGACCTGGATCCAGTTCTGCCTGATGGCCGCTCCCCCTCGCCCGGTGCTCGGACAACTCGTCGCAGCCGTCCGGGAGGTTGCCGGAGAATTGGGCGTGCCGTTGGTGCGTCGGACCGAGGCGTCGGCGACGACCGCCGCCGCATCGGCGCCGTCCTTCATTTGCGCGGAGTAAGCCGTGCCTGCGGGCGGTTGGGACTGCCGGTGCTCTGGCTCCGCGCCGACGCCTGCCTCAGTGCCCGCCATTCACTCCACCTGGACCCATTGTCCCCGCAGGAGGCTGCGGACGATCGGGGTCCCGGGAGGAAGGCTGTTCGGATTCAGGTAATTCGTGTCGAAGTACCAGTTGCGCACCGGGGCGTTGTAATACGTGCCGGTCGTGATCCATTTGGCGGTCGATTGCTGGCTGTCGTAGAGGTTCACGATCGAGCCGTAGTACGTCAGCCGTTTCTGACCGCTCGAGGGCGTCCAATTCTCGAGGAGCCGAAAGTAGTTCTCGACCCCGCCGCTGTAGGCGGCGTTCGCCCCGGTTTTGACCGACTCGACCACACCTGAAATCAAGGCGCTGTTCACCGTGGTGTTGACGGCCGGTCGTTGGCTCAAGCTGCTCTTGCTGTTGTAATCGCCACTGATCCAGTTGCTCGAAACGATCGTGATGGCGTCCGCCATCACCGCCGCCGGCTGCCGGGTGTAGCCCGACACTTGGGGATCAGCGCTCGTGCTGCTGCTGGTGTCGACGGGCGGCGTTCCCCCGGTATTGTAATCGCCGACGATGTAGGCGGCATTGTCCGTCGCCACCGTGAGTCCTGCCTTCGGGCTCGAACTGTTGGACCCGTCGGGCAGGTCGGTCCCGTTGAGCAGCCGGACGCCGGTACGGTGGGTCGAAGTGTTGCTGATGTCGCTGATGTAGAGGATGCCGTTCCAGAGATCCTTCCCGCGGAGCGTGGAGGGAATCGACTGCCCTCGCAGCGACGACGGCACGCTCGAGTTGTTCGGCCAGCTGCTTGAACTCGGGATTGTCTCCGGCAGTCCGCCCTGCGTGTACGCCGTGTTCACGGCGCTGACATCGAGGTCCGTGGTCGTCAGGGTCTTGCCTTCGCGGTAATCGTTCATGGTCCCGCTCGACATCAGCCCGCTGAGGTACGTCGCCAGCGGGTCAGTCGAGGGAATCTGGGTTCCGTCCTCCGTGAGGAAGACCTTCGTGCCGGCGGCCACTGCGACACCGCTTGCGGCCGTCGAGTCGGTTGAGGACGAATTCACCAATACCTTGAGCCCGGCCTTGTCGTACATCCGGTCGTTCGAATTCGGATCCGTCGAATGAACGTCCGGGACTTCGATCAGCTCGCGGGGGCCGTCGTTGTTCGCGTTGCCGTCCGACGTGTTCGCGCTGCTTACTCCCGGCGGATTCTCGGCGGTCGTGGCGTATTTTTTCGTGTCGTACGTGGGATTCTTCAGGTTGCCCGGGTCGGATCGCGGATCGTTCGGACTGTAATGGCCGGTCACGATGCCGTTCACGTACGTGACGTTGTCGGTGAATTCGATGCTGGCGCTGGTACCGGTGTAGATCGTTCCGTTCGAATGCACCTTGCCGCCGACGATGAACTGCGCGCCGGGGAAAAGCTCGAGGTCGTTGTTGTAGAAGATCGCGTATTGGAACAGCGGGGTCAGCGAGTAATCCCACTCGCGCTGGAACTGCATGTGCACCGGCTCCGTCATGTTCCCCACCTTCCGCGTGAATTCGACGACCGTCATGTACTTGTACAAACCGGTTTGCGAATTGAAGCTCGTGAACGAGTCGGTCGGATAGCCGTTTTCCACCGGGACGGTGATGTTGGCGAGCCACGTGTAGCCGTCGGCACTGCCGAAAACGGACGTCGGGGCGGTGCTCAGGTTTGTGACCGCCGACGTATGCGCCGCGTCCGGAGCGTTCTGGGTGTTCGACGAGATCAGCGTGTTGAGTTGGCCGTAGGCCTGTTCGAAGGCGTATTCGGCGGCATAGGTGGACTCGAGGCGGATGTTGCTGCGCTTCTCGAGCTGTGCGGTGCTTCCGATGTAGGAGTAGATTCCGGCCATGATCGTCGCCATGACGACGGCCATGATGAGAAGCAGGAACAGGGCGCTGCCGCGCTCGTCCGCTGTGGGTCGCCGCGGGGACCGCGTCCGTCCGTGGTCGGCATTCGTTTTCATGGGAGCGTTGGGCTCGTCCGGGTGTACGCCGCCGTGATCACGCCCTGAAGCGTGCGACCGGCCGCCGTACCCTGGGGCACCTTTTGGAGGTTGAGCGTCACGTAGTCGGTCGCCGTGCTCGCGATCGAGAACGGCGTGCTCCGGGCGCTCGTCGAGTTGGACGGGTCGGACAGCGGCTGCCAGTCGATGTCATGCGCCAGGATCGTGTATTGCGCGGTGTTGCGGCTGTCCGGGTAGTAAAGCAGGTCGCCCACCTTCGTGTTCGTCCCGGCGGTCTTCAGGACCTTGAACATGTACTGGCGGCCGGACGCGATCGACAGCTCGGTCCCGTCTGGCACGTCGACCCCGAGATTCGTCGTGAACGTCACCGTCGCGGTCCCCGCATTGTTGCTCACGCTGTTGATCGTAATCGACGAGACGGCGGAGCCGAACGCCGTTTCCGGGATGCTGAGGGTGTCGTTGGCCTGGATCAGATCGCTGACCTTCGGGGTGGAGCCGGTGCTCGATGTTACGAAATAGGTGCCAACCTGACCGCTCGAGAGCGCGCCGGTCGGTCGGTTCGTTCCGGAAAACACGTTGTCCGCCACGGACGAGAGGACCGCATCGACCTGCACGGTCTTTTGGTTGCTCTTCCACCCCTGCGTCGTGTGGCCCGAGTCGATCCAGGTGCCGTTTTGGACGACGAAGTAAACGCCTTCGTCCTTCGGGGTCACGTACAGCGTCAGGCCGTCGCTGCTGACCGTCGGCAGGGAGGGGGCGCTGCGGATTGCCTGGGAAATCATGTCGGCGGTGTAGCGGAGTTCCGACGTGCCTTTCAGCATGTTCTCCGTGTGCTGGGCCCGTTTCATCGCCGCCACGTACACCACGATGGTCATGCCCGTTGCCATCGCCAGGATCGTGGTGGCGATCATCACCTCGAGCAGCGTGAAACCGGCGCGGCGGCGGCGGGCGTTGGCGGAAGAATTCAAAGGCGACGGAGCCATGGTCGATCCCTTGGTCAGTTGGCACTGCTGCGGTACAACAGCGTCGAGACGAGTTCGGGGCGTCCCTGCCAGGTCCAGCTCACTTCGACCCGCAGCGTGGTCGAGGAACTGTCCGAGGCGACGGATACAACGCGGCGCGTATAGCTGATCCGACCAGCCAGATTGGCCGCCTGGTTCGTGCTGAGCTGGGTCAGCGAATTGACAAAGCTCGGCAGGTAGCTGGTCTTGACCGAACTGTTGATGGTCTGGTCGGCGGTGGTCGGGACGAAATCAGCGTACGTGCCTTCGAGGAGTTGCTCCGCCTGGGCCTGCATCAGGTGGTAGGCTTCGTCGCGCAAGGCCACCGAAAGCGCGTTTTTCGTGATCTGCTGGAGCGCCGCAAACACCGACAGGCACATCATCGAGATCAGAAACATCGTGATCATCACCTCGACGAGGGTGAATCCGGCGGCTTTCTTTTTTCGGCGTGAGGGGCGGGACATACGAGGGGGATCGCAGCGACCCATCGAGGTTGAGCCTGGCGAATCTGACGTACGAGCACGTGGGTAACCAGAATAAAGGCCCTGCCGAGTAAAACCCGTACAGGGCACCCGTTTTAACCCTGAATTTACTGCGTACTGTCACGTAGCATGATTCGTTGGTAATTGAATATCAGATTCTTGAGAAGTGTGCGTGAGATCCACTCCCACGAGTTTTCTGCGCCAATTTTCAGCATCTCGTCGGTGGCGGCGACCATGGTAGGTATATATAGAGCTGTCGCTCCGGCGCGCTGGCCGTCTCCGCTCACGCCCAGGTCAGCCACGCCACGCCGATCGCGAGCGTGATCAGCGCGATCGCGGTGCCGGCCTTCAGGTACTCCGCGAACGAGAGCTTCACGCCCCGCGCTCTGGCGATTTCGGCGACGATGAGGTTCGCCACCGAACCGAGCAGCGTCAGGTTTCCCGCGAGGGTTGTCGCCATGGCGAGCGTCAGCCATGCGAGGTGCGGATTGGTCAGCGAAGGCACCACCGGCCGGAACAGCATCACGGCGGGAACGTTCGAGACCAGGTTGCTCAGCACCACCGCAACCACGCTGAGCGGCCCCGGACCGCCGTTGGCGTACGGGGCGAGCGCGGCAAACAGGTGCCGGTCAAACCCCGCGGTTTCGATCGCCCCGGTCACGACAAACAGGGCGCTGAAGAACACGAGCAGCGCCCAGTCGATCTCCTGGAAGACATGCGCGGGATCGGTTCGCCGCGTCACGAGCAGGATCGCGGCGGCCAGGATCGCCGCCAGCGGCACTGGCGTGCCGATCACCAGCGCGACCAGCATGACGGCGGTGGCAAACAGCGATTTGCGGAGCCTCGGTCGCTTGATCTCCGGCTCGAACGCGTACGCGGTCTCGAATTCCTCCGCGCGAAAATCGGAGCGGTACACCAGCACGATGACCACCCAGATCACGCCCAGCCCGAGCAGCGCGATCGGTCCGAGGTCGCGGACGAACGTCAGGAAGGGGATGCCCGACGAGATGCCCACGAGCATGTTCTGCGGATTGCCCGTGATGCTCGCGGTCGACCCGACGTTCGCCGCCGTCGCCAGCGCCATGAGGTACGGGATCGGGTTGCGGCGCAGCGCGACGGCGATGTCGAGCACCAGGGGCGTGAAGACGAGGACGATCGTGTCGTTCAGGAAAACCGCCGCGAAGACCCCCGCGACCACGATGATCAGCGCGAGCAGCCGGCGGGGCGTCCGCGCGAAGCGCAGGACCCGCGCCGTCACCAGGTGGAAAAATCCCGCCATCCGCAGGTTCACGTTCAGCACCATCATGCCGAGCAGCAGCACGATCGTGTTCCAGTCGACCGCTCGGTACGCCTGGTCCAGCGTCATCACGCCGATCGCCACCAGGAACGTCGCCCCGACGAGCGCGATCGTTGCGCGGTTCATCTTCAGCGCCGGATAACCGCCGATCGCGATGCCGATCAGCGTCACGACGATGATCAATCCGCCGGCGATGTTCGTCCAGGTCATCGACATCTCGGAGTGCGGACTGCGGAGTGCGGATTGGTGACAGGCTCGGGATGGCCCCGCCCGGGTGCAACCGCGCCTGGGTCGGTGCGAACGGCCGCGCCGTTCGTGGCGATTCCGCACTCCGCAGTCCGCATTCGGCAATTCATCAGAGCCGGTAGTACTCGCGGAACCACGCGGCGAAACGCCCGAGTCCCTCCTCCAGCGTCACCTTTGGCTCGAACCCGATCGCGCTCCGGATCCGCTCGATGTCGGCGCACGTCTCCGCCATGTCGCCCGGTTGCTGCGGCAGCAGCTCGATCTGCGCGGACCGCCCCAGCAGTTGTTCGAGCATCCGCACGAACAGCAGGGTCTCGACCGGGCGATGGTGGCCGAGGTTGAAGATCCGGAACGGCGGCGTCGGCCACGTTACCGGCGGGTAGAGCAGCACCTTCACGACCCCGTCGACCACGTCGTCGACGTAGGTGAAGTCGCGCAGGTTCTTGCCATGATTGAAGAGCTTCAGCGGGCCGCCTTCGCAGATCGCCCGCGCAAACAGCGTCGGCGCCATGTCCGGCCGGCCCCAGGGTCCGTACACCGTGAAAAACCGCAGGCCCGTGGTGGCGATCCGGTAGTTCAGCGCGTAGCTGTGCGCCATCAGCTCGTTCGCCTTCTTCGTCGCCGCGTAGTACGACACCGGCTGGTCTGTGTTGTCGTCCTCGCGGAACGGCGGGCGAGCGCCGGCGCCGTAGACGCTGCTGCTCGAGGCGAACACCAGGTGCTTCGGCGGAGTGACGCGGCAGGCCTCCAGCACGCTGGCAAACCCGTCGAGGTTCGCCCGCGTGTACGCCGCCGGATTTTCCATGCTGTGCCGCACCCCCGGCTGCGCGCCCAGGTGCACGACGTAGTCCGGCCGGAAGGCGGCGACCAGCCCGGCGAACTTTTCCGGCTCGGCGAAATCGGCCTGCACGAATCGAAAATCCTCGAACTTCCCCAGCTCCGCCACCCGCGCCTGCTTCAGCGCCACGTCGTAATAGCTGCCCAGGTGGTCCACCCCGAGCACCTCGCAGCGCTTCGTTTCCGCGAGGCGGCGCGCGACGTGATAGCCGATGAACCCGGCGGCGCCGGTCACGAGGACTTTCATGCGCGGGTCTTATGCGGCCGTCACCGAAGTAACAAGTGGCAAGTGACAAGCGGGGCCGCGGCGACGCGCGCGGGCCCCGAGCGTTGCGCGGCGGACGACGCGCCCGCGTTTTCGCCGCCGCGGGAATTTTCCCCGCGTCCGCGCGCCTCCGTTTTCCGCGAGCAGCACAGTCGGGCGCGGACCTATGACAAAATTGCGCGCAAATTTCCGAAAACAGCGCTTGATTGCGGAAATCGCACCCCTTTACCTTGCGCCGCTTTTGCCTCCGCATACCGTCCACCGCATGAAGATCAAAGCCTATCTCAAGCCGCATTGTGGCTGGTCCAATGGCGTCCGTGCGATCATGCAAAAGTACGGTCTCGCCTATGAGGACGTCGACATCATCAACAACCGCGACAACTACGCGGAGATGGTGCAGAAGTCCGGCCAGCCGCTCTCCCCGTGCGTTGAGATCGATGGCGTGATGCTCGCCGACGTCTCCGGCGAAGAGGTGGAAAATTATCTCCTCAGCAACGACCTCGTTAAACCGAACGAAGAGGCACCCGGCGTGCCGACGAATGCGGGTTGCTCCGATGAGGAGCACGCCAAAATGGCCACCAAAACGATCCGCTTCTTCTAATCCTCAGCGCTGAGAGCTCACCGTACTCCAACACCCCCGGGCCGCTCTCGCACTCCGAGAACGGCTTTTTTTTCGCACTCATACTTCCAGCTCCCGGCGGCGCCCCCGCGCTCCGCCTCCCACCCACGACCCTTCTCTCAACGCGTCCCGTAGCGTCTCTCCCGCCCGTCCGGTCCAGGCCGGCCCTACGGTTCCAGCCCGCTTTCCCGTCCACGTGAACACCTCGTCCGACATCAACAGCAGCAGCGATCGCCCGAGCGGCACCCCGCTCCGGTCCCCCGGCCTTCCGCCCAAGCAGGGCCTCTACGATCCCTGGTTCGAACACGAAGCCTGCGGCGTCGGCTTCGTCGTCGACATGAAGGGACGCAAATCGCACAAGATCCTGCAGGACGCCCTGCAGGTGCTGCGGAACCTCGACCACCGCGGCGCCAGCGGCAGCGAGGTCAACACGGGCGACGGCGCGGGCGTGCTGCTCCAGATGCCGCACGCGTTCCTCGCGGACGTCGCGAAGACCGCCCGGATCAATCTGCCGGAGGCCGGCTCCTATGGCTGCGGCCTCGTCTACCTGCCGCGCAACCCGACGGTCCGGCGCAAGATCGAGGAGAAGTTCGAGTCCATCATCCAGGCCGAGGGCCAGGTGTTCCTCGGCTGGCGCACCGTGCCGACCAACAGCGCCTCGCTCGGTGACACCGCGCGCTCCTGCGAGCCGTTCATGCGTCACATCTTCATCGGGCGCGGTCCCGATGCGGCCGACGACCTCGCGTTCGAGCGGAAGCTCTACGTCATCCGCAAGCGCGCCTACAGCGAGATCCGCACCTCGACCCTCGCCGGCGCCGAGTATTGGTACGTCGCGAGCCTCTCGATGAAGACGCTCGTCTACAAGGGCATGCTCACCACCGAGCAGGTCGACGCGTACTTCCCCGACCTCAAGCAGCCGTCGATGGTCACCGCGCTCGCGCTGGTCCACTCCCGGTTCTCGACCAACACGTTCCCGAGCTGGGAGCGCGCGCACCCGTACCGCTACCTCGCCCACAACGGCGAAATCAACACCCTCCGCGGCAACATCAACTGGATGCACGCCCGCGAGGCGCTCTTCCAGAGCGATGTCTTCGGCGAGGACATCCAGAAGATCCTCCCGATCATCAACCCGAACGGCTCCGACTCGTCGATGTTCGACAACACCCTCGAGCTGCTCGTGCTCGCCGGGCGTCCGCTGTCGCACGCGATGATGATGATGATTCCCGAACCGTGGTCCAACCACGAGTCGATGGACGACGAGCGCCGCGCGTTTTACCAGTACCACTCCTGCCTGATGGAGCCGTGGGACGGTCCCGCCTCGATCGCCTTCACCGACGGCAAGCAGATCGGCGCCATCCTCGACCGCAACGGCCTGCGCCCCTCGCGCTACTACGTCACCAAGGACGACCTCGTCGTCATGGCCTCCGAGGCCGGCGTGCTCGAATTCCCCCCGGAGGACGTCGTCCGCAAGGGCCGGCTCCAGCCGGGCCGGATGTTCCTCGTCGACACCGAGGAGGGCCGGATCATCGAGGATGAGGAGATCAAGCGGAAGATCTGCGGCGCCCAGCCGTACCGCCAGTGGCTCAACGAGCACCTCGTCCACCTCAGCGACCTCCCGGAGGCCCCGAAGGTCGAGCAGCCCGACCGCGCCACGCTCCTCCAGCGCCAGATCGCGTTCGGCTACACCAACGAGGACGAGCGCATCATTCTCACCCCGATGGCGCGCGACGGCGTCGAGGCGCTCGGTTCGATGGGCAACGACGCGGCGCTCGCGGTCCTCTCGAACAAGCCGCGCCTGCTCTACGATTACTTCAAGCAGCTCTTCGCCCAGGTCACGAACCCGCCGATCGACTGCATCCGCGAGGAGATCATCACCTCGGCCGAGACCCGTCTCGGCTCCGAGGGCAACCTCCTCAATCCGCAGCCGTCCGCCTGCCGTCGCGTCGAATTGAAGTGGCCCGTCCTCACCAACGAGGAATTCGCCAAGATCCGCCGGACCAACCTGCCGGGTCTCAAGGTTGGCGTGCTCTCGATGCTGTTCCGCGTCGCCCGCGGCGAGCGCGGCCTCGCCAAGTCGATGGAGGAGCTCTCCATCATGGCCCGCCGCATGATCGAGGAGGAGGAGGTCAACGTCATCATCCTCAGCGACCGCGGCGTCACGCGCGACTTCGCGCCCATCCCGGCGCTCCTCGCCATCGCCGGCCTGCATCACTTCCTCATCCGCGAGGGGCTCCGCACCCGCGTTTCGCTCGTCCTCGAGACCGGTGAGGCGCGCGAGGTCCATCACTTCTCGCTCCTCATCGGCTACGGCGCCAGCGCCATCAATCCGTATGTCGCGTTCGAGACGATCGACGACATGATCCAGGAGGGTCTGCTGCCGAACATCGATCACAAGAAGGCCTGCCAGAACTTCGTGAAGGCCGCCGCCAAGGGCGTGATCAAGGTCATGTCCAAGATGGGCATCTCCGCCATCCAGAGCTACCGCGGCGCCCAGGTCTTCGAGGCGCTCGGCCTCCGCCAGGATGTCATCGACCATTACTTTACCTGGACGCCGTCGCGCGTCGGCGGCGTCGGGCTCGATGTCATCGCCCAGGAGGTTCTCCTCCGGCACCGCGCGGCCTATCCGGAGCGTCCGGTCGACGGCCACGTGCTTCCCGCCGGCGGTCTCTACAAGTGGCGGACGGAGGGCGAGGCGCACCTCTGGACGCCCGAGTCGATCCACTTCCTCCAGAAGGCGGTCCGCACCGGCAATTTCGCCACGTACAAGCAGTACGCGAAGCAGATCAATGAACAGGGGCGCGCGCTCTGCACGCTCCGCAGTCTCCTCGAGTTCAAGAACGGCGGCACCGCCATTCCGCTCGAGGAAGTGGAGCCGGTCGAGGCCATCGTGAAGCGGTTCAAGACCGGCGCGATGTCGTACGGCTCGATTTCCAAGGAGGCGCACGAGACGCTCGCGATCGCCATGAACCGGCTCGGCGGCAAGTCGAACACCGGCGAGGGCGGCGAGGATCCCGAGCGCTTCACCTGGACCAACGAGAAGGGCGACTCCAAGAACTCCGCGATCAAGCAGGTCGCCTCGGGCCGCTTCGGCGTCACCAGCGAGTACCTCGTCAACGCCAAGGAGCTCCAGATCAAGATGGCGCAGGGCGCCAAGCCCGGCGAGGGCGGCCAGCTCCCCGGCACCAAGGTCTACCCGTGGGTCGCCAAGACGCGGCACACCACCGCCGGCGTCGGCCTGATCTCCCCGCCGCCGCACCACGACATCTACTCCATCGAGGATCTCGCGGAGCTGATCCACGACCTCAAGAACGGCAACCGGAACGCGCGCATCAGCGTGAAGCTGGTCGCCGAGGTCGGCGTCGGCACCGTCGCCGCCGGCGTCGCCAAGGCGCACGCCGACGTCGTCCTCATCTCGGGTTACGACGGCGGCACCGGCGCCTCGCCCCAGACTTCCATCCATCACGCGGGTCTCCCGTGGGAACTCGGCCTCGCCGAGGCGCACCAGACCCTCGTCCTCAACAACCTTCGCTCCCGCATTGCGGTCGAGACCGACGGCCAGCTCAAGACCGGCCGCGACGTCGTCATCGCCGCGCTGCTCGGCGCCGAGGAGTTCGGCTTCGCCACCGCGCCGCTCGTCTCGACGGGCTGCATCATGATGCGCGTCTGCCACCTGAACACGTGCCCCACCGGCATCGCGACCCAGGACCCGCAGCTCCGGGCCAAGTACATCGGCCGTCCCGAGGACGTCGTGAACTTCATGACGTTCATCGCCCAGGACGTTCGTGAGCTCATGGCCCAGCTCGGCTTCCGCACCATCGACGAGATGATCGGCCGCACCGACCGGCTCGAGCCCAAGCACGCGATCGAGCACTGGAAGGCCCGCGGCCTCGATTTCTCCAACATCCTCTACCAGCCGGACGTCGGCCCGGAGGTCGGCCGCTACTGCCAGATGAAGCAGGACCATGGCATCGACCGCTCGCTCGACGTCACGACGCTCCTCGATCTCTGCCAGCCGGCGATCGAGCGCGGCGAGAAGGTCGTCGCCGAGCTCCCGATCCGCAACGTGCACCGCGTGGTCGGCACCATCACCAGCGGCGAGGTCACGAAGAAGCATGGCGCCAAGGGCCTCCCCGAGGACACCATCCGCCTGAACTTCAAGGGCTCCGCCGGCCAGAGTTTCGGCGCGTTCGTCACCCGCGGCATGACGCTCTCGATCGAGGGCGACGCCAACGACTACTTCGGCAAGGGCCTCTCGGGCGGCAAGCTCATCGTCTTCCCGCCGCCGAGTTCGCCATTCAAGCCCGAGGAGAACATCATCGTCGGCAACGTCGCGCTCTACGGCGCGACCGCCGGCGAGGTTTACGTTCGCGGCATGGCGGGCGAGCGCTTCGGCGTTCGCAATTCGGGCGTCGACGCCGTCGTCGAGTCGGTCGGCGACCATGGTTGCGAGTACATGACCGGCGGCCGCGTCGTTGTCCTCGGCCCCGCCGGGCGCAACTTCGGCGCCGGCATGTCCGGCGGCATCGCCTACGTGCTCGACGAGACCGGCGACTTCCCGAAGCGCGTCAACACGCAGATGGTCGGCGTCGAGAAGCTCGAGGATCCCAAGGAGATCGCGGAGGTCCGCGCCATGATCCAGAAGCACCTCGACTACACCAAGAGCACGCGCGCCAAGGCCATCCTGGCCGATTGGGACAAGGTCGTCCGCAAGTTCGTCAAGATCCTGCCCAACGACTACAAGCGCATGGTCTCCTGCATCGACAAGGCGCAGGCCCAGGGGTTGACCGGCGAGGAAGCCATCATGGCTGCCTTCGAGGAAAACGCCCGCGACCTCAGCCGCGTCGGAGGCAACTAACCTTTCACGTCCATGGGTAAACCAACTGGCTTCATCGAGTATCTGCGCGAGCTTCCGGTCGACCGCACCCCGTCCGAACGGGTGAAGGACTGGAAGGAGTTCCACCATCACATGGAGGAGAAGAAACTCCGCCAGCAGGGCGCGCGCTGCATGGACTGCGGCGTCCCGTTCTGTCACACGGGCAAGCTGATCAGCGGCATGGCCTCGGGCTGCCCGATCAACAATCTCATCCCGGAGTGGAACGACCTCATCTACCGCGGGCTGTGGAAGGACGCGCTCGACCGGCTCCACAAGACGAACAACTTCCCGGACTTCACCGGCCGCGTCTGCCCCGCTCCCTGCGAGGGCTCCTGCGTGCTCGGGCTCAACAACCCGCCGGTCACGATCAAGAACATCGAGTACTCGATCATTGAGCGCGGCTGGGAGGAGGGCTGGGTCGTCCCCGAGCCGCCGAAGGCGCGCACGGGCAAGAAGGTCGCCATCATCGGCTCGGGCCCGTCGGGTCTCTCCGCCGCCGCTCAGCTCAACAAGGCCGGCCATACCGTCACGGTGTTCGAGCGCGCGGACCGTCCGGGCGGCCTGCTCATGTACGGCATCCCGAACATGAAGCTCGACAAGAAGGAGGTCGTCCTCCGCCGGATCAAGCTGCTCGAGGACGAGGGCGTGAAGTTCATCTGCAACGCCAACGTCGGCGAGAATGTCGAGCCGCAGATGCTCCTGAAGGAGTTCGACGCGACGGTCATCTGCACCGGCGCGACCCAGCCGCGCGACCTTCCCGTCGAGGGCCGCAGCCTCAAGGGCGTGCACTTCGCGATGGAGTTCCTCACCGCCAACACCAAGGCGGTCCTCAACGGCGGCGCGGACCACGCGCTCATCAGCGCCAAGGGCAAGGACGTCGTCGTCATCGGCGGCGGCGACACCGGCACCGACTGCGTCGGCACCTCGATGCGCCACGGCTGCAAGAACGTCACCCAGATCGAGATTCTCCCGAAGCCGCCGATGGACCGCGCGGCCGACAACCCCTGGCCCGAGTGGCCCAAGGTGTACAAGATGGACTACGGCCAGGAGGAGGCCGCCGCCAAGTTCGGCGCCGATCCGCGGACGTATCTCAAGACCATCAAGAAGTTCGTCGGCGACGAGAAGGGCGGCGTGAAGGAGCTCGTGACCGTCGAGATCAAGTGGGAGAAGAACGACAAGGGCGCGTTCGTGCCGAAGGAAGTCCCCGGCACGGAGAAGACCGTCTCCGCCCAGCTCGTCCTCCTCGCCATGGGTTTCCTCGGGCCCGAGCAGGCGCTGCTGAAGGACATCGGCGTCGCGACCGACCCGCGCTCGAACGTCAAGGCCGAGCACGAGAAGTACACGACCAGCATCAAGGGCGTGTTCGCCGCCGGTGACTGCCGCCGCGGCCAGAGTCTCGTCGTCTGGGCCATCAACGAGGGTCGCGGCGTCGCGCGCGAGTGCGACCGGTACCTGATGGGCTACACCGACCTGCCGTAAGGTCGGGTTATCGTCCGATCTTTCCGAAGCGCCGGCGTGATCCGCCGGCGCTTTTTTTGCGGTCATTCGGGGGGGCGGCCGGCCCGCTTCGCCTGACTGGCTGACTCGCCGCGATTTGTCGCGCGCCCGGGTGGATGTTTGGGTCGGGTCACCCCATCGACCATGAATCCCCGTCGCCTCCTCCCCGTCGCGCTGGCCTTGCTCGTCTTCGCCGCGACCGCCGTGTCGGCCGCTCCATCCAATCTTCCGCACCTCGAAAAACGCGGCGCCGCCACGCAGCTCATCGTCGACGGTCGGCCGTTCCTCGTCCTGGGCGGCGAGCTCGCGAACACCGCCGCGTCGAGTCCGGATTACATGAAAACCGTCTGGCCGCGGCTCGCGCGGATGGGCCTGAACACCGCGCTCGTCGGCGTCGCCTGGGACTGGATCGAGCCGGACGAGGGGCGTTTCGATTTTTCGCTCGTCGACGACGCACTCGCGCAGGCCCGCGCGCAGCAGATGCACGTCGTGATCGTCTGGTTTGGGAGCTGGAAAAATGGTTTGTCCAGCTTTGCGCCGGCCTGGGTGAAGCGCGACCAGCAGCGGTTCCCGCGGGTGCGGATCGCCGGCGGCCGTTCCGTCGAGATCCTGTCGACGTTCGGCGAGGCCACGCGCGACGCCGATGCGCGGGCGTTCGCCGCGCTGCTGCGGCACGTCCGGCAGGCCGATCCGCAGCACACGGTCATCATGTGCCAGCTCGAGAACGAGGTCGGCGTGCTCGGCGATTCGCGCGACCGGCTGCCCGCGGCCGACGCTGCGTATGCGCAGCCGGTCCCGGCCGAGCTCATTGCCCGCGTGTCCGACGCCCACGCCTGGCCGGAACTCCGGGCCCAATGGCAGGCCGCCGGCGCGAAGACCGCCGGCACCTGGACCGACGTATTCGGCGTCGGTCCCGCCACGGACGAGATTTTCCAGGCCTGGCAGTACGCGCGGTACCTGGATCGCGTCGCCGCTGCCGGAAAAGCCGAGCTGAACCTCCCGCTCTTCACCAACACCTGGATCGTCCAGCCGGAGGACAAGCTGCCGGGTGATTTCCCGAGCGGCGGGCCCGAGCCGTTGACGCTCGATGTGTGGAAGGTCGGCGCACCCCACATCGACCTGAACTGCCCCGACATCTATCTGCCGGACTTCGCCGACTGGTGCACCCGGTTTCATCGTGCCGACAACCCGCTCTTCGTGCCGGAGTCTCGCGGCGACGCCGGCGGCGTGGCGAATGCCTTCTATGCCATCGGCGCCCACTCGGCCATCGGGTACTCGCCGTTCGGCATCGACAACACCGGCCGGTTGCTCGCCTTGCGTACGGACCCGGGACAATCCGCCCCGCGTGACCTCGAGGCGCTCCCGCTGCCCCGCGGCTACGCGCTGCTCCGCGAGCTCACGCCGCTGATCCTCGATGCGCAGGCGAAGGGGACCATCGCCGGCGTGTCGCTCAACGCCGCGCATCCGTCCGAGGACGTCCCGCTCGGGGCGTACACGCTCAACGTTGATCTCCGCCGCAACCGCCGCGCTCCGAATGAGGTGCCCGCGCAGGGTTATGCGCTCCTCTTCAACACCGGACCGGACGAGTACGTCGTCGCCGGTTGCGATGTGCAGGTGACGTTCTCGCCGCGTCCCGCGACCGGCGAGATCGTCGGCTTCGCCTCCGCCGAGGCGGGGACGTTTGTCGACAGCCGCTGGGTGGCCGGCCGCCGGATGAACGGTGACGACATCCTGCTCCGCTACGATCTCGCGGCCGCGGCCGCCGCCGGCCAGTCGGGCAGCGGCCTCCGCTTCTTCGGCCCGAACCCCTCCCTCCAGCGCGTCACGCTTTACCGCTACCGCTGAGCCAGCGTCACTCGATCCTCCGATCGAGCTCGTCAGGTGGAACTCGATGTCCCCATCGAGTTGGATCGATGCACTCGTCCCGCCGCACGCATTTACCTGTACGCGCGGTGACCCCACCGCGCGAGGTGCGACGGACGCATCAACCCGCGCGGTGAGATGTTCACCGCGCCTACAAGATTTGGACCGGCTTGTGGAAAAGGCTTCGGCGGACAGGTCGCCGCTGAGCATCGGGGCGCCACTCTCTCACGCTCCGCCTTCGCCCGAGCGCTACGGCGGACACAGTCGCAGCTACGGGGTGAGGGCCACTCGCTGGCGCTCCGCCTTCGCTGACGCTATGGCGGACACAGTCGCAGCTACCGGGATCGCCGAAAGCCGCCATCGCGCTGAGCGTCCCTTGAATCCTTCGCGCGAGGCTTCGGCGGAGACGGTCGCGGCTGCACATTCCACGCTCTAATCACTCACGTTCGAGTGCTACGAAGTCGCATCAGGAGCACGCCGCCTGACCAGGCTTCGCCTATCGGCCATTGCAGCTGGTTGC
>DASZYH010000184.1:0-4548 GCA_035545515.1 Opitutaceae bacterium
AGACGGCATTCGCCGTGGCGGTGGCGTGGCCGATCTGCTACGGTCGGTCACTGGGATGACCAACTCCTGCACGGTTTCCATCAAGGCGATTCCCAATGCCCCGCGAAACGCGGTCGTGGGATGGCTGGGCGACGCACTCAAGGTAAAGGTGCATGCTCCGCCGGTGGAGGGGCGAGCCAACGAGGCGTTGTGCGAGTTCCTCGCCGAGACCCTCGGGCTGCCACGGCGCGCGGTCACTGTGCTGCGGGGCGACACCTCGCGGCAAAAGGTGGTCCGGATCGACGGTCTGGACCTGGCCGGCGTCCGCGCGAAATTCGGCCGATAGGCACGGACGTCGAGCGTCCGTTGACCGACACGCTTGCTGGCGTCCCGATTTATGCCGGTTGTCGCGCGGTGAGTCTCGCGAACCGCGAGGCCAGAAAGACCGCGGCGAAGGCCAGACCTCCGGCGATGCCGATCCACATTCCGACCGCACCGTACGGTCCGCGGATGCCCAGGACATAACCGAGCGGCAGCGCCACGACCCAGTACGCGGTAAAGGTGATGATGGCCGGGATTCGGACGTCGGTGATGGCGCGGAGCGATGCCGCGCCCGTCACCTGCCAGCCATCGAACACCTGAAACAGCGCGGCGACGACGAGCAGTTGCGCGGCGAGCGCGATCACCGCGGGGTCCCTGACGAACCAGGTCGCGATCACCCGCCCACCGAACCCGAATGCGAGTCCGAACGTTCCGGTCATGCCGATGCCGAGCGCCATCGCCCCGAACGCGATCGGCCGCAGCCGGTGCCGTTCGCCGGCGCCGACGACGCGGCTCACGCGCACGGAGGTGGCCATCGCAAGCCCGAGCGGGAACATGAACGACATCGATGCGCAGGTGATGGCAATCTGGTGCGCGGCGAGCGGAACCGAGCCGAGCCAGCCGACCATCACGGTCGAAAGGCTGAAGGCCGACGCTTCGAAAAACAGCATCCCGGACGACGGCACGCCGACGTGGAGCATTTCGCGAAGCCGGGCGGCCGAGAGTCGGGCGAACCAGTGTCGCGGCCACGCCGCCCGCGTCACCGGGTCGAGGCGCACCCACGTCCAGATCACCAATGCTCCGAGGGTCCGCGAGGTGAGGGTGGAGATGCCCGCGCCCGTGAGGCCCAGCGCTGGCACGCCGAGGTGGCCGTAAATGAACACCCAGTTGAGCAGCACATTCAGCCCGACGCCGCCGAGCATGATCATCATCGGCACCCAGGGCCGGCCCATGGCCTCCGCGAACTGCCGAAGCGCCAAGTAAACCAGCACCGGAACGATCGACGCGCCGATGAGGAGGAAAAACGGCCTGATGATCGCGAGCACCTCGGGCGGCTGGCCGAACCGGTGCAACTGCGTGCTGATCAGGGCGAGCAGGAGCATCTCGAGCAGCCCGAAGCCGGCCGCGATCGCGCAGCCATGCCGGAGGTATTCCGAGGCGTCCTCGGGACGCTCCGCCCCGTGCGCGCGGGCGGTGAAGATGGAAACCGGCACCAGCATGCCGATGCCGACGACGTAGAACACGTTGAAGACGTTCCCGCCGAAGGAGGAGGCGGCCAGCGGCACGGTCCCGGCGTGGCCGATCATGACGCTGTCGGTCACGCCCATGAGCATCTGACTCACCTGGCCGACGATGATCGGCACCGCCAGGGCGACGGTGGGACGGATTTCGCGGAGATAGGGGGCCAGACGGGACACGGAGCGGACAGTCTTGCGCAGGAGGTCGGGGCCGCAATCCCGGGATGCGCTACCGGACCCGCGAACACACCGCTGCACGGCGGGATTCGAACTCGCCGGCCGGCGTGGGTTACACCAGACTCCCGGCCGCGATGTTCAGGATGCGCGCATGGCTGATGCTGATTGCGACGGCGCTGGTGGCCCTGGGCCTGTGGCTCACCTGGCATCGAAACGTGCGTCGCGTTCAGCCCGCGACGGCGATCCAGGACGGGAAGACGATTGATTTCTCGTCCGGAAAACCGGTGGTGAAGGATGATCCGAAGGAGAAGGAGATCATCGACCGCGCCGTGGCGCAGATGGATGCGGCCGCCGCGAACGTCACGTTTTCGCCGCAGCCCGCGAAGCCGGCGGGGTCACCGGCGGCGCCGCCATCGGCGAAGAAATAACCGACACCGTCGTCCGCGGGGATCCACCGCTGAACAGGCGGAAACCGCCGGTGATCGATTCGGCTCGGCGGTCGTCCGGCGGCACGCCGGGGTCAGAGCGGCTCCCGGATCCGAATCCGATACCGGGTGGCTCCGGCGATCGGGGCGGTGAAGCGAACCGCTTCGGTGGTGTTTTCGGCGAGGTTCACCGTTTGCCAGGGTGTCTCCCTGCCGGGCGTCGTCAGATCATCATTCGTGAAGAGGCAGCTCGCCTCGACCTTGAGCGGGCGGCCGCCGCGGTTCTTCAGGTTGGCGACGACCTCCATGCGACCGTCGGCCAGCAGGTGATCCTGGAGACCGGTGCAGGAGACATCGTGACGGGTGGCGGAATCGAGCAGCGCGACGCGGTCGGTGTTCTCGAGCGTGTATTTCGTGGTGTCGACCCGGCGGTAGGTGCCGGGTTCGTTCGCGCAGCCGAGCAGGAAGGCCAACGACATGGCAGAGGCGGCAAGCACGAGTCGGCGCGTGACGTTGCGGCGGGTCGAGGCGGGCGAAGTGCGGGGGATCGGGACGCGCGGGGTAGGCGGAAGGTTCATAGGGAGGTTTGGCGTGCGCCGGGGTGAGACTGGCGCGGAAGGCCCGAGTTCGCGTCAGTTTTCCACGATATCGCCGCGGGGGAGCCGGACCGCAACCGCGATTTGCGGCCGTGGGGCCCGGTTTCCCCGGCGGAATTCAGGCGATCCGCTCGGCGCCCTCATCCGTGCGGGCGTGGAGGACGTCCGGTTCGGCGCCGAATTTCCGGGCATACGCGGCGGCGACCGACTTGGCGGACGCTTCGCCAAATTCCGGCGCGGTGAGCGCCATGACGGCGCCGCCAAATCCGCCGCCGGTCAGTCGAACCCCGTACACGTGGGGCGTGGCGACGAGCGTATCGACGAGGAAGTCGAGTTCGGGGGTGCTGTTTTCGAACAGCGACTGCGAGCTGCGATGCGAGGCGGTGAGGAGCTGGCCGACCGCCGGCAGATCGCCGGTGCGGAGGGCGGCGACGGTATCGGCCACGCGGGCGATTTCCTCGACGACGTGGCGCGCGCGTTTGGCGGCAACGGGGGTGAGCTTGCCGGCCTGGGCGGCGAGCGTGGCCGGGGAGACCTCGACGAGCAGCGACACGCCGAGGGCGCGGGCGGCCTCCATGCATTCGCGGTGGCGGGCGGCGTAGAGGCCGTCGACCAGCGCGTGTTTGGTGTGCGTGTTGAAAATCCAGAAATGCGCGCCGGCCGGCAGCGGAACGGTTTCGAAGCGCGGGCCGCGGCAGTCGATGTAGACGAGATGGTCCTTCCGGCCGAAACCCGACACGGCCTGGTCGAGGATCCCGCACGGTACGCCGACAAAGTGGTTCTCCGCGTGCTTGCCGATCTTCACGACGACCTCGCGGTCGGGCTGCTGGCCGGTGGCGGCGAGAAATGCGAGGGCGGAGGCGAGTTCGATCGCGGCGCTGCTGCTGAGACCCGCGCCGACCGGAAGGTTCGAGGCGGCGCAATAATCGAAGCCGCCGGGCGCGCGCAGGCCGAATTCCGGCAGGGCCGCGAGGACTCCGAGCGGATAGTTGGTCCAGCTGTCGGAGCCGGCGACCCGGGCCAGGTGCCCCGCGGATTGCTCGGCCACGCCCTCGTGGTGATCGGTGGCGAACCGGCGCCGGTCGCCGGACTGCGGGGTGAGTGCGACCCAGACCCCGCGGTCGATGGCCGCGCCGAGGACGGTGCCGCCGTTGTAATCGGTGTGATTCCCGATGAATTCGATCCGCCCGGGAGCGCGGGTGACGATCTCCGGATCGCGGCCGAAGGTGCGGCGGAATTTCTCGACGAGGGCGGCGTGCATGAAGGGAAAAAAAGAACCCGCCGCAAGCGGCGGGTCCATTCCGAAAATTGCGAGGGTGACGGAGAGCGGGGTCAGGCGACGCCGCGAAGCTCACGACCGGCCTTGAAACGGATGGTGCGCACCGCGGGAATCTTCATCGGTTTTTTCGTGTGGGGATTGAAGCCCCGCCGCGCGGGACGGAGGGCGGTGGCAAAAGTCCCGAAGCCGACCAGGGCGACCTCTTTGTCGCGGCGCAGGCCGCGTTTCACCGCCGCGAGCACGGCCTCGACGGCCCGTTCCGTGGCTGCCTTCGTCGCACCATCGCCCAGGAGCTTCTGCACTTCCTCAACCAATTCAGCTTTGTTCATTTGGGGTAGGGGGTCACGCAAGGACGCGGTGCGAGCGCGGTCAAATCCATTTCCCGTATCCACGCCGGCATTGCCGGATTTTTGTCTGAAATTTACGGGCGCCAGAAGCGGGCGTTGAAACGATGGCGAACGCGGGTGGAGTAACACGTACGCGGGAAAGCCGGACGCCGGTGCGATGCTTCAGCGGGTAGGGCTGCCGTTGAA
>DASZYH010000185.1:0-8813 GCA_035545515.1 Opitutaceae bacterium
GGTCTGCGTGACATCGGGGTTCGATACCGCGGGGCTGCCGTATTTTCACCAGAACGTCTTCACCGTGGCGGGCGACCTGATGCTCTTCACCGGCCGGCACGGAAAGGACGAGGGCTACTACACGTTCAATCTCCGGAACGGCGCGATCCGTCAGCTCACCCACGAGACCGGGCTGAATCTCGTCGTGCTGCCGCACCGGCGCGCGGCGGCGTTCCGGCGCGGCGATGATGTTTTCCTGCTGAACCTCGACTCCGGCGACCTGCGAAAGCTCGTCACGGTGCCGCACGACCTGCTCGCGGAAAGCGCGGGCTTCGGATTCACGGCCGACGAAAAGAAGCTGCTGTTCGCCTATTGCGACCAGCTCTACGCGACGCACGTGCGCGTGACGGCGACGCCGCAAAAAGACATTCATGTCCGGCGCCTCGATTACATCGTCGCCTACGAAAAGATGCCGAAGCACAACGTCATCTACTCGATTGACATCGAGTCCGGAAAATTGACGCCGGTGTTTCGAGACGAGCAGAGTCACTGGCTAGGACACGTGCAGGGCTCGCCGGCCGATTCAAACCGGGCGCTGTTCATCCACGAAGGGTTCGTCTCCGTGCACATCAAGAATCGCCTCCGGCTGCTCGATCTCCGAACCGGCGCGGTCACCACGCCGCGCACCGGGGAGCTCGAGAACGACGGGATCACGCACGAGTTCTGGGACCGGGATGGCGAATCGGTGTGGTACGACATCAGTACGGCGGGAGCGCTCGCCCATCTGGACCTGCGCACGGGAGTGGAGACGCGCTATGTATATCGGACGGCCGGGTCGATCCGCGGCAACCGCTCAATCCATTACGCCATCGGCCCGGGCGATCGCTGGGCGGTCGGCGACGGTTTCCAGGGGGACAATCCCTGGCTGTACCTGTACCGGCTCGACCAGGGGGACCTGCGCACCGGCGCGGTGCCGGTGGAGCGGCTGTGCGATTTCTCGGCGCACTACAACAACCCGAACGCAGCGTACCACGAGCCGAACCCGCACCTGACGCCGGACGCACGGTGGGTACTCTTCACCGCGCACCTGAAAGGCAACGCGAACCAAATCTACGCCGTTTCGCTCCCCAGCGAATCCTCGGCCGGCAGCGAAACTGCGAAACATTGACGGTCGAATGGTCGGTCGGTCATCGAGACCGGATTTCAGGTTGTCAGCTTTCAGTCGCCGCGGCCAAGAAATGGTCGGGAAGAGGGCTCCCCCAAGGCAATGGCCGCGAATCGGTGAGCGCGATTGCGGGCTGCTTCACGCCGTTTGCCCGATCAAAGGGGTGGCGGGGATCCTGTCTGATCCAGATTCCGAGTTCGAAGGGACGAGGCGATCACTCGGTTTCCCGTATACTTGAACGCCAACCAAAGGAACAGCGTGTCGAAAACGGCCGTAATTCCCCAAGCGAACCTGAGCGGTGAAACCTCCACGTGGCCGGAATGGAGCTGGGGCAGGATCACGACGCCGACCAGCACGATAGATTCGAACAAGATGGCCCAAGTCGCACTGTAGGCGACCAGCCGCCGAAATTCGGATGAGGAATATGGGCGGTGATGGCGCCGGGCAAAAAGCCAGCTCGTGAACGCCGCGACGGCCATGAAGAACATCCCTGTGCCAACGATTCCCAGCCGATGGCCCGGCAGAAGGATCGAAGCTGGAACCGAGAACAACATCCAGCTCGCCGGTAGGATCAAGGAATACCCGAGAATAAAAGGCCGACGCCCGTTTCCAGATTCCGGCTTCATCTTGTTGGATTCCGCCTCAGCTCAGGCGAGGAGAAAGTCACCGCCGATCGTCATCTCTTCGCCGCTGGTTGACGAGGCGGGCGCCTCTGGGCTCTCCTGCGGCTCCCCGACAGTCGTGCCGCTTCAGGAAATCGACGAACGCGGATGCGAGAACGCCGTAGAAAACGGCGGCCACGATTGCCGCGACGACATTCCGGGCAAGCAGCAAGACGAGACCATCTTTGAAGATCCCAAACGACGCCGCGATGCCATACGAACTGATCTTCTTCTCGGCACCAAATACCAGAGAGGGCAGCACAATGTTCCAAACCATGGGGTCGTGGGAATTGGGTTACGATGCGCGACGTGGTGGTACCCGCAATAGGATTTTCTCTCTATGAGCATAGGTAGACGGTTGCGCCGGAACGACCAGTCGAACCACCGATGTACATATATGCGCCTAGCCGGGAGATTTGTGATTCCGCAATTTACGCCGGCGCGTACGTTGATCTTGTCACGTAATACGTGACAAGTGGGTCCGCGGAGCGCGGCACGAAATTGTTCTATAGTGGGCGGCCGAGGTTGGGAGGTTGGGGCGGATCGGCCAGATGTTGTCATATGGGAATGGAGATGGAGTTCGGCCATTGCACCGGACCTGCGGCCGGATTGGCTGGGAACCATGGAATCCGTCGACCCCGCGAATCCCACCCCGCCGGAGAACGTGAATTTGCCGCCCGGAGCACCCCCTTCCGGACTGGTAGACACGGGCAGCGGACCAGGCGGCCGAACGATCGCCGGGTTTTGGCGCCGCGTCATCGCGTTTTGCATCGATTCATTGGTGATGGGAGTAACGGGTTCGATCGTGGGCTTCTCCGCCTTCGATCGTCTGGCGGCGATGGGGCAGTGGGCAAAGGGCATCGGGTTTTTGATCGCCGCGATCTATTTCACGATTGGATACAGCCGCATCGGAGACGGTCGGACGATTGGCAAACGCCTGCTCAAGCTGGAAGTCGTGGACCGCGCCGGCCGTCACATCAGTCCGGGACGGGCCTTTGTCCGATTCCTGGTTCTCGGCGTGCCGTTTTTTCTGAACGGCGTAACGATCACAAATCCGGCCGGGAATGTCGTAGTGGGAATTTTGGTGCCGATCCTCGGTTTGAGTCTGGTGTACCTGCTGGTGTTCAACCGACGGACCCGGCAAAGCACGCATGACCTGCTGGTCGGCACGTATGTCGTGAATGCATCGGGCGAGGGTAGTCCCACCGCGGAGCGGGTCTGGCGCGGGCATTATGTCGCCGTGGGCGCGTTGTCGGCGGCGGTTTTGACGATCGCCTCCGTCGGGGGGCTCATTGCATCCCGGAGCGGTTTGCTGCGGAACCTGATCGGAGTTCGCGAAAGGCTGATCGCGTCGCCAGGGGTCGCGGATGCCGGCGTGTTCGTCGGCCGCTCCCTGTTATGGGTGAATGGGGCCAAATCGCGGGTGGACTCCATAACCATCACGGTGCGGACGAAGAAACGACCGGCGGATTATGACGGCATCGCGGACCGGTCTGCTGCCATTGTGCTCGAAAACGATCCCGACGCCCGGAGCGCCAACGTTATCAACGTGGTCGTCGTATATGGTTACGATCTCGGGATCGCCCGTGCTTCGATCAGTAAGACGCTGTCCCACTCTCCATCCGATTGGGCGTCTCTGTCCCGCCCCTAGCCCAACACGACTCCGCTGTTCCGCACCGCAGCCTGCGTCACTCCGCCACGTCGTCGTTCGGTCCGGGTGAGGCACGACAACGACTGGAGTTGGTGGATCCGCAATCGAGATAGTGGCGCGAAAGGGACTCCGCGCCCGACCCAGGCGGCGTCGGGCGGGCGGCTTGGCGGGAACGGCTCCCTCGGCCGCAAGGAGATCGGACGGCTTGCGAAAAATTTTCGATCTCCGAGAATTTCGGATGGATCAGCGGAAGGGAGCCCGCCAGCATCGGCCCAAACCAGCCTGCCGGGGCGCTTCCCGCGATGCTTCGCACTCACCTTTTTTGATGATCAACCGCACCTGTGTCTGGTGGAAAAGCCTCGTCCGCATGCCGCGCCGCGTCGGAAGCGTCGTCCCCTCGTCGCCGCAACTGGCGGGACGCATGGCGCGCGAGGTGACGCATTTCCTGGGGCAGAAAGGAAACGGGCGGATCATCGAGGTCGGCGCGGGCACGGGCGCCATCACCGGGGCGCTCGCCAAGCTGGCCGGTGCCCTGCCGCTGACGGTCGTCGAAGCCGATCGCGGGTGTTGCGTCTACCTGCGCCGGCGGTTTCCCCATGTGCAGGTGGTCGAGGGATTGGTGGAGGACGCCTTGGACACGCTGATGGTGCCAACCGAGCGGCTGGCGCTGGTTTCATCGGTTCCCCTCTTCAGCCTGACCCGCGAGCAACGCGCCCGCGTGCTGGCCGCGTTCGAATCGCTCGTCCGTTCGACGGCCCTGGCTCACGTCGTGCAGTTCACGTACGTGCCGTGGCTCCCCGAGCCGCGCGCGTATTCGTTGCTCGGCAATCGCGCCCAGTCGGTCTGGCAGAACCTGCCGCCCGCGTGGGTCTGGAGCGCGACGCATCGCGCGTGAGGGCGGGCGGGTCGGTCGAGTGGAAAAGCTGAAACGCTGAAAAGCTGACATGCTGAAATCGATTCCGGGTGGAACGCGATGTCCTCATCGCGTTGATCGAGGCAGCCCGATGGGGACATCGGGCTCCACCTGGGAAACGTCAGCGTTTCAGGAGGCGGCGAACGGAGTCGCACGCCCTACCGGCCGCTAAGCGGCGGATTTCAGCATTTCAGTTTTTCAGCGTTTCGCTGAGCGGTCGGCTCACTCCCGTTCGCCGCTACGTTCGATCACAACATCCGCTCGTTGGCGCTCGCAGCCACGGCGCGACGTAATCTAGTCGACGATGCGCGCAACGGGGCAATTGCGCGATCACCCGGAGTAAACTGGCGTGGCGACACTGCACCACGCGCGCATGCGGCGGTGCGCATCGACTCCCCCACCCCCAACCCACCGACCCGGTCCCGCCCGTCCGCTGCCTTGGTTCCACGCGCCTGCGCGCGAGGAACCACGTGACGGCATGGTGACCACCCTTCCCCGGGCAAGCCCTTGCCCGACGCGGTGCTTTACTGTCCCGAGTTCCCACCACCCACCATGAAAACTGTCAGACACCACTGCACGCCGGCGACGCCCCGGCGGTTCCCGTCAGGCCTTCCCACGTGGGTCGTCGCCTTCGCCCTGATCGCCGGCGGAGCGTCGCACGCCCAGACCGCACCGTCGCCCTCCCCGGACCAATCCCCAGCGTCGCCGCCATCCGACCAGGTCGTGACGCTGTCGCCGTTCGAGGTGAAGGCCGACACGAACGGCTACTTCCAGTCGAACACGATGTCGGGCACGCGCCTGAACTCGAAAATCGAGGACCTCGGCCAGTCGATCAGCGTGATGACGAAGGCGCAGATGCAGGACTTCGCGATGCTCGATATCAACGACGTGTTCGACTACATGGCGGGCACGGAGGGCACCGACACCTATTCGGACATCCAGGTCGATCGCACCGGCGCGGTGACCGACAATGTTTCACTCAACCCCACCGAGGCGAACCGCGTCCGCGGCATCGCCACGGCCAATGTCGCCTTCGACAATTTCGAGACCACGCGGCGCGTGCCGCTCGATCCGCTCTGGCTCGATTCGGTCGAGCTCAGCCGCGGACCGAACGCCAACATCTTCGGCCTGGGCAACGCCGGCGGCACCGTCAACCAGGTCGCCGCGAAGGCGAACCTGTCCCGCGACCACAGCCGGGTGGAAGCCCGGGCCGACAGCTACGGCGGCTGGCGCGTTTCGCTCGATGTGAACCGGGTGCTGATCAAGGACAAGCTGGCGCTCCGCGCGAGCTACGCCAACGAGCGCACGGCTTTCATCCGCAAGCCCTCCGGCGAGAGCGCCCGGCGGCTCAGCATCGAGCTGCAGGCGCGGCCGTTCAAGAAGACCACCCTCTCGGTGGGCTGGTACCACTATGACGATGCGGCGCAGCGGCCGAACTTCACGACGCCGCGCGACAACATCACCGCCTGGATCAACGCCGGCCGGCCGTCGTGGAATCCCGTCACCCGGCTGATCACGCTCAACGGCCAGACCTTCGGCCAGGCGGCGGACAAGAAGTCGCTCGACCCGCACTCCACCACGCCGATCACGACGCTGCCGTCCTACTTCAACGCCAGCCCGAGCGAAGGCCGGTCGATCTTCCGCGTCGGCACCGGGGGCGACACGCCCTACTGGACGACGGCGGCGGCGACGGATCCGACGAATCCCTTTGCCGGGACGCCGGCCAACTCGCCGTACCTCGTGTCGACGTCGGCGGTCGACAGTTACGGCGCGGCCCAGCCGCTGTTCGCCACGTACGCGGCGCTGGCCGACAAATCGATCTACAACTGGGACAAGATCAACCTGATGGCGGCGAACAAGCAGTGGGATAAGGACAACATGTATCTCGCCGAGCTGACGCAGAACTTTTTCCACACCACCCGCCAGAGCCTCGATGCGCAGCTCGCGTTCTTCCGCGAGGACGACCGGCGCCTCGCGAACCTGCCGCTCGGGCCGGCCAGCGTGAATGGCATCATCGGTGAAATCTATGCCGACCCGAACATCGTGAACCTCGACGGCACACCGAATCCCTACTACGGCCGGCCGTACCTGCGGAGCAAGGAGCCGTTCCTCCGCTCGCAGCCGGAGATCTGGGACACCTATCGCGCGCAGCTCGCCTACCAGCTCGATTTCACGGGTGACAAGCGCTGGACCAAGTGGCTCGGCCGGCACCAGCTCATGGGCTACGAGGAATACAAGGACCGGCGCAGCTGGCAGTATGCGTGGCGGCGCACGGCGGTGTCGCGCGACCAGCCCTGGGAACAGCAGGAGTTCAACGCCGGCATCCCGCTCGCGAACCGCACGACCTCGGGCAACAGCTATCCCTCGAGCCCGAACTACAGCCGCGTCTATGAGTTCTACTACGTCGGCAGCACGCCCGACGGTCCGGTCCAGTACGCCCCGAACAATTTTCCGGAAGGCGCGACCGTCCCGTTCGTCTGGGGCAACACCGGCGCGTTTCACTCCGATCCGACCCAGATCGCGTGGACCCCAAGCCCGGACGGCTCGGTCGGCTCGGCCTCGAGACAGGAGGTGATCAAGACCAGCGGCGGCGTGCTCCAGAGCAACTGGTTCGACAACATGCTGGTGACGACCTTCGGCCTGCGCGAGGACAAGGTGTATGACCGCAACGGCCTGTACGCGGTGCTCACGCCGGATCTGCTGAACTTCAACTACCCGGCGTCGAACGGCTGGCAGGACGGCTCGAAATGGCGGGCCGCGTCCGGCAAGACGAAGACGTACCAGTTCGTGCTCCGCCCGTTCAAGGACCTCGGATTCCTGAAGCGCGCGGCAAGCGGCCCCTCGGGGCTCGGCTCGATCGTGGCCGAGGCGGTCCGGAGCTTCAGCCCGTTCTACAACACGTCGGACAGCTTCATCCCGGAGGGGCCCGCGGTGGACCTGTTCCTGCGGCCGCTGCCGAACCAGCTCGGCAAGGGCAAGGACATCGGGTTCTGGGTGACGGCGTTCGGCGGCCGGCTGAGCGTGCGGTTCACGCACTACGTCGACAAGGATCTCGCCGACCGCAAGGGCGACATCAGCACGATCGCGCAGCGCGTGCTGCGGTTCGACGGGTTGCTGGCGAACGACGCCTACAGTCTCTACAACCGCTCGACGGACTGGATCACGGAGCTTAATCCCGGGTTCACGGCGGATCAGGTGGCGGCGGCGCGCGCCCAGGTGATGGGGCTGACCGTGAATCAAATCAACGGGCTGCAGACGGCGGCGGCGAGTGGGACGCTGGCGGCGACGCAGGACACGGTCGCGAGCGGCAACGAGCTCGAGATCAACTTCAATCCCACGCCAAACTGGACGGTGAAGGCCTCGGCGACCGACACGAAGACGATCTACCAGAATTCGGGATCGACGATCGAGCAGTGGATCAATCAGCGGATGCCGGTCTGGCTGAAGATCGAGGATCCGCGGTTCACGGCGGCCGATGCGCCGGGACTGCCGGTCGGTTCGACCGGCCATCTGCTCTGGTGGTACATCTACGGTTCGGGGACGCTGAACAAGACCTACCACTACAGCAACAAACTGACCGGTTCGGGGGCGGGAAACTGGCCGACGTTCGTCGCGGGGCCGCTGGCGGTGTACCGGCAGTTGGAAGGCCGGCCCACCCCGCAGCACAGCCGTTATGCGGTGCGGTTCAGCACCCGGTACCGGCTGGCCGGGATCACCGAGAACCGGATTCTCAAGAATGTGTCGGTCGGCGGCGCCTGGCGCTGGGATGACAAGCGGGCGATCGGTTATTACGGGCTCCAGTCGCTGCCGAACGAGATCACGCAGCTCGACGCGAACCACCCCTACTACACGTCGGCGCAGACGCACATCGATCTGTTCACGAGCTACGAGACCACGCTGTTTCACGGACGGGTGCGCGCGAAGTTCCAGTTCAACGTGCAGAACGTGACCGAACCCGGCGGCGGCCTGCTGCCGATCCAGGTCTTCCCGGACGGCACGCCGCTCGCCTACCGCATCATCGACCCGCGGAAGTTCATCCTCAGCGCATCGTTCGAGCTGTAGAAGCGAGGAACAAGGCGAGAGAAATTCAGGCGGTAGGGCGCGGAGTCCCTTCCGCGCCCTCTCACCTGGATCGCGGCAGGTTTTCGCGCGGCGAAAACCTGGTGCGGCCCAAAGCACCGGTTTAGCCAGCGCGGCTCTGGCGCGTTCAAGTTGGGCTGATGTAGGGCGGGGTCGCTGACCCCGCCTGATTTTTTCCGACGCGATCGAACGGAACGAAAATCGGACAATCGGAAAAGCGTGCAGGCTCTGACCTCCACTCGCTCACGCTCGCGGCCACGAGTCGCAGCAACAAATGAAGGCCACGGGCTGATCGAATGCAGAAAGTCGAGCCGCGGGATCGTGCGCCAGAGTGTCAGTTTCTCAGCGTTTCGACATTTTCGG
>DASZYH010000186.1:0-7158 GCA_035545515.1 Opitutaceae bacterium
CACCGGACGAATCTCATGCGGAAGTTGAACCTCCACGATGTTGCAAGCCTCACACGCTACGCATTGGAGGTGGGTTTGATCGAGCCGAAGAAGCCGGTGTAAAAACCTTGCGGGAAAACCTTCGTTGCCCCAATAGGTGGACTTCACGTCCGGACCATTTTCCTCTCATGAAACTCCCTTCGCAGAGACTCTGCCTCGTCGTCGCCAGCGCCGCGCTCGTGCTCGCCGGCTGCAGCAAAAAGCCGATTCGGCCCGATCCTTCGGCCACCGTACTCGGACCTCAGGGGGGCGGTTCCTCCGGCGCGGCGTCGCTGAATCCCAGTGACGTCGCCAGCCTCACGCCGACGGGCGGGGACCTGGCGCCGCGCGAGGGCGGGTTCGACCTGAATGGTCAAAACCGCGATCTGCTCGCGGCCCAGACCGTGTATTTCGATTTCGACAGTGCGGCCATCAAGGGGGGCGAGCGCTCGAAGCTCCAGGCGGCAAAGGACTATCTCGACAAGAATCCCGGCGACCGCCTGCTGCTCGAAGGCCATTGCGACTGGCGCGGCACCGCCGAGTACAATCTCTCGCTCGGCGACCGCCGTGCGAGCTCCGTCAAGAAGTACCTCCAGACCCTGGGCGTCGTCGCGGACCGCATGGAGACGCTTTCCAAGGGCAGCCTCGAGGCGACGAAGAATGCCGACCAGGCCACGGCCGCAAAGGACCGTCACGTGAACCTCATCGTGGTGCGTCCGGGCGCCTCGGGCGCTGCCGGCGCGGCGGCACCGGGTGCGGCAGGCGCCGCCCTCCCTCCCCCGCCGCCGACGGGCGGCGCGCTCTGAGCGTCGGCTCCGTTTTCCCTTTCACGCCGCGGATAACTCCGCGGCGTTTTTTTGCGCCCGGCGAATGACCCTCGAGTGGCCCGGGCCCAACCCGCGCGTGGCCTCGTTTTCAGCGAGGACCACGCCGCGACCGACGAACCGGACGGAGGTTATCGTTTGGCGATTTCGCCGAAGATCCGCTGGGTCGTCGCCATTCCCTTCTTCATCACGTCGAGGTTGAAGCTCTCATTCGGCGCGTGGAGATTATCCTCCGGGAGGAAGAGCCCCAGCATCACCGAATCGAGGCCGGTCGAACGCTTGATGTCGGCGATGATCGGGACGCTGCCGCCCTCGCGCAGGTACAGCGGGGGGCGTCCCCAGATTTCGGTGACGGCGGCGTCCGTCGCACGAAACGCGCGCGCCAGCACCGGCGACTGGTCCTTGGGCGTGTTGCTGCGCCCCGGGGGAACGACCACATACGGGTCGCCCTTGTGTTGATCGACGAACTTCAGCGTCACTCCCTTGGGCGCGCGGGCGCGAATCGCAGCGATGACGAGCTGCTTGATCTTGTCCGGCTGCTGGTTCGGCACGAGCCGGCAGCTGATCTTCACGAAGGCCTGGCTGGGAATGACGGTCTTGGTCCCCTCGCCCTGATATCCGCCGCCGATGCCGTTGAATTCGAGCGTCGGCTGGAACCGGATGGCCTCGGCCGGCGAAAAACCCGGCGGGGTGTAGAACGCCTCCACGCCGAGAAATTCCGCGTACTTGCGCTCATCCAGCCCGAGTTTCGTCAGTTCGTCGCGCTCCCATGGGTGAACGTCGAGAACGTCGTCGTAGAAACCGGGGACGTTGATCCGGCCGTCGGGGGTGTGGAGCGTCGCAATGATCTCGGCGAGGGCCTGGATCGGATTGCGAAACGCGCCGCCGTGCAGCCCGGAGTGGACGTCGCCTTTCGCGGCGGTGACATGGAGATCGAACAGCGTCAGGCCACGAAGCCCGGCGGTGATCACCACCTGGTTTTCATTCGGCAGCGCGGTGTCGGAGAGGAAAACGAAGTCCGCCTCGCGGAGGCGTCCGGAAAACTGCGCGAGGAACTGCGGAAAGCTCGGGCTGCCCATCTCCTCCTCACCTTCGATCAGGAACGTGATGCGAAGCGGGAGGTTCGGGTTCTGCTCGAGCAGTTGCGCGATGGCCGCGATGTTGGTCATCAGCGGTCCCTTGTTGTCGGCCGCCCCGCGGCCATAGATCCGGTTCCCGATGATCGTCGGCTCGAACGGCGGCGTGCGCCAGAGGTCGAGTGGATCGGCCGGCTGCACGTCGTAATGCCCGTAAACGATCACGTGGGGCCACGACGGGTCACCGCCCCGCTGGGCGAAAATGATGGGGTGAAGCTCGGTTTGCACCACCTCGACCTTGAATCCGAGCGATGCGAGCAACCCGGAGACGAATTTCTGGGCGCCCTGCATTCCGTCCCGAAACTTTGAATCGGTCGAGATGCTCGGAAACCGGATGAATTCCTTCAGTTTTTCGACGGGATCAAACATCCGGCCACCGTGCCCAAATTCGAGGTAGCCGCCAACCGGAAAACGCGCGCCATGGGGCACGGGCAACCCGTCTTCGCGCGTATCGTCCGGGTCGGGCAGCCGGGCGCGACAACACCCCATGGCGATGCGGCCCGAGACCCAATTCGCGATCGAGCGCCAGTGCGGGCGGGCGCGCCGCCCGTCCTCGCCGCGTCAGTGCCTGAAGTGGCGGAGGCCGGTGAAGACCATCGCCATGCCGCGCGCATCGGCTGCGGCAATCACCTCGGCGTCGCGAATGGCGCCGCCGGGTTGAATCGCGGCCGTCGCACCGGCATCCGCCGCCGCGAGCAGACCGTCGGCGAACGGAAACAACGCTTCGCTCGCCACGACCGAGCCGTTGAGGTCGAGCCCCGCCTCCTTCGCCTTCCAGACGGCGATGCGGGAGCTGTCGACCCGCGCCATCTGCCCGGCCCCAATGCCGAGCGTCTGCTCGCCCCGGCCGTAGACGATGGCGTTCGATTTGACGTGCTTGCAGACCTTCCAGGCGAAGAGCAGCGCCGCCCACTCCTCCTCACTCGGCTGCCGCTTGGTCACGACCTTGAAGTCGGACACATTTCCCACGATGCGGTTGCGATCCTGGACTAGGACGCCGCCGACGACGGAGCGGAGCTCCTGGAGCGAATCGGCCCCGATGCCCCCCTTCGCGATCATCAGGCGCAGATTCTTCTTTTTCGAAAGCACCGCCATCGCTTCGTCGCTGAACCGCGGAGCGATGATCACCTCGGTGAAAATCTCGGCGATCGCCTTCGCCAGCGCGCCATCGAGCGTCTGATTCACCACGATGATTCCGCCAAACGGCGCCTGCCGGTCGGTGGCATACGCCTTCTCCCACGCCTCGATCAGCGAGTCCGCGCTCGCCATGCCGCAGGGGTTCGTGTGCTTGAGGATCGCGACCGTCGGCCGCTCGAACTCGCCGATGAGGTAAGTCGCCGACGTGATGTCGAGAATGTTGTTATACGAAAGCTCCTTGCCCTGGAGCTGCTCGAAGTGGTCGTGCCAGGTTCCGTAGAGCGCCGCCTTTTGGTGGGGATTCTCGCCGTAGCGCAGCGCCTGCGCCTTCTTCCACGACAGGGTCAGCGTGGCCGGAAAGCCGCTCAGCGCCTCGAGGTCGGGCTCCGACACCTGCGCCTCGAGGTAGCGGGAAATGGCGCCGTCGTACGCGGAGGTTCGTCGAAAGACCTTCAAGGCGAGCCGACGACGAAGCGGCGCGAGTCTCGCCGGTTGGTCGAGACTCTCGAGCACCGCGGCGTAGTCCGACGGATCGCACACGACCGTGACGCTCTCGTGGTTCTTGGCGGCACTGCGCAGCATCGAGGGACCGCCGATGTCGATGTTCTCGATCGCCTCCTCGAAATGGACATCGCGTTTCGCGACCGTCTGTTCGAACGGGTACAGGTTCACGACGACCAGATCGATCAATTCGATCCCGTTCTTCTCCGCCTCGGCGAGATGTTCGGCCTTGTCGCGCCGGCACAACAAGCCGCCGTGGATTTTCGGATGCAGGGTCTTGACCCGCCCTTCCATGATTTCTGGAAATCCGGTGTGCTGGCTGACTTCTGTGACCGGAAGCCCTTTTTGCGCCAGCAGTTTCGCCGTACCGCCGGTGGAGAGAATCTTGTATCCGTGCCGCTGCACCAGCGCGGTCGCGAATTCAACGAGACCCTGTTTGTCCGATACCGAAAGGAGCGCGAGTTTGGCCATGTGACCGGAGTTCTCGCGTTCGCTGCGATCCGCAGCAAGCGTGAAAAGCACCGCCGAAACCCGCTTGCCGCGCGGGCAATCACGGCTCTCTTTTGCCTCGCCGTGTCCTGCTCACGCGAACTCCCCGGGCTCACCGCCTGCCTCGACAAGCTCTGTTACCATCATGGTGGCGCGAGCCTGCCGGCGGACAAGCCGCACGCGTTCGTCTACTTCATCACGATCCGCAATGCGTCGGATCGGGCCGTGACGCTCCTCGGCAGAAAATGGGTGGTCCTCCACGACGACGGCACACGCCTCGTGATCGAAGGCGACAAGATTGTCGGCGAAACACCCCGTCTGGGGCCCGGCGAGCAATTCTCGTACAACAGCTACCACGTGACGGGAATGGATGCGCGCGCGCACGGGAGCTTTCATGGGGTGGATGAATTCGGAAACCGGGTGCACGTGATCCTGCCACCGTTCGAGATGACCATCCCCCGCGCCGAAGCCGGCGGTTGACTCCGGTGCGCCGCGCGGTCCCCCATCGCAAGCCGAAGGACGCAATTCCATCCCCGATGTAGGCGCGGTGACCTGATATCGCGAGGCGTGGCGGGCCGGCAGACCGTCCTCTCTTTTTTCCGCGCCCAAACTTAGGTCTGGTTTCCACCAGCGTTCCCGTTCTTGTTTGTCAGGTTCATGAAATTGACAGACCTGAATCGCGACGGCGGCATTGGCGCCAATTCGCTTTTCGTTCAGCTCGGCGACCTGAATCTGCTGATCGATTGCGGGCTCCATCCGAAGAAGGTTGGACGGGCGGCCACCCCGGATCTGCGGCCGCTGCGCGGCCTCACGATCGACCTCATTCTGATCACCCACTGCCACCTGGATCACATCGGCAGCCTGCCGGTCGTGATGCGCGAACATCCGAACACGCCGGTGTTGATGAGCAGCTCGAGCCGCATGCTCATCGAGCGGATGCTCCACAATTCCGCGAACGTGATGGTCCGGCAGCGGGAAAACGAGAACATCCCCGATTACCCCCTGTTCACGCACGACGAGGTTGACCGGTGCGCGAAGCGGTTCACCCCCCTTCCCTTCGGCCAGGCCAAGCACTTTCGCGGGGCCAAGGACGACATCGAGATCATCTTCCACGGCGCCGGTCACGTCGCCGGCGCGATCGGCGTCGAGTTGCGGCACAAACACCGCGGAATCTTCTTCACGGGCGACGTGCTCTTCGAATCGCAGCGGACAATCCCCGCGGCGAAGTTTCCCGGCGGGCACTTCGACACGCTCGTGATGGAAACCACCCGGGGCTCGACCGAACGCCCGGAGGGCAAGGAGCGCGTCAACGAGATCGCGCGCCTGATCACGTCGATCAACGACACGATCCAGCGCGGCGGCTCCTTTCTCGTGCCGGTGTTCGCCCTGGGCCGGATGCAGGAGATTCTTTCCGTGCTGCACGACGCGCGGAAATTCGGCCGGCTCGTGGAATGTCCCATCTACGCCTCGGGCCTGGGAGTGGATCTGTCGGACTACTTCGACGACATCTCACGCAAGACGAAGCACGTGGTGTTCAATCGAAACATCATGAAAGACCTCCACGTGAAGCCGCTGCCGCGAAAGCTGAACGCGGGCGAGGATCCCAAGCAAAACGCCGTGTACGTGGTAAGCTCGGGCATGATGGTGGAGAACACGCCGAGCTACGTGCTTGCCTCGGGGCTGCTCGGACACGCGCGCAACACGGTCGGGTTTGTCGGCTACTGCGACCCCGACACGCCCGGCGGCCGTTTGCTCGCCGCCAAACCGGGAGACGATTTCCTGTTCGAGGCGGCGCATGTCCGAACCAAGGTCAAGGCGAGGATCGAACGCTTCGAGATGAGCGGGCATGCCGATCGCGAAGAATTGCTCGAATTCGCCGTCCAGACCGGCGCGCGGACGATCGTGCTGACGCACGGCGATCCGCCGGCGCGGGCCTGGTTCAAGGAACAGCTCACCGAGAACGCCCCGCGGTCGAAGGTCATCGATCCCACGCCGCTGCAAACGTACCAGGTGTAGAGCGCCGGTACGGAGCCCAGTCGTTCGCGGGTCAGGACCGGAGCCCGCGAGCGATTCCGGCAACGGCCTCCACTCGGGTCCGCCGACGCGGAGGCGTGCCGCACGCGCCCGGCGCAGCGTCGCCGCACACCCGGCGATCCGCGCCTATTTCCGGCCGAAGAAGCGGGCCGGAATCTCCCCCATCAACTCCTGCAACCGATCGCACATCGCGGGGGTTCCGGCGACGTATATGATCCGGCCCATCCTGAGGTCGAACTGCTGCATCGGCAGTTGACCGCCGTTGAGAAAACGCACCTCTCCGCCACCGGCGCGGACCAATGGAATCGCCGCCGCGAGGTCCCAGATCTTCACGTTGTAATCGACGCAGCCGTCGAGCAGTCCGACCGCGACGTAGGCGAGATGGAGCGTCGCACTGCCCAGTCCGCGAATCTTGAACTGGCCGATGATCCCGCTCGCCAGCGGCGTGAGCGACTTGTCGAACGGACTGTGGAACGCGATCAACGTTTCCTTCGTTTGCGGCGCCGCTTTGAGCCTGGCCGGCCGATCGCCGTCGTGAACTCCGAAGCCGGGACCGCCATGCATCAGGGTCCGGCGACTCAGATCGTAAACCACGCCGTACACCGGTTCGCCGTGCTCACACAGCGCCAGGGCGATGGCGCAATGAGGAATGCCGAGGGCAAAGTTGTTTGTGCCGTCGACCGGATCGAGCACCCACGAAAAGCGCGCGGTGACCGGGATCGGGGCGTCGCAATTCGTCAGTTCCTCGCTGAAAAACTGGTCCCCGGGAAATTCGGCCTGGAGCAGGCGAAAGATGCCCTCCGAGATGGCGATATCCACCGCGGTCACGCGCGTGCCGTCCGCCTTCCACTGGCTTTCGGCGCGGCCAAACTCACGCTGCAGCAGGTCGACATGCGCGAGCACGGCCCGTTTGGCCGCTTCCGTGCGTTGGATGAGTTCCGGCGAGGACATAAAGGGGCAACAAGAAACACACCCGTTTCCGAAAAACCAGATTTTCCCAAGCGCCGGACGGGATAGGC